>CADEGS010000131.1 GCA_902826945.1 uncultured bacterium | reverse complement strand
GCCGCCTTCAGGTTGGCGAGGTCGCCCCGGATCGTGCGCGCGATGTCGGGGTACTGGATCTTGACCGCCACGCGCCGGCCGCTCCCCTTGAGGCGCGCGCGGTGCACCTGGCCGAGCGAGGCCGCGGCGAAGGCGCGCTCCTCGAAGTCGTCGAAGAGCTCGTGCGGGTCGCGGCCGAGCTCGCTGCGCACGTGCTCGCGCAGGAGCGCGAAGTGCATCGGCGGCGCCTCGGCGTGCAGGCGCCCGAGCACGTCGGCGAAGGCCTGCGGCAGGACGTCGGGCCAGTGCGCCAGCACCTGGCCGAGCTTCATCACCGCGCCGCGCAGCGCGGCCATGCGCCCGACGACGGCCAGCGCGGCGGCGACGTGCGTCTCCTCCAGCCCGCGCCGGCGGCGCTCGGCGTCCTGGAAGCCGCCGCGCAGCCACCAGGCGAGGTAGGCCAGCGCGACGCGCGCCTGGAGCGTGCCGAGCGCCCACAGCCGCGGCAGCCGGCCGCTGGCGATCGGCCGGCGCCCGAGCTCGGCCAGCATCGCCTCGAGCTCCGCGCGCGCGGGCGCGCTCCCTCCCTCCAGCCGCGGCTCGAGATCGGGCGGCAGCGCCTCGAGCAGCTCGGCCAGCGTCGGTCCGTGGGCAGCGTCCATTCGTTCAGCTCCTCTCGTCCGACAGCCCGCGGGCGAAGAGGCCCATCGAGCGGTCGAGCAGCGCCAGGGTCGCCTCGCGGTGCTCCGACTCGTCGCTCGACCAGAAGCCGAGCACGCCGAGGAAGAGCGTCCAGTACAGGTGCAGGTCGAGCGCCAGCTCGCGCGAGCGCCCCGCGCCCACGAGCCAGGCCTGGACGCGCTCGAGGTGGCGCACGCGGAAGCGCTCGCCCTCGCCCGGCGCGGCGCCCGCCGTCCCGAGCAGGCCGCCGCCCGCCTCGACGACCTCCGCCGCCCAGGCCCGGCAGGGCGCCAGGTGGCGCAGCAGGATCGCGACCCAGGCGAAGAGCTTCTCCTCGAGCGGCTCGTCGTGCGCGCGGCCCTCGCGCTGGGCGTCGAACTCCGCCTCCGCCTGCTCGGCGGCCTCGGCGACCAGCGCGGCGCCGAGCGCCTCCTTGCCGGGGAAGTAATTGAAGAGCGTGCCGGCCGCGACCCCCGCGCGGCGGGCCACGGCGCGCGTCGTGGCAGCGCCGAAGCCGGCCTCGCGGAAGAGCTCGCGGGCCGCCTCCAGCAGGCGGCGGCGGGTCTCGAGCTGGGTCTCGCGGGTCACGCGCATGGGGTGGGCTCCGAAGTGAGCGCGCTCATATTAGCCCAACATCGGAAGCCCGCAAGCCGGAAACTGAGCGCGCTCACAAAATTCCTCCGCTCCCCGGGACGCCCGCAGCCGGCGACCCGCGGGCCCCCGTCGTGTTCAATGCGCCCCGATGGAGACCCCGCGCGAGCGCTTCCTCGCCGCCTGCCGGCGCGAGCGGCCCGAGGGCCCGCCGCCGGCCTGGATGATGCGCCAGGCCGGCCGCTACCTGCCGGAGTACCGCGCGCTGCGCGAGGGGCACGGCTTCCTCGAGCTGGCGCGCACGCCCGCGCTCGCGGCCGAGCTGACCTGCCAGCCGATCCGGCGCTTCGGCATGGACGCGGCGGTGATCTTCAGCGACATCCTGCTGCCGCTGGAGGCGATGGGGCTCGGGCTCACGTTCGAGGCCGGCGAGGGGCCGCGGCTCGACCCGCCGCTGCGCACGGCCGCGGACGTCGCGCGCCTCGCCGACTTCGACCCGCGCGAGGCGACCGGCTTCCTGGCGGAGTCGCTGCGCCTGGTGCGCGCCGAGCTCGGCCCCGAGCGCGCGCTGGTCGGCTTCTGCGGCGCGCCCTTCACGACCGCCAGCTACGCGATCGAGGGCGGCGGCAGCCGCAACTTCGAGCACACGAAGAAGCTCCTGCACGGCGAGCCGCGCACCTTCGCGCGGCTGGTCGAGCGCCTGGTGGAGAACCTCGTCCCCTACCTCGCCATGCAGGTCGAGGCGGGAGCGGACGCGCTGCAGCTCTTCGACAGCTGGGGCGGCGCGCTCGACGCCCCCACCTACCGCCGCGCGCTCCTGCCCGGGCTGCGGCGGCTGGTCGAGGGCGCGCGCGCCACCGGGGCGCCGGTGATCCTGTACGTGAACGGCGGCGGGCACCTGCTCGAGCTCCTGGTCGAGACCGGCGCCGACGTGCTCGGGATCGACTGGCGCACGACGCCCGAGGAGGCCGTCGCGCGCGTCGGCAGCGAGGTCGCGCTGCAAGGCAACCTCGACCCCTGCATCCTGTTCGCGCCGCCGGCGGTCGTGCGCGCGGAGACCACGCGCGTGCTCGAGGGCTTCGCTGCGCAGGAGGGCTACGTCTTCAACCTCGGCAGCGGCATCCTGCCGGAGACGCCGGTCGAGAGCGTCGAGGCGCTGTTCGAGACCGTGCGCGGCTGCGATCTCTGACGCGCATGCTGGCGCTCCTCCTCGCGGCCCTCGCGCTCCAGGCGGAGCCCGACCCGCCGATCTGGGCCATCGAGCACGTCGCCGTGATCCCGATGCGCGCCGGCGACGAGCGCCTGCCCGAGGCCGAGCGCGTGCTCGCCGACCAGACCGTGCTCGTGCAGGGCGAGCGCATCCTCGCCGTCGGCCCGGCCGCGCGCACCGCCGTGCCGAAGGGCGCGCGGCGCATCGCCGGCACGGGGCGCTACCTGATCCCGGGCCTGGTCGACATGCACGCGCACCTGCTCTCCGACGAGCGCATCGACGAGTCCTACGCGGAGACCGAGCTCGAGCTCCTGCTCGCCAAGGGCGTCACCACGGTGCGCATCCCGATCGGCCGGCCCGGCCACCTGGCGCTGCGCGAGCGCGTCGCCAAGGGCGAGCTTCTCGGTCCGACGCTCTTCGTGGCGAGCCCGCAGCTCTGCGGCCGCGCCTTCGGCCGGCGCTTCCACGGCAGCGTCGTCACCACGGCGGAGGAGGCGCGCGCCGCCGTCGGCGCGGCGCAGGAGGCGGGCTACGACTTCGTCAAGCTGACCTTCTGGATCACACCCGAGGTCTTCGACGCGACGGTCGCGAGCGCGCGCGCGGCCGGGCTGCCGGTGATCGGCCACGTGGACCCCTCGGTCGGCCTGGAGCACGCGCTCGCCTCGGGCATGCAGATCGAGCACCTCGACCAGTACCTCGAGGCGCTCCTGCCGCCCGACGTGCCGGCCTCGGCCGGCGTCTCGGGCACGAACGTCTGGCGGCGCGAGAGCTGGCCGAACGTGGCGCGCATGGACGCGGAGAAGATCGGCGCGCTGGCGGCGCGCGTCGCGGCCAGCGGCACGGCCAGCACGCCGACGCAGTTCTTCCTGAACTCGTCCTTCGGCACGGGCCGCACGGACGAGGAGCTGCGGGCGAGCCCCGAGTGGCGCATGGTCTCCGACGCGGTGCGCGACGAGCTGCTCGAGGGCCGCGCGCGCTTCTGGGCCGACCCGCCGCCGGCGGAGCTGCGCGAGCGCTTCGTCGCGCTGCGCGACGCGATCGTCGTGGCGCTGCACGAGGCCGGCGCGCCGCTCCTGGCCGGCTCGGACGCGCCGGAGTGGCTGCTCGTTCCCGGCTTCGCGCTGCACCGCGAGCTCGGCGCGCTGGTCCAGGCCGGCCTCGAGCCCTGGGACGCGCTGGCCGCCGCGACGCGCGCGCCGTGCGTGTGGCTCGGGATCGCGGACGAGCGCGGCTCGATCGAGCCCGGCCGCCGCGCCGACCTGGTGCTGCTCGCCGACGACCCGCTGGCGGACATCGCGAACGCCGCCGCGATCGACGGCGTCTTCGCCGGCGGCCGCTGGCTCGAGCAGGCGCGCCTCGCCGGCCTGTTCTACGGCGCCGCCGGCCGGCTCTCGCAGGCGCCGCTCTCCCCGCCCGAGACGCGCTGAGCGAGCGGGTCCGAGACCCCGCCCCTCGCGCGAGCGCCCCCGGCGTCCTCGCCGCGAGCCGGCCGGCGGTTTCGCCAGCGCGGGCTCGGGTCGAGCCGCCCCGGCGGCCGACGAGGGAGCCGGGGTGCCGCGCGTGCCTGCTACCATCTCGGCCTCGGCCCGCCGCGAGCGGGCGGCCCCGCGGGCGACCGCGGCGGATCGCCCTCCCTGCGCCGACCCCGTGGATCCCCGAGGTCCCGCAACGACCCTCCGCCCCGGAGCCCCGCGACCGCGCGCGCGCCTGCGCTCCGCGAGCGCCGGGAGGCCCGCGCGATGAGCGCGCTCCCCGCCCTGGCCCAGGCGCTGACGGTGTTCCTGCCCGCGGCGTACCTCGCGGCCGCCTTCCTCTACGGGCTGCACTTCACCGCTCCGGCGGCGCCGCGCGTCCTGCGCGCACGCCGCGCGGTGCTGGCGGCGGCGCTCCTCGCGCACCCGGCGCTCTTCCTCGTCCAGGCCCAGCGCTCGGGCGCCTTCCCGGCCTGGGACGCGTGGACCACGCTCTCGATGGTCACCGGCGTCGTCGTCTGGCTGTTCGCCCTGACGGCCCGGCGCGTGCCGCACGGCGGCGTCGGGACGCTCGTCCTGAGCGCGGCGACGCTCCTGCAGCTCGCCGCCTCGGGCTTCGGCCCGCTCGACCCGCGCCCGCCCCCGGCGCTGTCGAGCTCGTTCTACGTCTTCCACGCCCTGACGAGCGTCGCGGCTGCGGCCGCGCTGGTGCTCTCGGGCCTCTACGGCGGGCTCTACCTGGCCGTCTTTCGGCGCATGCGGCGCCACGCGATCGACGCCTTCGTGCTCGGCATGCCGAGCCTGCGCGCGCTGGCCGGCCTGACGCGCCGCGCGGCGCTGGCCGGCTTCCTCTTGCTCGCGGTCGGCCTCAACTTCGGCATCGGCTACGCCCACTTCGAGAGCGTCGCCGGCTTCCGCTACTCCGACCCCTGGGTGCTGGCGCTGATCCTGCTCTGGGTGCACTTCGGGATCGTGTCGTTCTCGCACCGCATCCCCGGCTTCTCCGCCTGGCGCGCCTCGTTCGCCGCCGCGGCCGGGCTGACCGTGCTGCTCTGCGCCGGGCTCCTGACCTTGATCCCGGACCTGACCTTCCACTGGAGCGCGCACTCGTGAGCGAGCTCGGCCTCTTCCTGCTCGGCCTCTCGCACAAGACCGCGCCGGTCGAGGTGCGCGAGCGCTGCGCGCTCGAGCCGGCCGAGCTCGAGCGCCGCCTGCGCGAGCTGGTCGCCACGCGCGAGGTGCGCGAGGCCTGGCTGCTCTCGACCTGCAACCGCACCGAGGCCCTGGTCGTGGCCGGGCGCGACGCGCTCGACTCCGGCGCGGCCGAGGGCGTCGTGCGGCGCGCGCTGTTCGAGCGCGTGCCGCTCGAGTGCCAGTACGCCTTCCGCGGCGTCGAGGCGGTCATCCACGTCTTCCGCGTCGCGTCCGGGCTCGACAGCCTGGTGCTGGGCGAGAGCCAGGTCCTGGCGCAGGTGAAGGACGCGCTGAACGCCGCGCGGCGCGCGGAGAGCCTGGGCGGCACGCTCGAGGCGCTGCTCGAGCGGGCGCTCGTGTGCGGCAAGCGTGTGCGCGCAGAGACGGCCGTCGGCGCAGGCACGCTCTCGGTCGCGCGCGCCGGCGTCGGCCTGGCGCAGCACGTCGTCGGCCGGCTCGACGAGGCGAGCGTCCTGATCGTCGGCGCGGGCGAGACGGCGCGCCTGGTCGCGCGCCACCTGCGCGAGCACGACGTCGGGCGCCTGACGATCGCCAACCGCACCCTCGAGCACGCCTCGGACGCCGCGCGCGAGGTCGGCGCGCTGGCCGCCGGGCTCGAGGACCTGCAGGCGCTCGTGCTCGCGGCCGACCTGGTCGTCGTCTGCGTGGACGGCGCGCCGGGACTGGTCGCGGTCGCCGCCGGCGCGCGGCGCAAGCTGGCGCAGCGCGACCGGCCGCTGGTCGTGGTGGACCTCTCGGTGCCGCGCGCCGTGCACGCCGAGCTCACCCTGCACCCGCAAGTCTTCGTCTACGACCTCGACGACGTCGCCAAGCTGGTGGACACGAACCAGCGCGCGCGCCAGCGCGCGAGCGAGGAGGCGGCGCCGATCCTGGTGGCCGAGGTGCACAAGTTCCTCGGCCTGCGCGCCTACGCCTCGTTCTCGCCGGCCATCGCGCGCCTGCGCGAGCGCTTCGAGAGCGTGCGCGAGCAGGAGCTCGACGCCGTCGCCGGCCCGCACGCCTCGAGCGAGCTGGTGCAGCTCGCGCACCGCCTGACGAGCCACCTGCTCGACGTCGCGCTCTCCGGCCTGAAGGAGACCGCGCGCGACAGCGTCGAGCCCGAGTCGCTGGCGAGCGCCTACGCGCGCTTCCTGCGCGAGCCGTGAAGCTGGTCCTGGCCTCGCGCGCGAGCCCGCTCGCCCTGTGGCAGGCCGAGGAGGCGCGCCGCCAGCTCGCCGGCGCGTTCGCCGACCTCGAGGTCGAGATCCTGCGCATCCGATCCTCGGGCGACGAGGACCAGACGAGCGCGCTCGAGCGCTTCGGCCGCGTCGGGATCTTCACGGTCGAGGTGGACCGCGCCGTGCTCGACGGCCGCGCGCACGCGGCGGTGCACAGCCTGAAGGACATGACGACCGAGCTGCAGGAGGGGCTCGTCCTGGCCGGCACGCTGGCGCGCGGACCGGTCGAGGACGCCTTCGTCGCGCCCTCCTGCGCGCGCCTCGACGCGCTGCCGCGCGGCGCGCGCCTGGCGACCGGCAGCCGCCGCCGCGCCGCGCTGGCGCGCGCGCTGCGCCCCGACCTCGAGGTCGTCGGCATCCGCGGCAACGTCGAGACGCGCCTGGCGCACCTGCGCGCGGGCGCGGCCGAGGGCATGCTGCTCGCGCGCGCGGGCCTCGAGCGCCTGGGCCTGGGCGCGGAGGTGCGCGAGGTGCTCGACACCGAGCGCTTCCTGCCCGCCGTCGGCCAGGGCATCGTCGGCCTGACCTGCCGCGCCGGCGACGAGCGCACCGCGCGCCGCCTGGCCGCGATCCGCGACGCCGAGGCGTTCGACGAAGCGCTGGCCGAGCGCGCGCTCCTGCGCGCGCTGCGCGGCGGCTGCAACGTGCCGATCGGCGCGCTGGCGCGCGCCGCCGAGAGTGCGCTGGCGCTGCGCGCGCGCGTGCTCGCGCTCGACGGCCAGGGCTCCGTCGAGGGCCGCGTCCGCGGCCCGCGCGAGGAGGCCGAGGCGCTGGGCGAGCGCCTGGCCGCCGACCTGCTCGCACGCGGCGCCGGCGCGCTGATCGACGCGGCGCGCGAGGCGTGAGCGAGCGCACGCCCGCCGCACGCGCCTGAATCCCCGAGGGGGAGCGGCGTACGCTCCACCTCCGTCCCCCATCCCCTGTCCGAGAGCGACCCATGGGCCTGATCAACTGGATCTTCGACATCTACCAGCACTCCCAGATCGACCGGGCGCGCACCGAGGCCGCCGCCGCGCGCGCCGAGCTGAGCTCCTTCCGCAGCGGCGGCAGCGGCGTGGACGCCGGCCGCCTGCAGGCCGCGCTCGAGGAGCTGGCGCTGGCGACGAAGGCGCTCCAGCGCGTGATCGTGGACAAGGGCCTGTGCAGCGCCGACGAGCTGCGCAGCGCGGTGCGCGCGATCGACCGCGAGGACGGCGTCGAGGACGGGCGCGCGCGGCTCTGATCGGAGCTGCTCCCGCGGGGCACGGGCCCGCCTCCGGGCCGCGCCGCCGCGCGACGCACGCTAGCGCCCGTCGTGCCGCCGCTCTTTCGGATGCGGCGGCGCGCCCTGCATCCAGACGGCGGGCTCGAAGCGGCCCTCGAGCCCGTCGCGCAGCGCGCGGAAGACGGCGGCGTTGCCCTCGGCGGTGTAGTGGTTGCGGCCCGGGCCCGAGGCGAGGAAGAAGTGCTCGACGCCCGTCTCGCGCTCGGCCATCGCCTCGAGCAGCGCGCGGCGCGAGGACACGAAGGGCGCCCCGAGCGCGCCGAGCGCCTCGTAGAGCAGCGGCTCCTGCCAGCGGAAGGGCACCTCCTGGTGCAGCGCGGTCTGCGCGTGGAACAAGAGGTAGAAGTGCTCGAGCCCGCGCGCGTCGAGCTCCTCCTCGAGCGCCTCGAGCAACGCGCGGTTCAGCGCGCGCTTCTCCTCGACGCGGCGCGCCTCGCCGGTGAGCCAGCCGCGCGCGCGCCCGGGCAGGCCGCACTGGTAGAGCAGCGCGCGCCACAGGAGCGAGCGGATCGCGAGCGGGCGCAGGGCGAGCTGCTCCTTCGCGCTCGGCGCGCCGGGCGGCTCGAGCACGAGCCGGCCCTGCTCCAGGCGGAAGCGGGGCTTGGGGAAGTTGCGCAGCGCGAGCCAGCTCCGGTCGAGGTCGTCGTCGACCAGGATCCCCACCACGACGAGCGGGTCGCGCCCGCGCCAGCGCTCGAGCGCGCGCCGGGCGAGCAGGAGGATCTGCCCCAGCCCGTAGCCGCCGTTCCCGTAGTTCAGGAGCGCGAAGCGCGCGCCGAGCGGGTCGCGCTCGAGCAAGCCCTGCCAGCAGTCCTCCGGCGGCGTGGCGCACTCGGCGAACGAGTCGCCGAGGAGGAGCACCGGCCGGCGCGCGCCGACGCGCTCCTCGTCGGGGTGCGCGAGCGTCCTTGGGTCGAGGTCCGAGCGCAGCCAGCCGAGCTCGGGATCGCGGTCGGGGTGCGGCCACCCGGCGCTCTCGCCCGCGAAGAGCGCCTGGAGCTGCCAGTACTCCCCGTCGCCGCGCGCGTCGGCCCACAGCTCCGCGCGGCGCAGCGGCGCGCCCAGGCGCCGCGCCAGGTCGCTCGTGCCGAGCACGAGCCAGCGCAGCCCGAGCTCGAGACCGAGCGCGATGGCGACGAGCGCGAGCGCGAGGCGCGCGAGCCGACGGAGCCGCCTCGCCTTCGCCTTCACGCGCGGCATCGTAGCGCTCCCCGCGGAGGGCGCCGGCCGCAGCGCGCTGCGTCGGCGGGAAGCAGGGCGATCGCGTGCTCCGCCGCCGCGCCGGCGTCTCCGCCGACGGCGCCCCCTGAACGGATCGCCGCAGCCGACCTAGAATCGGGTCGTGACCCGCCCGGCCTCCCTCGTGCGAGCGACGCTCGTCCTGCTCCTCGCCCTCGGTCTCGCGAGCGGCCGGTGCCACGTCGCCGCCTGCTCCGGCGACTGCGACCACCACTGCCACGACGAGGGCTGCGACCACCACCGCGCGGACGCGACCCTCCCGGGCCCCCTCGCCGTGCCCACGCTCCCCGGCATCGCCGCGCCGCTCCCGGCCTGGGTGCCGCCGGTTCGCTGAGCTGCCGAGAGCGCGCTCCGACGGCTCGGCCCGGACGCTCCGGGCTCTCGCCGCGGAGCGAGCCGCGCTACCCTTGCGGCTCCGGCCCCAGGAGGAACCCTCGATGAAGATGCCCAAGCCCACCGCCGCTCACAAGAAGCTCCTCAAGCTCGAAGGCACCTGGAGCGGCGAGGAGCAGCACTCGCCCTCGCCGTTCGACCCGAAGGGCGGCTCGGCCAAGGCCAAGGTGAAGAACAAGGTCGCGCTCGACGGGTTCGCGCTCGTGCAGGAGTACCAGCAGAAGCGCGGCGGCAAGCCGAGCTTCTCCGGCCACGGGATCTTCCGCTACGACGCGCAGGCGAGCGAGTACCAGATGCACTGGATGGACTCGATGGGCGGACCGCCGACCGTCTTCCGCGGCGGGTTCGAGGGCAAGGCGCTGCGCCTGGTCGCGCAGAGCCCCGAGGGCCACATGCGCTGCTCGTTCACCTTCCCGAAGAAGGACGCCTACGAGTTCTCGATGGAGGTCTCGCCCGACGGCAGCGCGTGGCACCCGTTCATGACGGGGAAGTACCACCGGAAGGGCTGAGACCCCTCGCGGCGCGAGGAGGCTCAGCCGCGGCCGCATGGCCGCGGCCGGCGCGTGCAGCGCCGTGCGCCGCAGGCCTCGTCGCGCCGCAGGCGCGACCCCATCGTCGCGCAGCGACGGAAGCACGTGCCTGGACGTTGCGCCCCCCCTGCTGCGCGAAGCCGCGAGCGATGACGCCAGATGGCTTCCGGCGCATCCCGCACAGGGAACCAGCCAAGAAGATGTGCTCCACCCGCTTGACGCCTCGCCCCATTACACCTACTTTGTAGCCCTTATGTCCGACCCGCGCGGCCTCGGCGAGTTCGAGCAGCTCGTGATCCTGGCGATCCTCCGCACCGGTGCGCACGCCTACGGCGTCCGCATCCGCTCGGAGATCGTCGAGCGCACGGGGCGAGACGTCACGCCGGGAGCGCTCTACACCACGCTGCAGCGGCTCGAGGAGAAGGGCCTCCTGCGCTCGCGGCTGGGCGAGCCGACGCGCGAGCGCGGCGGTCGGGCGAAGCGCTTCTACGCGGTCACCGCCTCGGGCGCCCGGGCGCTCGACCGCGCGCAGCGCGCGCTCCAGAGCATGATGGAGGGGCTGGAGCTCCTCGGAGGTTCGCATGGCTAGGCTGTCCGCGGCTGCGACGTTGCTGACGCTCTTCACCTCTCCCGAGGAGGCCCTCTCGATCGAGGGCGACCTGCTCGAGGAGTCCCGCACGCGCGGCAGGAGCTGGTTCTGGACGCACGTCGTCGGCACGACGCTCGCGCTCGGATGGAAGGGAGTCCGCACGCCGTCGCGCGCCTTCCTGGGCGCGACGCTGGCGATCCTCGTCGCCGGGTTGCTGGCCGCGCTCGTGGCCGAGTCCGACGACAGCCCCGGCTTCTTCGTGCTCGCCACGCTCGCGACGGGCTTCGTCTGCGCGCGAGCGCTCCCGAGCCGCGGCATCGTCGCGGCCTTCGCCGTCGCGGCCCTGGCCGGCCCGCTCGTCCTCGGCGCCTCGGCCCTGCTCGGCTCGCCGGTGCACGGGACCCTCGACCGGACCCTGGCCTTCGCGAGCGGCCTGCCGCTCCTCCTGGGAGCCGTCGTAGGACGACGCCAGGTCGTGCGAAGGGCCGCTCGCGCCTGACGGCGAGCGCGTCCGCGCGGAGCCGGTGCGCCTACCCCCGCGCCACCACGAACAGCCGCGGGAAGTCGAAGCGCGTGCGGCCGCTGGCGTCGGGCGGATAGGCCTCGGCGAGGAGCGCTCGATAGCGCTCGAGGAACGCCTCGCGCACTCCAGCCGGCCGCGCGGCGAGCTCGTCCTGGACGGGGCGCAGCGCCGTGCCGCGCACCCAGGCGAGCACCGCGTCCTCGCCCTCGAGCTCTTGCTCGTACTCGTACAGCCAGACGTCGACCGAGCGCACGCAGGGCGCGAGCCAGCGGCGGTAGGCGAGCGGCTCGGCGACGGGGCGGCGCTCGCGGCGCGCGCGCAGGGCGTCGGAGCCGAAGGGCTTCCCGTCGGGCGCGCGCTCGGCCAGCGTCGCGCGCAGCAGGCGGTGCGAGGCGAGGTCGTGCGAGGCGGGCATCTGCACGGCGAGCACGCCGCCCGGCGCGAGCGCTCGCGCCAGGCGCGCGAAGAGCGCGGGATGGTCGTCGAGCCAGTGCAGCGCGGCGTTCGAGAAGACGAGGTCCAGGGGCTCCTGCGGGCGCCAGGAGGCGAGGTCCTCGTGGCGCCAGCGGATGCGCTCGCCGCCGGGGGCGGCGGCGGCCTCGCGCAGCATGTCCGCCGAGCCGTCCACGCCGACGATCTCGGCCTCGGGGAAGCGCGCGGCCAGCGCCCGCGTGGGTCCGCCCGCGCCGCAGCCCAGATCGACCACGCGGCGCGCCGCGAGCGGGGGCACGCGCGCCAGCAGGTCGAGCGCCGGGCGCAGGCGCTCCCGCTCGTAGCGTCCGTAGGTCCCGGGATCCCAGGAGGGCAGGGCGGCGGAGCTCATGCGGGGGGCGGCGGCCGGGAGCTATGCTAGCCCTCCATGGGCTCCTGGCGCCGACGCCTGCTCCTGACCGGCCCCATCGCCCAGGTCGAGCGCTACGAGCGCGCCGCCCGCGACGCCGGCTGGGAGCCCTTCGTCGTGCCCCTGCTCGCGATCCACGAGCTCGACGTCGACCCCACGATCGGCCTCGACAAGGACCCCGACTGGATCTGCGTCACGAGCCGCAACGCCGTCCCGGCGCTGGCCCGCGCCGAGCGCCTGCGCGGGGTGCCCTGCGCCACGGTCGGGCGCACCTCGGCCACGCTCCTGCGCGAGCTCGGCTTCACGGTCGAGATCGGCGGGGCGCCCTCGGCGGCGGCGCTGGTGAGCGAGCTGATCCCGCGCCTGCGCCCCGGCTCGCTCGTCATGTGGCCGCGCGGGCGGCTCGCGACCGAGCTCTCCTCGCGCCTGCGCGAGCTCGGCATCCGCGTCACGGCGCCGGTCGTCTACGACACCTCGCCGCG
>CADEGS010000130.1 GCA_902826945.1 uncultured bacterium | reverse complement strand
GCGCGGGAGAGGGCGGCGCGCCGGAGCGGCCGTCCTCGCCGCCGAGGTAGCCGAGCGCGCGCAGCGCCTCGAGCTGGCCCTCGTCCGCCTCGCCGGCCTGGGCCTCGCCCAGCAGCGCGCCGCGGCGCGTCTGGGCGTCGCGCAGGGCCGCCGTCAGGCGCTCCGCGCGCGCGGCCTCGGCGGGCTCGCGCTCGGCCAGGTCGTCGAGCTCGAAGGGGTCCGTGCGGCGCGCGAAGAGCAGGGCGCCGGCCTCGGGCTGCTCGATGTACTTCCACTCCGGCGTGATGGTCGCGTACATCTCGCCCGGGTCGTCCTTCATCTCGCGGCCGGTGCGCTGCGCGGACAGCGCGCGCTCGGCGAAGTCGGGCGCGAGCGCGTCGCAGCCGCTCGCGAGCGCGAGGTAGCGCGACCAGGACGGCGTGCCCCAAGGCTCGACGCGCCCGAGCAGGGTCGGCACGAGGTCGATCAGCGACACGAGCGCGCCCACGCGTCGCGGCGCCTGACGCGCCGCGGCGGGGAAGCGGATCAAGAGCGGCACGCGCAGCTGCTCGTCCCACACCAGGCCGTGCGCGGCCCAGTCGTGCTGGTTGAGCCCCTCGCCGTGGTCGGCGGTCAGGGTCACGATCGAGCGCTCGAGCAGGTCGCGCGCGCGCAGCGCGTCGAGCAGCCGGCCGACCTCGTGGTCGGCGTAGGCGACCTCGCCGCAGTAGTCGTCGAGCAGCGCGCTCGTGCGCGTCTCCTGGTCCCGCTGCACGAGCGACGCGCGGATGCGCCGCGCGGCGATCCAGGCCTCGAGCTCGGGGTCGGGCGCGTCCGAGCGGAAGCGCCGGTCGAACGGGGGGGGAGCGACGTACGGCCAGTGCGGGTCGTACAGGTGCACCCACAGGAAGAAGGGCTCCGCCGGGGACGCCTCGAGCCAGGGCAAGACCTCCGCCAGCGTCTCCCCGGCCTTGCGCTGGCTCGCCGCGGGCTCGCTCCAGTCGTCGAAGCCGACGGCGATGCCCGACGAGCGCTTGAGCGGGGCGGAGCTGACGAAGCCGGCCGTGCGGTAGCCCGCCTCCTGCGCGACCTGCGCGAAGGACAGCATGCCCTGCTTCCAGCCGAAGGGGCGCCCGCCGTGCATCAGGTTGGCCAGGATCCCGTGCTCGAGCGGGTAGCGCGAGGTCAAGATCGAGGCGTGGCTCGGCAGCGTCGTGGCCATCGTCGCGTAGGCGGCGTCGAACACGACGCTCTCGCGCGCCAGCGCATCGATGCGGGGCGAGGTGTCGCGGAAGTAGCCGTAGCAGCCCAGGTGGTCGGCGCGCAGCGTGTCGATCGTGATCAGCACCAGGTTCGGGCGCGCGAGGAGCGGCGGCGGCTCCTCGACGCCCCGCGCGCAGGCCGCGACGAGCGCGCTCGCGGCGGCGATCAGGAGGCGCGACGGCGCGCGCGCGCGGCGGACCTTGCTCGATCGGTGCATGCCGGGCTCCGGCGGGGAGCGACGCGACGGAGTATATCGGGCGGTGCCGCGCAGGCCGCCGCGCGGACGCGGCGCAGGAGGCGCTCGGCGCCGCCGGCCGAGCGAGCGCGCCGGGCGCCGGAGCGCGCGCGTGACCGCGTCGCCGCGGCAGCCGACGAATCCGGGACGGCGCTGTCCGCCCGCGGGACGGGCGCCCTACGATGGCCGCGGCATGCGCCGACCTCTCCCGCCGCGCCGGGCGCGCGCCTCGGGCCTCGCGCTCGCATGCCTGTCGCTGGGCTGCCGTCCGCCGGACGCGCGCCCGCCGGACGTGCTCGTCTTCCTGGTGGACACGCTGCGCGCCGACCACCTGGACCCGTTCGGCTACGAGCGCTCGACGGCGCCGCACCTCGCGGCCTTCGCGCGCGACGCGGTCGTCTTCGAGCGCGCGTACGCGCCCAGCTCGTGGACGAAGCCGTCCACCGCCTCGCTCCTGACGGGCCTCGATCCGCTGGAGCACGGCGCCATCACCGGCTCCGACCGCATCGACCCCGAGGTGGGCGTGCTGGCCGACCTGCTGCGGCGGCGGGGCTACGCCACGGCGGGGATCTCGGCCAACCCCAACGTCGATCCGGCCTGGGGCTTCGACCGCGGCTTCGAGCGCTTCCGCGACCGGCCCCCGGCGACGCGCGCCGGGGACTTCCTCGACCTCTTGCTCTCCGAGGGCCTGCTGGAGCGCGGGGAGCGGCCGTCGTTCCTGTACCTGCACACGATCGATCCGCACCAGCCCTACCGCCCGCCCGATCCCGGGCGCAATCCCTGGCCGTACGACCCGGGACTCGTGCGCTCGCCCGCGCAGATCAACGCCGCGCCCGACGCCGAGGAGGTCGCGGCGAGCATCGACGCGTACGACGGCGAGATCGCCTACAGCGATCGGGTCTTCGGGCGGCTGCTCGAGGAGCTGCGCGCGCGCGGTCGCTACGACGACACGCTGATCGTCTACGTCTCCGACCACGGCGAGGAGTTCCTCGACCACGGCCGGGCCGGGCACCAGCAGACCCTGTACGAGGAGGTCGTGCGCGTCCCGCTCTTGGTCAAGTTCCCCGGCAACGAGCTCGCGGGGCGGCGCGTCGCCGCTCCCGCCAGCCTGCTCGACGTGGTCCCCACGATCCTCGCCGCGGCGGGGGCGGAGCCGTCCGCCGCGCTCCCAGGCCTCGACCTGCGCCGGGTGGCCGGCGGCGCCGCGCCCGCCGAGCGCGCCCTCTTCTTCGACCTCGACCGCGAGGGGAAGGGCGACGCGAGCTTCCGGGTGCAGGCCGTGCGCAAGGGGCGCTACAAGCTGATCCGCTCCTCGTCCCCGCGGGATCGGGTCGAGCTCTACGACCTCGAGGCGGACCCGCGCGAGGAGCACGACCTGTCCGCGCGCTCGCCCGAGGTGGTCGCGCAGCTGGGCGCGCTCCTCGACGAGTGGTCGCTGCGCGCCGCGCAGGGCTTCCATCTCGTCGTCGCGAACGAGCCCGACCGGACGGACCGCCGCTTCCGCGGGCGCCTGCGGACGGACGGCCGCTTCGTGGACGTGCTCGGCCGCGGGCTGGAGGAGGGGGACCGCATCGAGCTGGAGGAGGGGGCGCGCTCGTTCGCCTTCGACTTCACGACGCACAACCGGCCGAACACGGCCTGGCCGCCGCCCGCGTTCCTCGTGGACCAGGACGCGCTGTCCTTCCGGCTCGAGCCCGAGGACGCCGCGCTCGAGGTCGTCGCCTTCGAGGCCGAGGGCTGCGCCGAGCCGGCGCTGGTCCTCGGCGCCGATCGCCGCGCGGCGCGCGAGCTCCCGCTCGTCCTCTCCGCGGCAGGGACCGAGCTCGACGCCACCGCCGGGGCGCTGCGCGCGTGCACGGGCACGGATCCGCGCGCAGAGCTGCGCGGGCAGGCGTGCCTGATGCGCGTGCGGCAGGCGCCGGCGAGCGCGGCGGACGAGGAGCTCCAGGAGCACCTGCGCGCGCTGGGCTACTAGTGTCCATGGCGAACGTCGAGGCTCCTGCGCGGCGGACCGGGCGCGACCTCTCGCTCGTGCTCGCGCTCTCGCTCGCGATCCGCGGGCTCCTCTTCGCGCTCGTCGCGCAGAGCGACGTGCGGGCCATCTTCGACGAGGGCGGCTACCTGCGGCGCGCGGAGGGAGCCCTGGAGGTCGTGAAGAGCCTCCTCGGCGGAACGGCGCCGGCCGCGGCGGCGTGGCGCACGCTGTACGGCGGCGGCCTGTGGCCGCCGTTGCACCCGCTGGTCCTGGCGCCGGGCGTGTGGCTGGGCGGCGTGGTCGGCGCGCGGCTGGTCGTCGTCCTGGTCTCCGCGCTGACGACGCCGCTCGTCTACCTGGTGACCCGGCGCCTGACGGACCGCAGGGGAGCGCTGTGCGCCGCCGCCGCGCACGCGCTCTATCCGAGCTTCGTGGCCTTCTCGCACCTGCTCTGGTCCGAGACGCTCTTCCTGTTCCTCGTGTTCGCGACGCTCCTCTGCTTCCTGCGCCTGGCCGGGGGCGAGGAGGAGGGCGGCCTGCGCCGGGCGCTCGTGGCCGGGGCCGCGCTCGGCCTGCTCGGCCTGACGCGGGCGGCGGTCTTGCCCTTCGCCGTGGTCCTGCCGGTCTGGTGCGGGTGGAGGCTCGCGCGGCGGCGCGTGCTCCTGCCGCTCGTCGCGCTCGCGGCGGCGGCGCTCGTCCTTTTGCCCTGGCTCGCCCTGCAGCACCGCATGCAGGGTCGCTTCGTCCTCCTCTCGACGCAGGGCGGCTACAACCTCTACGTCGGCAACAACCCGTTCATCGAGGCCGGAGAGGACTCGGTGATCGCCAGCCCGGCGGGCAAGGACCGCATCCAGGAGACGATCGCGCGCGAGATGGAGCGCCGCTCGCTCTCGTACGACGAGACCGCTGCCGAGCTCGCGCTGGAGACGATCCGCGCCGACCCGGCCGGCTTCGCCCAGCGCATCCTGCTGCGGCTGCGCCTGCTCTGGACGCTGGACGCGACGGTCCTGCGCCACGTGCTGAAGGCGGTGTACCCGCCGCTCCCCTCGGCGGTCGTGGCGGGGATCGCGCTCGCGCTCGGGCTCGGCTACCTGGGGCTCGTCGCGCTCGCGGCGTACGGCTTCGGGCTCGGCGCGTCGAGCCTGGCGCAGCGCGGGCTCCTGCTCGCGCTCGTAGCGGCGTGCTCGGCGCTGCCCGCCCTGTGCTTCGGCATGCCGCGCCAGAACCTGCCCTCGCTGGCGCTCCTGCTGCCGGCGGCGGGCGTCGGCCTGGCTCGCCTGCGCGCGCCGACGCGGCGCGCGACCCTGCTCGGGCTCGGGTGCGCGGGGCTGGCGGGCTTCGTCCTGATCGACGGGCTGCCCCACCTCTTCCGCTGGCACGCGTCGCCCTCGCTCGTGTACGGCCGGCTGGTCCATCGCGTGGACGAGCGGCTGGGCACGCAGAGCCTCTTCAGCGACAGCTTCGGCCTGCGCAACACGGGCAGCGCGGACCGCGCGCTGCGCGTGGTCCTGCTCGACGAGCGGCAGCGGCTCTTGGGCCAGGAGCTCGCCAAGCGCGGCTTCTCGCTGGTGCTCCCCGGGCCGTGCGAGGAGGTCAAGATCGACGTCGTCTCGGACAGCTGGCGCTCCACGCTGCCGCTGACCCTGGCGTCGCAGGGCCAGCGCGTCACCCTCGAGCTGCTCGACCCCGAGCGCTGGGGCGTCTGGCGCCCGAGCGGGATCGACGGCGTCGAGATCCGCTGGCAGGGCGGCAACCGGGCGGGATACGAGTAGCGGCGCGGGAGCGCTCGCGCGCGGCTACTCGTCCTCGGCGCCCGAGGCCCCGCCGGGGGTGCGCGGCATCCGCGGGGCGGCGGGAGCGGGATCGCGCGGCAGCAGCGCGGCGAGCTCCCGGCGCAGCTCCGCCGTCTGCGCGTCGCGCGCCAGGTTGTGCCACTCGTCGGGGTCCTCCGCGTGGTCGTAGAGCTCCTCGGAGCCGTCCGCGTAGCGGATGTAGCGCCAGCGCTCCGTGCGCAGCGAGTCGTTGCCGCGGCCGTAGGTCGTCAGCGCGGGCGCGTCCCACGGCGCGGCGCTCGACGCGAGCAGCGGTCGCAGGCTGCGGCCGTCCCAGCGCGCGCGCACCGCCGCGGGGACGTCGAGCGCGCACAGGTCGGCCAGCGTCGGCAGCACGTGCACCAGGTCCACGGGACGCTCGATGCGCTCGCCGCCCGCGGTGAGGCCGGGCGCGGAGAGGAAGAAGGGCACGCGCGTGGACTCTTCCCACAGCGTGAACTTGCGCCAGTGCTCCTTCTCCCCGTGGTGCACGCCGTTGTCGCTCCAGACGCACACGATCGTGTCGCGCGCGTGCGGCCCCTCGGCGAGCGCGTCGAGCAGCCGGCCGAGCTCCGCGTCCACGAAGGAGACCGAGGCCAGGTACGCGCGCTCCGCGGTCCGCCAGGCGTCCCGCTCGAGGATCCGCACGTGGTCGTCGCTGGAGGAGGCGCTGGCGAGCGCGCGCGCGATGCGCGGGACGTCGGCCAGGTCGTCCGCCAGCACGCGCGGCAGCGGCAGGCGCCCGGGCGCGTAGAGCGCGAAGTAGCGCTCGGGGACGAACCATGGCAGGTGCGGGCGCGCGAAGCCGACGGCCAGGAAGAACGGGCGCTCGTGGGGCTGGCGCAGGTACTCGGCGGCGAGGGTCGCATGGCCGTGGTCGGGGAGCCCCGCCTCCGCCGCGTCCGGCAGCGCGCTCCAGCGCAGCCGGCCCAGCCGCTCGTGCTGGACCTGGTCGTCCCGGGCGGTGTTGGGGAGCGCGACGAAGCGCTCCCAGGCGTCCTCGTCCTGGTCCTTGTCGTGGAACACCTTGCCGAAGCCCACGACCTCGTAGCCGTTGTCGCGGAAGAGCCGCGGCAGCGTGACCGCGCCGGGCAGCGCGGCGCGCCAGTCGCTCTGGTTGCCGTACACGCCGCTCGACGAGGGGCGCAGCCCGACGAGCACGGACACGCGCGAGGGGTTGCAGGCCGGCGCGGTGCAGTGGGCGCTCGTGAAGGTCGCCGCGGCGCGCGCCAGCCGCTCGAAGGCCGGCGTGCGCGGCGTTTCGCCGAGCCCGCCGAGCGGCGCGATCCAGTCGTTGAGGTCGTCGATCGAGACGAAGAGCACGTTCGGCCGCGCCTCCGCGGGCTCCTGAGCCTGCGCGCAGAGCGCGAGCAGCACGATCGAGAGGACCCGCGCGAGCATCGCGACGGCGATTGTAGCCGCGCAGCGCGCGCAGGGCGCGCGTCGCGGCGCAGCGCGGCGCGGCGCGCACCTCGCGCCGGCGGCGCGCCGCGGGCGACGGCGTGGCTGCCCGTCGCTCGATCCGATACGCTGGCTGCCCGCGGCCTCGCTCGGGGTCGCGCACCCATGGATCGGGTCCTCCGCACGCGCGCCCGCACCCGCCTCCTGATCGCCGCCGCGAGCGCGCTCTTCGCGGCCTGCGCGGACGGCGGAGAGGAGCCGCCGCCGCTCCTCGCGCGCCCGAACCTGGTGCTGATCACGATCGACACGCTGCGCGCCGACCACCTGGGCTGCTACGGCTACTTCCGCGACACCTCGCCCCGCATCGATGCGCTGGCGCGCGAGAGCGTCGTGTTCGACGCCGCCTACGCGACGATGGCCACGACGCTGCCGAGCCACGCCTCGATCTTGACCTCGCGCTACCCGCTCGAGCACGGGATCCTGGCCAACCTGATGCACGGCGGGCGCCCCTTCGGCTGGAAGCAGGGCATGCTGTCCTTCGCGCAGGTCGCGCAGGAGGCGGGCTACCGCACGGCCGGCTTCGTCAGCTCCGCCCCGCTCAAGCGGCAATCGGGGATGCACGCCGGGTTCGACGAATGGAGCGAGCCCGAGGCGACGAACCGCATCGCCGGGGAGACGCTGGCGGAGGTCTTGCCCTGGCTCGCGGCGCGCCCGCCGGAGCCCTTCTTCCTGTGGGTGCACCTGTTCGACCCGCACTGGCCGCCGAGCGCGCCGCCGGCCTTCGCAGCGCGCTTCCGCTCGGACGGGCCGGACCCCGGGCTCGAGGCCTGGATCGCGGCGCGGCGCATCCCGGAGGCGGCGGTGCGCAACCGCACGCAGATCCTGCGCGCGAACGAGTCGACGCCGACGCGCGAGGCGCTCGACGCCTACTGCGCCGACGTGGCGTACACCGACCACGAGGTCGGCCGGCTGCTCGACGCGCTGCGCGAGCAGGGCCTGCTCGAGCGCTCGATCCTGGCCCTGACGGCCGACCACGGCGAGGGCCTGAACCAGCACGACTGGACCGGTCACGGCCTGGTGTGGGACGAGCAGATCCGCGTGCCGCTCTTGATCCGCTTCCCCGCCGCGGCGCGTCAGGCCCCGCGGCGCGTGCGCTCGATCGTGTCCCTGATCGACCTCGTGCCGACGCTGCTCGGACGGATCGAGCCGTGGGGCACGCCGTCCTGGGCGCGCTACTTCGAGCACGCGAGCGGCCTCGACGTCCTGGCGCCCGGTTTCGCGGAGCGCGCGGTGTGCGCGCAGCGCTCCGACAAGGAGATCGAGGACGACCCGGGCGAGATGTTCACGGTCATGACGCCCGAGTGGAAGTACGTCCACCAGCCCGAGGCCGGCGGGCTGCTCTTCGACCGCCGCAAGGACGCGTTCGAGCTCGAGAACCTGATCGAGCGCGAGCCCGGCGAGGCCGAGCGCGCCCAGCGCCTGACGATGACCCTGCGCGACGCCCAGGCGCGGCGCGGAGCGCTGCTCGGCGAGGCCCCCGCCGGCGAGGTGGACGAGGGCCTGCTCGAGGAGCTGCGCGCCCTCGGCTACATGGGCGGCGAGGAGCGGGCGAGCGAGCCGCCGGGCACCCCGCGCTGAAGGCGCGGTCGGAGGCGATCGGAACCGCTCTCCCGCGGCTCGCGCGGACCCCCCTCTGCCGCGCGGCGCCGGTCGAGCGCCTGCGTCCGCGCCGCGCGCACGGCCGCTCCTCGACTCGGGCGGGGGCCCGCGCTACACCTCTGCGGCCGCGCCGCGGCGGGAAGGCCAGCCGACCCGGGCGAGGCCAGGTCGAGCGACGCGGCGGACCGGACTGCGGTCGGAGCGTCGTCCCGGCGTCGAATCCCCAGGAACCCAAGAGAGCCCAGCCTTGTTCTGCTTGCACGGAATCCACGCGCTCTTGCTCGCGACCGCTCGTGCCCAGGTCAACGGCCGTCCGCCGCAGGAGCGGGCGGGCGCCGTCGTCGCGTCCGCCCGCACGGACGAGGAGGAGCGGCGGCTCGAGGAGCTGCGCGCCGAGCTGCGCCAGCTCCTCGGCGTCGAGGCCGCGCCGGCGGCGGCCCCCGCCGCGGACGACGGCCCCGTGGTCAGCATCGACTCCGGAGGCTTCCGGGTGCGCTCGGCGGACGGCGAGTCGAGCATCCAGATCGGCGGCCGCATGCACGCCGACCTCAACGAGCACGCCGGCGAGGGCTCGCTCGATCCGGTCATCAACGACGGGACGGAGCTGCGCCGCGCGCGCTTCGAGCTGAAGGGCACGCTGCCCGAGAGCCTGAGCTGGGCGGCCGAGCTCGAGTTCGCGGACAACCGCACGGCGATCCGGGACTTCTGGCTGGGTTACGCGACGGGGGCGGGCCCCGGCGTCTTCGTGGGGTTCCAGAAGCAGCCCTACAGCCTGGACATCGAGATGAGCTCGAACGACATCCCGTTCGTCGAGCGGGGCATCGACACCGCCCTGATCCTGCCGTTCATCGACCGGGCGATCGGCGTACGGGTGCAGGACAGCACCGAGTCCTTCTTCTACGCCGCGGGGGTCTACGGCGAGGGCGCCGCGAACAACCCCGTGGACGACGAGGGCTGGGGCCTGGCGGGGCGCGCGATCTACGCGCCGGTGCGCTCGGAGGAGCAGGTCGTGCACCTCGGGGCGCGCGCGGCCTACCGCGCGCCGGACGACGGAGCGGAGAGCATCCGCATCCGGAACGAGACCACGAACATGTCGAACTTCGCGGTCGTCGACACGACGACGCTGGCGGACGTCGACGCCGTGCTGCTCTACGGGCCGGAGGCGTTCTGGGCCCGCGGCCGGTTCTCGCTCGGCGGCGAGCTCAACTTCGTGGAGGTCGATCGCGCGGGCTCCGACGCCGACTTCGGCAGCTGGAACGTCCAGGCGACCTGGTCGCTGACCGGCGAGTCGCGCGCCGCCGCCTACCGGATCGACGCCGGCGAGTTCAAGCGGCTGCGGGCCGGCAAGGACGGCGGGCGTCCCCTGGAGCTCGCCGCGCGCGTCGCCGCGATCGATCTCGAGGACGGGGCGGTGACCGGCGGCGAGGCGCAGACCCTCACGCTGGCCGTGAACTGGTACTGGAACGCCAACGTGCGGCTCATGCTCGACTGGACGAGCTACCTCGACACCAGCGGGGGGTCGGCGGCCACGGCCGACGCCGAGGGGCTCGACGTGTTCACGCTCCGCGTGCAGCTGACCTTCTGAGCGGCGCAGAGCCAGCCCGTCGGGGTAGAGTGCCGGGACCCATGAGACGACTCCTCCTGCTCCTGCTGCCCTTCTGCGCGTGCCGCGCCGCGCTGCCCGCCGGCGAGACCGTCGGCGAGCCGCTCGAGGCGAGGGAGATCGTGGCGCTGTCCGTCGTCGACGCGACGCCGGCGCGCTACCTCGAGCAGACGCTGCTCGTGCAAGCCGAGGTCGTCGCCGTCTGCCAGCGCAAGGGCTGCTGGATGAAGGTCCAGGACGGGGACGCGAGCGCGATGGTGCGCTGGGAGCAGGGCTGCGGCGGCAAGTACGCCTTCCCTCCCGATCTCGTCGGCAGGAGCGTCGTCATCCAGGGCTCGTTCTATCCGCAGGCGCTCTCGGAAGAGGACGCCGAGCACCTGCAAGCCGAGGCTCCGCCGGGCGTGGTCATCGCGCGCGAGGGCTACGAGCTCAACGCCTCCGCGATCCTGATCCCGGCGGCGCGCTAGCTAGCCCGTGCTCGATCCACGGCGAGCGCGCCGAGGAGCGCCCTCGCCGCTTCAGAAGCTGAGCGTCGCCTCGACGTACCCGTAGGTCACGTCTCCCTGCGTCGTGGCGTTCGGCGCATCGTCCACGAACTCGCCGGCGAAGAGGTGCGCGACCCCGGCCTCGACGCTGAGGTTGGAGGTCGCCTCCCAGCGCAGCGAGGCCTCGACCATGTTCCCGACGTAGTCCCCGGAGTCCCCGGCCGGGTCCACCAGCCCGCTCGTCGTCCAGGCGTCCTGGTCCGAGGCCAGGTACCAGGCCCGGTCGGTGATCATGAAGCGCGTGCTCTGCGTGGGCTTCATCGTCAGCCGCAGCCCGGGCGAGAGGATGTTGGAGCGCGCGAAGGCGCCGAAGATGCCCGTCGGGCCGAACTCGAAGCGCCGCGCGCCGAAGAGGGTGTCGAAGCGGTTCACGTCGCCGTCGGTCGGGTCGTCGTCGCCGCTGGCGTAGTCGAACAGGACCTCGAGGCGCGGGTCGAGGTCCGCGTCCCACAGGTACCCGGCCGAGGCGTGCACGAACTCGGCCCGGTGATCGAGGTCCGTGGTGTTCGAGGCGCCGCTGCCCGAGCGCGAGGTGCCGGTCTGATAGGCGGCCTCGAGCTCGAAGTCGAGCGCGCCCGCCTTCGGCTTCTGGAGGAAGCGCGTCCCGAAGGTCCAGATGTCGCGGTTCCTCGTGGCGAGGTCCCGGCCGTCCTCCTCGTCGAGGCCGAAGGCGTACAGCTCGCCCCGCACCGACCCGACCAGGTTCGCCTTCGTCCCGTGGACCCCGTAGAACTGGACCTGCGAGCGCTCCTCGTCGAACTCCACCTCGTTGTCCTGCAGGTCCTCGAGGTCCGACGGCAGGCGCTGGACGGGGAGCACGTAGAAGGCCCGGATGCCGTCGCCCGCCGCGCTCTCCCAGGTCGCGTTCACGCCCGTGAAGGCGTTGATCGTGTTGCGGAACGAGTTGCGCGCGACGAGCCGGCGGCTCCCGACGTCCATCGTGTGCCGCCCGAGGAGCACGTTCAGCTTGTCCTTCTCCTGCCAGACGTCCCCGAAGCGCGCTCCGACGTACGCCTGGAGCACGTCCAGCGTGTCCACAATGGTGGTGTCCAGGGGCAGGTCGTCCGGGACGTCGAACTGGCGCGAGTCGATCAGCTCCAGCGAGCCCTCGAACCAGTCGACGCGCGCCGTGCCGCGCAAGGTCGTGCGCGTGAAGACGCCCTGCGCGCTGCCCGAGAGCCCGGCCCGGAACTGCTCGTCGAGGGATTCGTAGCGCGCCCGGAACTGGCCGCCGAGCTCGAGCCAGTCGGGCAGCCCGACGGCCTTGCCGAGCTTCCAGGGCTCGGCTTTCTTGGGCGGAGGCGCGGCAGGCTGGCCCTGGGTCGCGGGCGCGTTCCCTGCGGACGTCGCCTCGGTCGCCAGCGCCTCGTGATCCGAGGTCGCTCGTCGACGAGGCGCGGGTTGCTGGGCGCCGGCCGCGGCGACCAGCAGGCAACAGAACGTCAGCGGAGCGACGGAAGCGGTGGCTTTCATGGGACGCGCACCGTAGCAAGGCGAGTGCCGGGGTGAGGCGTGGGATCGGAACCCGCGCTCGACGGCCGCGGGGGGCGTGCCAGCGCTCTCGTTCGGCGCGGGCACGAGGGGCGCCCGGACGCCTTGCGTTACGCGGACCGGACAAGGCGCGACCTTCAGGGAAACCGGGGCGGTCTGCGCTCGGCCGAAGCTGCGCCGGCCGCTGCTCCATGACCCGCCCAGGGCCGCCCGTCAGGCGGCGGGACCTGGCGAGGCGCGAACGGATCGCGCTCTCCTGGAAGGGGAGCCGAGGCCGACACGGTGGGTCGGTGAGCTCCGGATCGCGCCGGATCAGTCCGCGCGCTCGAGGGCCTCGATGTCGAGCCCGTAGCCGTGCGGGCCCAGCGCGAGCCCCCGGACGCGCGAGGAGACGACGGCGATGCGCCGCGGCACGAA
>CADEGS010000129.1 GCA_902826945.1 uncultured bacterium | reverse complement strand
TGCGCGCGCGGCCCGGGGCGAGCTTCCTCGCCGCCGCGCGCCGCCGCCGGCTCGCGCCGCGCCTGGCGCTCGTCGTCCTCGCGCACGCGGCGGCGCAGGCCGCCTGGCTCCTCGCCTGGGTCGCGATCGGTCGCGGCGCCCTCGAAGGGCGCGTGCAGGCAGGCTGGCTGGCGGCCTTCGCGCTGCTGGTCGCGACCGCCGTCCCGCTGCGCGCGCTCGAGCGCTGGCTGGCAGGCCTCGTCTCGATCGACCTCGGCGCGCTCCTGAAGCGCCGCCTGCTCGCGGGCGCGCTCGCGCTCGAGCCCGACGAGGTGCGCCACCTGGGCGCCGGCCAGTGCCTGGGGCGCGTGCTCGAGTCCGACGCGCTCGAGGGGCTCGCGCTCGGCGGCGGCTTCCTGCTCGTGGGCGCGGCGGTCGAGCTGCCGCTCGCCGCGTGGGTGCTCGCGCAGGCGCCGGGCGGCGCGGCATGCGTCCTGCTGCTCGGCCTGTGGCTCGCCGTCGCGCTGGCGGTGAGCGCGCGCGCGCACGCGGCGCTGGCCGGCTTCACGCGCGCGCGCGTCGCCCTGACCGACGACCTCGTCGAGCGCATGGTCGGCCACAGGACGCGCCTGGCGCAGGAGGCGCCGGAGCGCTGGCACGACGGCGAGGACGAGCGCCTCGAGCGCTACCTCGCGAGCGCGCGCGGCGTCGATCGCGCGGCGATCGCGCTGCACGGCGCGCTGCCGGCGGCGTGGCTCGTGCTCGCGCTCGTCGGCCTCGCTCCGGCCTTCCTCGCCGGCGCTCCGGCGGCGGGCATGGCGGTGGGGGTGGCGGGCGCCCTGCTCGCGCAGGGCGCGGGCTCGAAGCTCGTGCGCGGCCTGTTCCAGCTCGCGGGGCTGCGCGTCGCGTGGCGCACGGTCGGGCCGCTGTTCCAGGCCGCCGCGCGCCGCGCGCCGCCGCCGGTCGTCGCGGGCGTCCCCGCGGCGAGCGAGGGCGCCGTGGACGAGCCGCTGCTCGAGGCGCGCGAGCTCTCCTTCCGCCACGCGGGCCGCGAGCGCCCGGCGCTCGCCGGCGCGAGCTTCACCCTCGCGCGCGGCGCGCGCGTGCTCGTCGAGGGCGCCTCGGGCAGCGGCAAGTCCACGCTGGTCGCGCTGCTCACCGGCCTGCGCCGGCCGCAGGGCGGCCTGCTCCTCCTGGACGGGCTCGATCGTGCCGCCCAGGGGGAAGCGCGCTGGCGGCGGCGCGTCTCGGCCGCGCCGCAGCTCCACGAGAACCACGTCTTCGCCGGCACGCTGGCCTTCAACCTCCTGCTCGCGCGCGGCTGGCCGGCCGAGGAGCGCGACCTCGCGGAGGCCGAGGCGCTGTGCCGCGAGCTCGGGCTGGGCCCGCTGCTCGAGCGCATGCCGGCGGGCCTGCAGCAGGGCGTGGGGGAGGGCGGCTGGCAGCTCTCGCACGGCGAGCGCAGCCGCGTGTTCCTCGCGCGCGCGCTGCTCGCCGGGGGCGCGGTCCAGGTCCTGGACGAGAGCGTGGCGACGCTCGACCCCGAGAGCCTGCGCCAGACGATGGGCTGCGTCCTGCGGCGCGCGCGCACGCTCGTGTGCGTCGCGCACCCCTGACCGCCACCGCCGATCAGGCGGCCATGCTGCTCTCCCAGCGCTTCATCAGCTTCGTGAGCTCGCTCGACAGCCGCAGGTAGGTCGAGCCCAGGTCGATCGCCTGGGAAGCCTCCTGCTTCTTGCCCTGCAGGGCGAGGCCGAGCACGCGCGCCGCCTCGGCGTGGAACGCCGCGTGCTTGGCGACGACTTCCTTGACGATGTCGGTCGAGCGGGTCGCCGGCGGGAGCCCGTGCAGGAACTTGCCGAACTCGCACTGGTTGTCGACCTGGACGCCGGCGACGGTCCACTCGGACTTGCCGGTCTCGATGGCGCTGCGGATGCGGGTCTTCCAGGAGCCGTGGGCGGCGATGTACTTGGTCAGGTCCATGGGGGGAGTCCTTTCGGTTTGGCGGCCTACCCGACGATCGACCGGCCGGAGCGGCTGCTCGAGGTCCGTACCGATCGGCGCGCGCCGACACGACCCGCGGTCCCTGCGACGAGAAGGGCTGTCATTCCTGCGAGATCGAGCCGCTCCCGCCGGCACCTCTGGGTCACGCCGGCGCGGTTGCGCCGGCGCGCGCGCGATGCTGGACTCTCGCGGCACCGCTCCGCCGCATGCTCCGAACGCGCGCCCTCCCGCATCCTCCGCCGTGCGCCGCCGAACCGCTGGGCGGCGGCGCGGCGCCGCCCGCGGAGGCGCTGCGGTGACGGGCGCGCCGCTCGCCGACGCGCGTGCGCTGGCGCTCGAGCTCGAGCGCGCGGGCGCCGCGGGCGCGCGCACCGCGATCGTCGCCGGCTCGGGGCTGGGGGTCCTCGGCGAGCGCCTGGCGGATGCGCGCGCGATCCCCTTCGCCGCGCTGGCGGGGATGCCGCAGAGCGCCGTCGCGGGGCACGCCAGCCGCTTCCTCGTCGGGCGCTGGGGCGCGGAACGCGTGCTCGTGCAGGAGGGGCGCGTGCACCTCTATGAAGGATGGAGCGCGGCCGCGTTGACGCGCTCCGTGCGCGCGCTCGCGGCGCTCGGCGTCGAGCGGCTGCTGCTCACGAACGCCGCCGGCGGGCTGTGCGCGGACCTGCCGGCGGGCACGCTGCTCCGCATCGTGGACCACCTCGGCCTGCAGGGCGTCGCCACGCTCGCGCGCGGCGCGCGCGGGCCGGCGCGGGTGTGGGACGAGGCGCTCGGGAGCGCGCTGGACGCGGCGGCGCGCCGCGCGGGGGTGCGGCTCGAGCGGGGCGTGTACGCGGCGCTCCCCGGCCCGAGCTACGAGACGCCGGGCGAGGTGCGCGCCCTCGCGCGCCTGGGCGCCGACGCCGTCGGCATGAGCACGGCCGCCGAGGCCTGCGCGGCCGCCGCGGCGGGGATGGCGGTGGCGGGGGTGAGCTGCGTCACGAACCCCGCGGCCGGCCTGGCGCCGGGGCCGCTCTGCCACGAGGACGTGCTCGCCGCTGCGGCGGCCGCCGCCGGGGACCTGGCGCGGCTGGTGGACGCCTGGCTCGCGCCGGGGGCGTAGGGAAGGCCTTTCCGGCACCGCGAGGCGCCGCTGGGCGACCTCCTCGCGCCCCCTGCCGGCCCCGCGGAGGCGAGGTAGGATTGCGACGTCGTAGGAGCGGGTCGTACCCACAGCACCGCCCTCCGGATGGCCGGCCCCGAGCGCCCGCCCTCCGGATTCCACTCGTCTCGGCACCTTCGTCTGGGCATCCAGTCCAATGAGCCTCCACCGCCACCGGACCCTCGCCGTCCTGCTCGCCCTGCCGGCCGCCGCCGCCGCGCAGCGCACGATCAACGGCACCGCGAACAACCTGGCGCAGCCCATGATGGGCGCGGCCGGCACCGAGCTGCAGCGCGCCGCGGGCGCCGACTACGAGGACGGCTCGTCCGTCCCCGCCGGCGCGAGCCGCCCGAGCCCGCGCACCATCTCCAACCTGCTCTGCACCCAGTGGGGTCCGCTGCCGAACAAGGTCGGCGCGTCCGACTTCGTGTGGCAGTGGGGCCAGTTCCTCGACCACGACCTCGACCTGAGCGGCGGCGCCAACCCGGCCGAGCCGTTCGACGTGAACGTCCCGCTGGGCGACACGTTCTTCGACCCGACGTACACGGACCAGGCGGTGATCCGCCTGGATCGCAGCCTGTACCACATGGTCTCGGGCGTGCGCGAGCAGGTGAACGAGCTCACCGCGTGGATCGACGCCTCGAACGTCTACGGCTCGGACCTCGCGCGCGCGCTCGCGTTGCGCACGCTGGACGGCACCGGCCGCCTGCGCGTGCACTCCACGCCGGTGGGCGACCTCCTGCCGCTCAACACGACCGGCCTGCCGAACGCGCCCAGCGCGGACGACCCGAGGCTGTTCGTGGCCGGCGACGTGCGCGCGAACGAGCAGAGCGGCCTGGCGGCCATGCACACGCTGTTCGTGCGCGAGCACAACACGATCGCGTCGATCCTCTACGTCGCCTTCCAGGGTGTGCTGAGCGACGACGACATCTACGAGTTCACGCGCATGATCGTCGGCGCCGAGATGCAGGTCATCACGTACAACGAGTTCCTGCCCGTCGTGCTGGGCCCGGACGCGATCCCGCCGTACACGGGCTACGACCCGAGCGTGGACGCCTCGATCCGCAACGAGTTCTCGACGGCCGCCTACCGCTTCGGCCACACGATGCTCTCGCCGCGCCTGCAGCGGCTCGACGCCGGCCTGCAGTCGCTGCCCGGCGGCCCGCTGGCGCTGCGCGACGCCTTCTTCCGCCCCGACCGCCTCTTCCAGGACGGCATCGAGCCCCTGCTGCGCGGCCTGGCGATGCAGAAGGCGCAGGACATCGACCTGCGCGTGGTGGACGACGTGCGCAACTTCCTCTTCGGGCTGCCGGGCGCGGGCGGCCTGGACCTGCCCTCGCTCAACATCCA
This sequence comes from uncultured bacterium, assembly GCA_902826945.1. Next base: position 8,062 of record CADEGS010000129.1, on the reverse strand, counting down.
GCGCGGGCGCGACCACGGCCTGGCGGCCTACAACGACGTGCGCGAGGCCTACGGCCTGCCGCGCGTGAGCGCCTTCGCGCAGATCACGCAGGACCCCTTCGCGCAGGTGGGCCTGAACTACCTGTACTACACCCCCGACGAGATCGATCTCTGGGTGGGCGTGCTGGCCGAGGACGAGGCGCCCGGCTCCCTCCTGGGCCCGCTCGGCACCGCCGTCCTGGCCGACCAGTTCCGCCGCCTGCGCGACGGCGACCGCTTCTGGTACCAGAACGCTCTGAGCGGCGCGCTGCAGCGCTTCGTCGAGAGCCAGCGGCTGTCGGACATCATCCGCCGCAACACGACGATCGGCGCCGAGCTCCAGGCCGACGTGTTCCACGTGCCGGCGAACTGAGGCTCCGCTCACCCCACCCCAGGACCCGCGCCCCCGAACAGGGGCGCGGGTCCTTTCTTTCTTCGGGACCCGCTAAGCCCCGCGCAGAGCGCGCTCCTCGAGCGCCAGGGCGACCGAGCGCGAGGTGCCGAGGCGCGTCGCGCCGGCCGCGACGAGCGCGCGCGCCTGCGCCAGGGTCGCGATGCCGCCCGACGCCTTCACGCCGAGCGCGTCCCCGACCTCGGCGCGCAGCAGCGCGACGTCGGCCTCGGTCGCGCCCGCGGCGGCGAAGCCGGTCGAGGTCTTCACGTAGTGCGCGCCGGCCTCGCGCGCGAGCCGACAGGCGCGGCGCTTCGCGCCGTCGTCGAGCAGCGCGGTCTCGAGGATCACCTTGACCAGCGCGCCTCCCGCGCGCGCGAGGCGCGCCACGCCCTCGACGTCGGCGGCCACGCGGCGGTCCTCGCCCGCCAGGAGGCCGCCGATCCAGAGCACCATGTCGAGCTCGCGCGCGCCGTCGGCGAGCGCGCGCTCCGCCTCGGCGCGCTTGGCCTCGGGCGCGGCGGCGCCGAGCGGGAAGCCGACCACCGCGCAGGTCACGAGCGGCGTCCCCGCCGCGAGCGCCGCGCAGCGCGCCGCGTAGACGCCGTTCACGCAGACGGCGTGGAAGCCGTGCTCGAGGGCCTCGGCGACCAGCCGCTCGACCTCCGCCGGCCGCGCGTCCGCGCGCAGCAGGGTGTGGTCGATCAGCGGCACGACGCTCGTCATCGGGGAATCGCCCTGGCGCGGCGGCCCGCGGTGCGGGCCCCGCGGCGCGGCGACCTCCGCTATCGTAGGACGACCCTCCGCGCGGCGCGCCGCGCGGGCCACCCCCCCAGGGCCGCGAGCGAGCGGCGACGAACGATGCATCCCGACCCGCGCGGCCTTCGCCTCCCCCGCCGGACCTTCCTCGAGCTCCCCGCGCTGGCCGCGCTCGCGCGTCTGCCCGCCGCGAGCGCGGAGGGGAGCCTGGACTTCGAGGCCTTCGCCGCCACCTGCGTCGAGCGGGCGAAGGCCAAGGGCAGCGGGCGGGAGGGCGAGGAAGCGCTCTTGCTCCAGCTCGCGGAGGCCGGCGCGCGGCTCGATCCCGCCTCGCTGCCGAAGGTCACCCTGGAGCGCATGCCCGGCCTCGAGCCGGCCGTCTCGTCCGCGCTCGTGCGCCGCGCGGCCCCGGTCCTGATCAGCGCCTGGCGGCTCGCCCCGAACGCGACCTTGCCGGCTCACGGGCACACGCCTTCGCTCGTGCTCTCCTTGTGCCTGCAGGGCGCCTGCCGCGTCGAGCACTACGAGGTCGTCGGCTCCGCGCCGCCCGCGGGCGAGGCGGGCGCGTTCCAGGTGCGGCGCACGCGCGCGCAGCTCCTGCGGCCGGGGCTCTCGTCCTCGCTCACGCCCGACCGCGACACCATCCACGCCTTCCGCGCGGGCCCGGCGGGCGCGCTCGGCCTGGACGTGAGCGTCTTCGTGCCGGGCGAGGGCGACTGGTCGCGGGTCGCGATCGGCCAGCGCCAGGAGGACCCGTTCGAGGAGCTCTTCGCGGCCCGCTGGACGGGGAAGGAGTAGCCGGGGGTCAGGACCAGCCGCGCTCGCGCAGCAAGCCCGCGAGGACGAAGGCGTCCTCGCATTCGGCCGGGCGGCCGTTCCCCAGGCGCAGGTGCCCCTGGTCCACGGACTCGAGCGAGCTGACCGCCTCGGCCACGCGCAGGACGTCGAGCACGCGGTCCTCGAGGCGGCGGTCGGAGGCGAAGGAGACCACGACGTCGGTGCTGCCCTGGTCCAGGGCGCTCCAGTCGAGCGCCTCGGGATCGTCGCCCGCGGGGCGCAGGCGCACGAGCTCGCCGCGCCGCGCGTAGGCCGAGCGGCCGAGGAGGGCGCGCACCGCCGTCTCGTCGTGGGCCTGGAGGCGCAGCTCCAGGACGTCCACGCCGGGGCGGCTGAGGTCCTCGCGCGGGACGATCACGAGTCGCCGGGGGACCTGGGCCAGGCGGCGCAGGCGGGGCTGCCAGTACCCCGGGTCCACGAGGCGGGCGCGCAGGGAGGGATCGCCCTCGGACATCGGTCGTCCAGCCGGAAGGAGGGCGCTCCGCGAACGCGGATTGATCGAAAACACGCATCCTGAACCCTGGAGGGGAAACACCGGCGGGGGTGCTCCGCATGCGCGCTTCCCTGCCCGACCCCACACCCCTCGCGCGACGCCGCCGGAGCGGAGTCGCGGTTCGGCCGACTCGACCGCCGGCGCGTCTCCTTATCATGCCGGGCCGCCGCTCCACGCCGGGAGCGGCCCGAGCCGGAACCGCCGCTCGGAGACGCGTCGGGGGGTGAGCCCCCGGCCCCCATGACCCATGGAAGGATGCGCATGCCTGCGACGCTCCGCGCGGCGCTCGTCGCCGCTCTGATCGCGTTCCCGACCGCCCCGGCCGCGGCCCAGGAGGGCCCCGACGCCGCGGGCACGCTGCTCGTGAAGGCGGGGCGGGTGATCGTCCGGCCGGGCGAGGAGCTGCGCGACGCCGCGATCCTGGTCCAGCGCGGTCGCATCGTCGCCGTGGGAGCGGGCCTCGCCGCTCCCGAAGGCGCGCGCGTGATCGAGGGCGCGGTCGTGTGCGCGGGGCTGGTGGACCCGTGGACCTCGATCGGGCTCGACCAGAGCAGCCAGACGGACGAGCGCACCGGCGCGGCCACGCAGACGGCCGACGGGCTCGACCCCTGGTCCACCGACCACGAGCGCGCCGAGGCGCTGCGGGGCGGCGTGACCGCCGCCCGCGTGCAGGCGGGCGCGCGCGCGGGCCTGGGCGGCATCGGCAGCGTGATCCACGTCGCGGCGGACTCGCCGGAGGACGCGCTCCTGCTCTCCGACGCCTGCGTGGCGGCCTCGATCGGCCTGGCGCAGGACGGCGTGGCGCCGGACGTCTTCGACCGCGTCGAGGCGGTCGCGAAGCTCGTGACGCAGCTCGAGCGCGGCAAGCGCTATCGCGAGTCGCAGCAGGAGTACGAGCGCGACCTGGCCGAGTGGCAGAAGGCGATCGACGAGAAGAAGGCCGAGCTCGAGAAGGACTTCAAGAAGGCCAAGAAGGACCGCGAGAAGAAGCAGAAGGAAGCGGAGGAGAAGGGCAAGGAGTTCGAGGACGAGAAGTACAAGGAGGACAAGAAGCCGCGTCAGCCCAAGTTCGACGCGGAGTCCGAGGTGCTCGCGCGCGCGGCGCTGGGAGAGCTGCCGCTGGTCGTGCAGGTGCACCGCGCGGAGGAGATCCGGAACCTCCTCGAGCGCACGCGCTCGCTCCCCGACCTGCGGCTGGTGCTGGTCGGCGCCACCGAGGCGGCGTCCTTCGCCGACGAGCTGGCGGCGCGCGAGATCCCGGTCGTGCTGTGGCCCTCGCCGATCGGCGCGGGGCGGCCGCCGGAGTGGCGCGAGCACGACCTGGGCCTGGCCGCTCGCCTGGCGCAGGCGGGCGTGCGCGTCCTGATCGGCAGCGGCGGCGCGCGCAACCCGCGCGATCTGCGCCTGCTCGCGGCGCTGGCGGTCGGGCACGGGCTGGACCGCGAGACGGCCTTCGACGCGATCACGCTCGCTCCGGCGAACGCCTTCGACGTCGGCGACAGGATCGGCAGCGTCGAGCAGGGCAAGGAGGCGGACCTGCTCGTGCTCGACGGCGACCCGCTGGACTCCGCCACCAGCGTGCTCTTCGTGATCTCGGGAGGTCGCGTGTGGAACGAGTGATCCGGACCCTGGGCGCGCGGCTCGGCGCGCTCGTCTCCCTCGGGCTCCTCGCCGGCGCGCAGGGCGGCGGCTTCCAGATCCGCGCGGGCGAGATCCTGCTCGACGACGGGACGCGCATCCAGGACGGCGTGCTCCTGATCGAGGAGGGGCGCATCCGCAAGGTCGGGCGCGGCGTCGAGGTGGACCCGGCGCTGCCGCTGGTCGAGCACGAGGGCGTGCTGACCGCCGGCATCGTCGTGTGCGAGACGGAGAGCGCGACGGCCGGCCGCGCGAGCGACCCCACGCGCTCGGTGATGGCCGCCGCGCGCGCGGCCGACGCGCTCGACCTCGATCACTCCGACCTCGAGCGCGCGCTGGCCGCGGGCATCACGACGATGGTGCTCTCGCCCGGGCGCGACAACCTGGTCGGCGGCCGCGCGGCGGTGGTGAAGAGCACCGGCGCGATCGTGACGCGCGACGGGCAGCTCGCGCTCTCCTTCTCGAAGGACGCGCTGGCCGAGGGCCGTCACGGCCCGGCGGCGGTCGAGGAGCTGAGCGGGCCGCAGCGCGGCGACCGCTTCCCGACCAGCTACTCGGGCGCCTTGGCCGAGCTCGAGCGCCTGTTCGCGGCCGGCCAGGGCGACTTCGGCGCGGCCCGACGCGGCGAGCTCGCGGTCCTGATCGAGGCCTGGGATCGCGACGAGGTCGCGCGCGCGGCGACCTTCGCGCGCGCGCACGGCCTGCGCGGCACCCTGCGCGGCGCGCCGCTCGCGGCCGACCTGGTCGAGCTCCTGCGCCAGAGCCAGCTCGGGGTCGTGCTCGGGCCCTTCCCGACCTCCCAGGCGTCGCAGGTGATCGCCGGGGCGCGCGCCCTGATCGAGGCCGGCGTGCCGATCGCCTTCGCGCTCGAAGGCCCGGCATACCACCCCGAGCAGGTGCGCCTGTCGGCCGCGATGGCCGTCGCCGCCGGCGCCGAGCCGAGCGCCGTGTGGCGCGCGCTGACCGGCGACGCCGCGCGCATGGCCGGCGTGGAGGCGCGCGTGGGCCTGGTCGAGCGCGGCCACGACGCGGACCTCGTCGTGTGGTCCGGCGACCCCCTGAACCTGACCAGCCGCGTCCTCGCCGTGTACGTGGACGGCAAGCTGGTGCACCGCGGAGAGACCCGATGAAGCGACCTTCCACGCCCGCGCGGGCCGGCGTCCTGTGCGCGCTCCTCGCCGCCGGCTCCACGGCCCAGGAGAGCTGGCTCGTGCGCGCCGACACGATCCACACCGGCGTCGGCGCGCCGGTGCAGGGCGGCGTGCTCGTCGTGGCCGGCGGCAAGATCAAGGCCGTCGGGCCGGGCAGCGGCCGCGGCGACGAGGTGATCGAGTGCGCGGCGGTGACGCCGGGCCTGATCGACCTCTCGGCGCACATCGACAGCGGCGAGTACTCGGTCGAGCAGTCCACCGAGACGCCGGTCGCGCTCGACGTGCTCGACGCCTGGAACCCCTGGTCCTACCGCTTCGGGCGCGAGCTCGAGGGCGGCGTGACGAGCGTGCTCCTGAACCCGCCCGCGCAGGCGGTGCTGGGCGGGCTGAGCGCCGTCGTGAAGACCGGCGGCGAGCTCGGCGAGCGCGTCGTCAAGCGCCGCGCCGTGCTGCGCGGCGCGATGGGCGGCGCGCCGAGCCAGGGCAACATCCCGCCGCGCGGCTCGCCGCCGCGCACCTTCTACTTCCGCCGGCCGACGACGCGCATGGGCGTCGAGTGGCTGCTGCGCAAGGCGTTCCTCGACGCGCGCGCGCAGAGCGGCGGATCGCTCGCCGCCGGCGAGCGCGACGTGCTGCGCTCGGTGCTGGGCGGCGAGCTGCCGCTCTCGCTCGAGGCCTGGACGACCCAGGACATCCGCACCGCGGTCTATCTGAAGGAGGAGTTCGCGATCCCGAACGCCTTCGTGGACGCGGCCGCGGAGGCCTGGAAGGAGCCGGCGCTGCTCGTGCGCTCCAAGATGGGCGTCGTGCTGCCGCCCTGGACCTTCGACGGTCGCACGAACGAGAGCGCGTTCTACGCGCTCGACACCGCCGCCAGGCTGCACGCGCTGGGCGTGCCGGTGGCGCTCTCCGGCCACGGCGGGGAGAACGTCGACTACCGCCTGGCGCGCCAGCCGGGCTTCGCCATGCGCGGCGGGCTGCCGTTCGACGCCGCGCTCGCCTCGGTGACGACCGTCCCCGCGCGCCTGGCCGGCGTGGACGACCGCATCGGCTCGCTCGAGGTCGGCAAGGACGCCGACCTGGTCCTGTGGAGCGGGACGCCCTTCGAGCCCACCTCGCGCATCCTCGCCGTGTTCGTGAACGGCCGCCTCGTCGTCGACCATCGCCAGACCAACTGACATGAAGCGAACCTTCCAAGCCTCTGCCCTGCGCGCGCTCGCGCCGGTCGTCCTGGCCTCCGTCGCGGCGGCGCTGCCCGCGGACAAGCTGGTCGTGCAGGCCGGCCGGATCCTCACGCGCGCCGGCGCGGACATCCAGGACGGCGTGATCGTGATCGAGAACGGCCGCATCGCCGCCATCGGGCCGGCGGACCAGGTCGAGAAGCCCTGGGACGCGACGGTCGTCGGCGGGCCGGAGCTGGTGGCCTTCCCCGGCTTCGTCGAGGCGCACACGTTCCGCGGCATGGACCGCCCGAACGAGAACGTGGACGTGGCGCCCTTCCTCGACGTGCGCGACTCGGTGGACCCGATCAGCTACCACTTCGAGGACTGCCTGCGCTGGGGCATCACGACGATCAACATCCAGCAAGGCCCGTTCTGCGTCGTCGGCGCGCGCGGCATGGTCGTGCGCCCGACCGGCATGACGATCGAGGAGATGGCCGTGCGCCCGCTGTACGGCATCAAGATCGCCGTCTCGCCCAAGCCCGGGAAGTCGCGCGCGACGCAGATGCAGACCCTGCGCGAGGCCTTCTCGGACCTGAAGCGCTACCTCGAGGAGCTGGTCCAGAGCGAGCGCGACGAGCGCGGCTACGCGGCGCGCGAGGCGCTCTTCCAGGGGCGCGACCTGGAGGGCGAGAAGGCCAAGGGCCGCGAGATGGGCGGCACGTCGTGGAAGGTGGCCGGGCTGGAGCTGATCCCGCGCGGCGCGATCGACGAGAAGTACGAGCCGCTGCTCGACCTGATGGAGGGCCGCTACCAGGCCTTCGTGCAGTGCGGGTCGCCGGCCGACGTGCGCTCGGGCCTGGCCGTCGCGCGCGAGAACGGCTTCCTGGCGCGCACGGTGCTCGTGCTCGACGAGTCCTGCTGGAAGGCCGCCGACCTGATCGCCGAGGCGGGCGTGCCGGTGGTGCTCGACGGCGGCCTGGTGCACATCGAGCGCGACCCGGTCACGGGCGAGGAGAAGGAGACCTTCCTGCCCGAGGTGTACCGGGACAAGGGCATCCGCTTCGCGCTCTCGACCGAGCGCGCGCACGCGCTCTGGTACCAGGCGGCGCTGGCCGTGGGCTACGGGCTGGAGCGCGAGGCGGCGCTCGACGCGGTCACGCGCGTGCCGGCCGAGATCCTGGGCCTGGCGAACGAGGTCGGCTCGCTCGAGGTCGGCAAGCTCGGCAACGTCGTCCTGTTCACGGGCGATCCGCTCAGCGTGACGAGCTGGGTCGAGCGCGTGGTGATCGAGGGGCGTCCGGTCTACGACCGCGCGCAGGACGTGCGCAACAAGCACCTGCTCGAGGGCGTCCAGCCGAAGAACACCGGCCCCACGCAGGCCGGCGGCCACGGCGACGAGCACGCGGGCGAGGGCGGCGAGAAGAAGGACGACGAGAAGGGCGCGGAGGACGACGAGTGATGCGAGCGAGGACGCTCCTGCCGGCGCTCCTGGCGCTGGGCTTCTCCGGCGCGGCCGCGCCGGCCGCCGGCCGCGACCTCGTGGCCGTGCGCGCGGGCACGATCTTCCTGGTCGAGAACGACGAGGTGATCGAGGGCGGCGGCACGCTGCTCG
>CADEGS010000128.1 GCA_902826945.1 uncultured bacterium | reverse complement strand
TGTGCAAGAAGAAGCCCGCCGGCCGCTGCGCCGCGCTCGAGGTCCTGGTCGCGAACGACGCCGTCTCGGCGCTGATCCGCGAGGGCAAGACGCACCAGCTCCAGTCGCAGATGCAGATGGGCGGCAAGCTCGGGATGAAGCTCCTGAACGACTCGCTGTGCGAGCTCGTGTCGCAGGGCACCGTCGATCCGCTGGAGGCCTACCTCAAGGCGGTGGACAAGCAGGGGCTGCTCGGCAAGCTCCAGCACCTGGGGATCAGCGTGAACCTGGCCGGCGTCGGCGACGCGCACGCCGCGAGCGCGCCGCCCCCCGCCCCCGCGCAGCCGCAGGCCGCGCCCGCCTCGGCCCTGCCGAGCACGCCGCCGCCCCCGGCGCAGCCCGCCGGCGGCGGGATGGACTTCGAGGCCTTCCGCCGCAGCCGCCGCGGCTGAGGTCGTCGGCGGCCGGAAGCGTCGCGTCGGGGACCCTTCCGCACGCGACGCGCAACCGCCGCGCTCGCGCCACGTCCTGCCCCCCGGGGTGGGCGGGAGCATGGGTCGGGTGGGTCGCGCGCGGGGCGCCGCGACGGGAGCGACGCAGGCGCGGATCACCGGTCCTCGGCACGCCTCCGCGGGCAACACGACCCGAGCCGGCGCTCGCCCCACCGCGCCCGTCTCTCTGCGCCCGCGCGTCGCGGCTACGATCTCCCCATGCCGACCAAGGAGGTCGCCCTGCAGCTCGCCGCGTTCCTCGACGCGCCGCAGGCGCGCTCGCTCGCGGAGCTGCGCCGCGAGGACGTGCGCGCGCTGGCGGAGACGCTCCTCACGATCGCCTACGAGGACCTCGGCAAGAAGCCGCGCCTGCTCGAGGGCGACGACGTCGAGGCCATCCTCGCGACCTTCCTGCCGGCGCGCCTGGCGCCGCGCGACGCGCGCGCCGCGCACGTCCCGGCGGTCTTCGCGGCGCTGCTCGCGCACCTCGAGGCGAGCGAGGTCGTGCCGCACGCGTGGGAGCTGCGCCGCGCGCTCGACGCGGGCGCCGACGCCTTCCTCGAGAAGGTGCGGAGCGGGGCCAACGCGGCCGAGCAGCTCCCGCGCCAGAGCGCGCCGTTCGTGCACCGCGCGGAGAAGCTCGGCCGCAACGACCCGTGCTCGTGCGGCAGCGGGAAGAAGTTCAAGAAGTGCCACGGGAAGGAGGCCTGAGCCGCCCCTCGTCGGCGGCCCGGGCTTCAGGGGGCGCGACCCGCCCCGGCGTTCCCCGGCGCACCCTCCCGGTCCGTCGGGAGCCCGCTCGCCCTCCCTGCGGGTCGATCCCGGTTCCCTCCGGGTAACGGCATCCCTTCCCGCGACCCGGCGGCGGCCCGCCCAGGCCCCTGGCACGAGCGTTGCGGACGCTGGACCGGGACCCTCGTCCCTCCCCCGCCGACCCGATCCCGACGCCCATGACGCTCCTCGCTCCCTTCGCACTGGCCTTCGTCCCCGCGCTCGTCCCCGCCTCCTCCGACGCGCCGGCGCGGCCGGCGGACGAGCTCGTGCGCGCCGGGCGCACGGCGCTCGAGGCCGGGCGCACGAGCGAGGCGCGCGCGCTCTTCGAGCGCGCCCTGGCGCAGCGCGAGGAGCCGGCGCTCGAGACCTGGCTCGTGCGCACGCTGATCGCCGAGGGCCGTCACGAGGAGGCGCTCGCGGCCACGGACCGCCTGCGTGCGGTGGGCGCCGCGCGGTCCGACGTGGACTACCTCGTCGGCCTGGCCTCGCTCGGCCTGGCGCGCGACGCGATCGACGCGGGCCGCGCCGACGGGAACACCTCGAACCTCCTGACCGACGCGCAGACGCTGCTCGCGCGGGCGCTGGCGGCCGATCCCGAGCGCTTCGCGGACGCCTGGGCCGGACTGGCCGAGGCCGCCTGGCGGAGCGGCGCGCTCGACGAGGCCGAGCGGGCGCTCGCGCCGGCGCTCGCGCGCGCGCCCGAGGACGCCGCGCTGCTGGAGCTCGCCGGCCGCGTCGGCGCCGCCCGCTACCAGGAGCTGCGCGGCGCGGACCCCGCCGGCGCGCGGGCGGCGCGCGAGCGCGCCGAGCGCGCCTTCGCGCGCAGGATCGAGCTCGGCGGGACGCCGGCCGACGAGGCCGGCCAGGCGGCGCTCGCCGACGCCTGGGCGCAGGTCGGCCACCTGCGCGCCTGGGCCGCGAGCGAGGCGGAAGCCGGCGCGACGGCCGCCGGCGCCGCCGACGCCTACGTGGAGGCGATGGCCTGGGATCCGCCGAGCGTGGACTTCTCCGCCGTGCTCGGCGCGCTGGCCGCGCCGGCCTTCGCCGACGCGACCGCGCGCGCGCTGGAGCGCTTCGACGCGCGCCACGCCGCGGCCGACGCGCGCCGCGCGACGCTCTCGTGGTGGGACGGCTGGGCCCACTGGAGCACGCAGGACCTCGAGTCCGCCGCCGCCTCGTTCGCGGACGCGCTCGAGCGCTGGCCGGCGTACACCGACTGCCACTACTGGCTCTACCGCATCGACCTCGCGCGCGAGCGCTACGCCGCCGCGCTCGAGCACCTGCACGGCTTCGCGCGCGCCGACCAGGACGCGCTCGTGGCCCAGCTCGGCGCGGACGCCGCGGCCGAGGTCGGACGGCTCGGGTGGCTCGTCGGCTGGTGCGCCGACCCCGAGCGCCACGAGGGGCGCGCGCGCAACGACGAGGCCGCCTTCCTGTGCGAGCTCCTGTGCGCGCTCGAGCCCGACGCGCCGCGCCACTGGAACAACCTGGGGCTGTTCCTGCGCGACCACGGCGACGTCCTGCGCGCGCAGCGGGCGGGCAGCCCGGCGGAGCTCGCGGACCTGTGGGAGCGCTCGCTCGCCGCCTACGAGCGCGCCCTCGCGCTCGAGCCCGAGAACCCGAACACGGTGAACGACACCGCCGTGCTGCTGCACTACTACCTGCGGCGCGAGCCCGAGCGCGCGCGCGCCATGTACCTCGAGGCGGCGCGCCTGGCCGACGTGCGGCTGGACGGCGCCACGCTCCTGCCCGAGGAGCGCAACGCCGTGCTCGTCGCGCGCCGCGACGCGCGCAACAACCTGCGCCGCCTGGACGCCTGGCTCGCGCGCGTCGCCGCGGGCGAGACCGACCTCGATCCGGGCGCGGTGCGCTGACCCGGCCGGACGCGCGCGCGTCCAGGTCGCTCTCGCTCGGCTCCCCTCCCCGCGTCCCGGCCGACGTCCCGCCCGCGCGACCCGCGGCGAGGGACGCTCAGGCCCGCGCCGCGCGCCTCCGATAGAGGCGAGGCCATGGGAACCGCCACCCTCGCCGGGCGAGAGCGCCGGCGCTCGCTCTCGCGCACGCTGGTCGAGGCGCTCGACCGCCGGCTCTATCCCGGCCGCTGCCGGAACTGGGACGACCGGCTGTTCCGCGAGGCCATCCTCGCCGCGCTGCCGCCGGACGCGCGCCTGCTCGACCTCGGCGCGGGGGCCGGCATCGTCCCCTACATGGACTTCAAGGGCGTCGCCGGGCACGTCGTCGGGGTCGACCCCGACGAGCGCGTGCGCGAGAACCCGCACGTGGACGAGGCGCACGTCGGCGTCGGCGAGGCGCTGCCCTGCGCCTCGGCGAGCTTCGACGTGGTCGTGGCCGACAACGTCCTCGAGCACCTCGAGCGCCCCGAGCGGGTCTTCGCCGAGGTCGCGCGCGTGCTCGCCCCCGGCGGGGTGTTCCTGGCCAAGACGCCCAACCGCGCGCACTACGTGCCGCTGCTCGCGCGGCTGACGCCGCACGCCTTCCACCGCTTCGCGAACCGCCTGCGCGGCCGGCGCGGCGAGGACACCTTCCCGACCCGCTACCGGGCCAACACGCCCCGGGCGATCGAGCGCCTGGCGCGCGGCGCCGGGCTGCGCGTGCGGTCGGTGCGCCTGGTCGAGGACCGCCCCGAGTACATGCGCCTGCACCCGCTGACCTACCTGGTCGGGTGGGCCTACGAGCGCGTGGTCAATGCGCTCCCCTGCCTGGCGCCGCTGCGGATCCTGATGCTCGTCGAGCTCGAGAAGGAGAGCGCGGCGGAGCGGGCCGCGTAGCCCCGATCCGGGACCCCGTCACCAGAGGGTCCCGGATCGAGCACCCGGTCGGCGTCACCTCCGCCGGGCGGGAGAGGAGAGGCTCGCTCCGCCTTGGCTTCAAAGACGGCGCCAGGGGCCGACCAGGTTCCCTTTTCCTGGTGTCTCGAGCGCTTTCCGGGCCGCGGTCCCCCGGGCGGGCCCCGAGGGGCGGCCCGCCGGACGGCGGGGACCTCGAGCCCTCGCTTTCTCAGGCGCCTCAGGGGCGCAGGACGTTGGTCTCCCCCGGGACGAGCCGGACGCTCACCTCGCGCACGACCTCGCCCGCCTTGCGCAGGACGAGCGTGGCCGCGTCGTCGCCGACGGCCAGCACGCTCGAGCGGCCCTCGACGATCGGCAGGACGGTGTCCTCGCGGCGGCCGTTGCCCACGAACTCGCTGATCTCGAGCGGCTCGCCGCGCGCGTCCAGCATCGAGAGGCCGTCCGCCTCCTCGGGGTCGGCCAGCTCGACCTGGAAGTGGCAGCGCACGCCGACCTCGATCGTGAAGCGCTCCGGCTCGTCCCGCACCAGGGCGCCGAGCGTGCCGGGCACGTGCCGCCCCCACTCGAGCGGCACGATGTCCTCGCCGTCGAGGCGCAGGTAGACGAGGTCGCGCGGCACGTCGTGGAGCGTGAACCGCCCCTCGGCGTCGGTCTCGACCGGGTCGAGCGCCATGTGCTGGGTCTGGATCGTCCTGCCCTGGAAGCCCGTCCGGAAGGCGTCGCACATCGGCCGCACCTGGACGCGCGGGACGGGATTCCCCGAGTGATCCACGACGCGCCCGCGCAGCACCGCGTAGGCCGCGTCGGGCGGGAAGGCCAAGAGCGCGTCCCGGCGGCCGGCGCGCACGCCCGGGGCGGTCACGCGCAGGAGCGTCTCGGGCAGCATGGCCTCGAGCGTGTACTCGCGGTCCAGGAGCCCGTCGATCCGGAAGCGGCCCTGCGCGTCGGTCTCCTGCCAGCGCCAGCCCGGGCGCGCGCCGGCGATCTCCGCCTCGACGTCCGTGAGCTCGGGGAAGCGCCTGCGCGCCGGGTCGCCCAGGCCGGCGAAGAAGGTCGGGTCGCCGATCCACACGCGCGCGTCCGGGACGGGCTCGCCGTCGGGGCCGAGCACGCGGCCCTCGATCGAGAGCGGCTCGCGGCCGAGGTGCAGGACCACGCTCTCCGGCCAGCGCGGGCGTCCGCCCGCGTCCTTCGGGGGCACGAACTCGGCCGGCAGCAGCCCCGTGGCCACGGCGACGAGCCGGTCGGGCGTGAAGTCGAGGAGGCGCGCCGCGGCGCGGTTGAAGGTCTGCTCGGCGCCCTGGTCGAAGGCGAAGGAGCCGTCGGCCGCGCTCAGGGTGGTGTCCATGCCGAGCGAGACGCGCGCGCCCTCGACCGGCCGGCCGGCGTCGTCGAGCACGACGCCGAGCACGAGCTGGTCGGCGCGCGCCGAGCGCTGCAGCACGATCACGACCCGACCGCCGCCGGGCGGCGGCGCCTCGCGCGCGGGGAGGAAGCCCTCGGCGCTCACGGCCAGCACGGCGTCCAGGACGCTCGGCGCGCTCTCCAGGGCGAAGGCGCCGGCCGCGTCGGTGCTCGCGCTCCAGCGCAGCGAGAGCGCGTGGTCGAGCACCTCTCCGATGCGCCCGCGCAGCCCCTCGGGCATGGCGAGCTCGACCCGCGCGCCCGCCACCGGGACGCCGGACGCGTCCACCACGCTGCCGGCGTAGGCGACGCGCGGCGCGACGACGATCGTCGCGCCCTCGCGCGGCGCCGAGGCGAGCACGGTCGCCCAGGCGCGCTCGTGCACGGTGAGCGGCAGCGAGCGCTCGGCGCCGGCGGCCCAGGCGAAGCTCCCGTCGCCGGCGCTCCGCGCGAGCTCCGGCGCCGCGTCCGCGTCCGCGGCGGTGGGCGCCTCCTCGCCGCGCGCGCCGAGCGCGAGCGCGCGCACCGCGACGCCCGCCACGGCGCGGCCGGCGACGTCGATCACGCGCCCGTGGCGCATTGCGGCGGCCGCGGCCGCCGGCGCGGGCGGCGTCTCGCGCACGGCCACGGCCGAGCGCTGGCCCGCGGCGGCCGGCGCGGGGGCCTCGCTCGCCGCGCGCTCGGCGCGCGCGGTCGGCTCCAGCGCGGCGGGCGCGCGCCCGGAGTCTGCCGCGAGCGCGGCCGGCGCCGCGGGCGCGCCCGGCGCGGCGCGCGTGGAGTAGAGGACGTAGGCGCCGCCGGCGAGGGCGCACAGGGCGAGCGAGAGGACGAGCTTGGCGTTCACGGCGAGGGCTCCGAGCGAGAGAGCGGCCCGGGCGAGGGGCGCGGGGACGGGGAAGGCGCTCGCGCCCGGCGGGCGCAGCGCGACGGGTGCGAGCGCGAGGCTCCAGCTCCGGCCGTCCCCGCCGTGCGCGCGGTCGAGCCGCGCGCGCAGGCGCTCGAGGCCGCGCGCGAGGCGCGTCTTCACCGTGGCGACGGGGACGCCCTGGCGGGCCGCGATGCGCTTCGGCGAGAGCTCGTCGAAGTAGCGCAGGAGGACCGTCGTGCGGTAGGGCTCGTCGAGCTCCAGCACGCGCAGGGCGAGCTCGCGCTGCGTCGCCACGCGCAGGACGAGCTCGGCCGAGGCGTCCGCCTCGGGCCGCGCCGCGTCGCGCTCGCGCGCCGAGCGCCGGTCCTCGCCGCGCTGCGCCTGCCGCCACAGGTTGCGCATGACGGTCGCGAGCCAGCCGCGCAACGGCCGGCCCGCCTCGGGCGGGTGCTCGAGCGCGCGCACCCAGGTCTCCTGCGAGAGGTCCTCGGCGCGCTCGGGGTCGCCGACGAGCGCGCGCGCGAGCTGGCGCATCCAGCTCGCGTGCTCGAGCAGGAGCTCGGCGTCGGCTCGGCGGGGAAGGCTGGACATGGTCTCGGGCTCGCCTCCCGACACGCCGCGCCCGCGCGGGAGGACTCAGGAAAGCCGCGGATCGGCCCGCGGCGCCGCTCAGCCGCCCTGCCGTGCCTCCCGCGGCCGGATGCGCTGGCCCTTCACGGGCTCGCCGCGCGCCACGGGCACGCCGTCGGCCTCGTAGCCCTGGAACTGCGCCGGCAGGCCGTCGGCCTCGCCGAAAGCGGGGCCGTTCTGCAGGTGGACGTGCAGGTGCGGCTCGCTCGAGTTGCCGCTGTTCCCGCACTGGCCGAGCGGCGTGCCCGCCGCGACGCGCTCGCCGGGACGGACGCGCAGGCTGCCCTGGCGGAAGTGCGCCAGCAGCGAATGCTCGCCGTTCCCGTGGTCGATCACGACGTGGTTGCCCGCCGGGTGCCCGGTGCGGCTCGTCTCGCCCGGGACGTTGTCGGCGAGCCCGTCCTGCGCGGCGACGACCACGCCCGCCGCGGGCGCGAGGATCGGCAGGCCGAAGCAGTGGTAGTCCTCGTTGCGCGCGCCCGCTCCCGCGTGCGTCGAGCCGTCGCGCACGACCAGGAGGTCGTAGGCGAAGCGCTGGTCGCGCGAGGCGGCGTGGTAGTTCTGCTCGAGCGTGCGGCCGCCCCAGAAGACGGTCCACTCGCCGTCGAAGGGCAGGCGCAGGTCGGTCTTCGTCGCGTAGTCGAGGAACGCGCTGGGCGCGGGCTCGGGCGCGGGCCGCACGAGGAAGCCGCCGACGCGCCGGTCGGGGCCGAAGGCGAGGAAGATCTCGACCTTCGGCGCCTTCTCGAAGCGCATGCGCCGGACGTAGGTCGCGCCGCGCTCGCCGGCCTCGGCGTGCTCGTCGAGCAGCGCCACGGCCTCGCCGAGCTGCCGGCGGCACTGCTCGCGGAACCGCGTCAGCCCCTCGCGGCCGCCGAGGGACGCGCGCAGCGGCTCGTCGAGCACGTCCCAGAGCGGGTCGAGGTCGCCGGCGAGGAAGCTCTCGCAGCAGGCGCGGCCGCGCCGCAGCGCGGCGTCGTCTTGCGGCGCGGGTCGCGGGACGGACAGGACCAGGGACGCGAGCGCGAGGACGGCCAGCTTCATGGCTCCATTGTGGGCGCGCGCCCCGCGGGCGCCACCGGCGGCGCGGCGGCGCCGCCGTGTACGTCTCCGGTAGCGCTCCCCGCGCGCGCTGGCCGCGGCGCGAGCGCGCGGCGAGACTGGGCGCTCCCCGTCCCGGAGCCACCCATGCACGCGATCCGCCGCGCCGCGCTCTCCCTGCTCTGCGTCTTCCCCGCCTGCGCCGGCCCCGCCACGGCGCCGGCCGCCGCGCCGCGCCACGACGCGCGCGCGTTCTACGCCACGACGTCGTTCTCGGGCGGGTCGTTCTCGCACGACGGCACGCGCCTGCTCGTGACGAGCGACGCCAGCGGCACGTTCAACGCGTGCGCGCTCGACCTCGCCACGCGCGCGCTCGCGCCGCTCACCGCCTCGACCACGGACGCCACGTTCGGCGTGGCCTGGTTCCCGCGCGACGAGCGCTGCCTGGTGACCGCCGACCGCGGCGGCGACGAGCGCAACCACCTGTTCGTGCGCGAGCCGGACGGCACGCTGCGCGACCTCACGCCCGGCGCGGACCTCAAGGCGAGCTTCCTCGGCTGGGCCGCCGACGAGCGCTCCTTCTTCGCGCGCACGAACGAGCGCGACCCGCGCTTCTTCGACCTCTACCGCTACCGCTTCGGCCCGGGCGTGCTCGAGGCGGGCACGGCCGAGGTCGCGCCCGGGTACGCGCGCGAGCTGCTGTTCCAGAACCCCGGCGGTTACGACCTGGCCGGCGTCAGCCGCGACGGGGCCTGGGTGGCGCTCGTGCGCACGAACGACAACGCCGACAGCGACGTCTTCGTCGCGCGCACGCGCGAGCCCGCGACGCTCGTGCACGCGACGCCGCACGCGGGCAAGGTCCAGAGCCGCTTCGCCTCCTTCGCACCCGACGGCCGGAAGCTATACACGACGAGCGACGAGCGCGGCGAGTTCGCCGCGGTGTGGTCCTTCGACCTCGCGAGCCACGAGCGCGCGCCCGTCCTCGCCGACGACTGGGACGTGACCGACTACTCCTTCTCCGAGGACGGCCGCTGGCTGGCGACGGCGGTCAACGCCGACGCGCGCACGCGGGTGCGGGTGTTCGAGGTCGCGAGCGGCCGCGAGGCGCCGCTGCCCGCGCTGCCCGAGGGCGACGTCACCGGCGTCGTGTTCGAGCGCGGCGGCGCGCGGCTCGCCTGCAGCGTGAGCGGCGACCGCTCGCCGGCGAACCTGTGGCTGGTCGACCTCGCGAGCGGCGCCAGCCGGCGCCTGACCGACGCGCTCGCGCCGGAGATCCGCGAGGACGAGCTGGTCGAGGCCGCGTCGGTGCGCTTCCCCGGCGCGGACGGCCTCGCGATCCCGGCGCTGCTCTACCGCCCGCACGGCGCCTCGCGCGCGCGCCCGGCGCCGGCGCTGCTCTGGATGCACGGCGGGCCCGGCGGCCAGAGCCGCCACGGCTACAACCCGATGATCCAGCACCTCGTGAACCACGGCTACGCGGTGCTGGCGGTGAACAACCGCGGCAGCTCGGGCTACGGCAAGACCTTCTTCCACCTCGACGACCGCCGCCACGGCGAGGCGGACCTCGACGACTGCGTCGCCGCGCGGCGCTGGCTCGAGACGCTCCCGTGGGTCGACGGCGCGCGCGTCGGGATCGCGGGCGGCAGCTACGGCGGCTACCTCGTGTGCGCGGCGCTGGCCTTCCGGCCGCAGGCCTTCGACGTCGGGATCGACCTGTTCGGCGTCACGAACTGGATCCGCACGCTGGAGAGCGTGCCCGCGTGGTGGGCGGACTTCCGCGCCTCGCTCTACGCCGAGATCGGCGACCCGGCCGCCGACCGCGAGCGCCTGCTCGCGCGCTCGCCGCTCGCGCACGCGGACGAGATCCGCCGCCCGCTGCTCGTGGTGCAAGGGGCGAACGACCCGCGCGTCCTGCAGGCGGAGAGCGAGGAGATCGTCGCCGCCGTGCGCGCGAACGGCGTGCCGGTCGAGTACGTGCTCTTCCCCGACGAGGGCCACGGCTTCCGCAGCAAGCAGAACCGCATCCGCGCCTCGGAGGCCTACCTGGCCTTCCTCGAGCGCTACCTGCGCGGCATCCCCGGCGGCTGACGCCCCGCGCGGCGAAGCCGCTCAGCACGGCCGCCACGAGCCCCGCCGCCTGCGCCAGCGCGAAGACGACGAAGCCCGCCAGGCCGAGCCGGCCGGGCCCGTCAAGCCGGCGCGCGAAGGCCAGCGCGCCGAGCAGCGCGAAGGGCTGCGTCGCGATCGCCAGCGCGTGCGCGACGCGCGCGGCGTGCGCCGCGCGCTCGTGGCCGCCCGGTTGACGGGCGCCGGCGCGCCGGCATCCTGGCGCGGTGACCGGCGAGCCCGCACGCGAGCGCGAGGCCTGGGGCAAGACGCCGCCGCCCGGCGGCGAGATCCCGTTCCTCGAGGGTCCGCGCGGGCGCGGCTCGGAGCTCCTGCGCGTGCTGCGCATCGCGGCGGAGTTCCTGCGCGGCTTCCGCGCGCTGCACTTCCTCGCGCCGTGCGTGACGGTCTTCGGCTCGGCGCGCTTCCGCGAGGACCACCCCGCCTACGCGCTGGCGCGCACGATGGGCGAGCGCCTGGCGCGCGCGGGCTTCAGCGTCATGACCGGCGGCGGGCCGGGCATCATGGAGGCGGCCAACCGCGGCGCGCAGGAGGCCGGCGGCTGCTCGGTCGGCTGCAACATCGAGCTGCCGCGCGAGCAGCATCCCAACGCCTGGCTCGACCGCTTCGTGACCTTCCGCTACTTCTTCGTGCGCAAGGTCATGCTCGTGAAGTACAGCTACGCCTTCGTCGTGCTGCCGGGCGGCTTCGGCACGCTCGACGAGCTGTTCGAGGCCGCCACGCTGATCCAGACGGGGAAGATCCGCGACTTCCCCATCGTGCTGATGGGCGCCGAGCACTGGGCGCCGCTGCGCGCGCTGCTCGAGCGCTTCGTCGCCGCCGGCACGATCGACGCCGCCGACCTCGAGCGGCTGTGCTTCACCGACTCGCCCGACGAGGCGATGGAGCGCATCGAGGCGATGGCCGTGCGCCGCTTCGGCCTGCGCCGCGCGCCGCGGCGCAGCCGCTGGTGGCTCGGCGAGCGCGCCCTGCGCGCTCGCCGAGCCACCGCGCGGCCGCATGGCCGCGCCGGCGCGCCCGCGCCGTAGCGCCGCAGGCCTCGTCGCGCCGCCGGGCGCGACCCCATCGTCGCGCAGCGACGGAAGCACGTGCCCGGTCTGCTCCACGAGACTCGAGCTCCCCCTCCCACCGCGCCCGCGCGCATCTTGCAGCATCGGATCGCGGCTCGCCCGCTCGCGCGCCGCGCGGCGCAGCCGCCTCCGAGCTCGGCGTCTCCCCGCCCGCTCAGCGCGCCTCGACCACCGGCTCCGCCGCGGCCGGCGCGAGGTGCGCCGGCACCCAGGCCGCGAGCGCGTCGAGCGCCTCCGGCACGGCCGGGCCGACGAAGCCCAGGTCCTTCTCCGTCTCGACGCGTTTCAGGTTGTGGCTCGCCGCGGGCACGACGACCGCGTCGCACGAGCCGCGCGGGCGCGCCGCGAGCACCTCCTGCAAGAGCGGCACGTGCACGTCGGCCGGCACCTGCACGTCCTTCTCTCCGGCGAGCAGGAGCACCGGCCCCTCGAAGCGCCGCGCGAGCGCCAGCGGATCGGCCGCGAGCTCGATCTGCAGGAGCGGCGCGGCGTTCGCGGGGAAGAGGCCCTCCAGCCCCGGGAAGAGATCGTCGGGCACGGTCCCCTCGGCGATCACCTGCGCGATCGCCCGCTCGAGCTGGCCCATGATCTCCGCTCGCAACGTCTCGGGCTGGCTCGCGAGCGAGGCCTCGATCTGCGCGTGCAGGACGTCGGCCAGCGGGCGGCCGCAGGTGGCGACGAGCACGAGCGCGGCCGGCGCGCTCCCCTGCGCTCCGAGGTCGGCCGCGGCCTGCAGCGCGTACAGGCCGCCCTCGCTGTGGCCGAGGATCCCGGCGCGCGCCGCATCGACCTCGGGCCGCGCGCGCAGCCACGCGAGCGCCGCGCGCGCGTCGCCGACGAAGCGGTCCCAGCCGAAGAACGCCTGCTGCGCGGCCAGGTCGAGCGCGGCGATCCGCTCGTGGTAGGGCTGCGCGGCGCGCTTGTCGTAGCGCAGCGTCGCGACGCCGGCCTGCGCCAGCCGCTCGGCGATCTGCTTCAGGAGGTCGGTGCGCAGGTAGGGGATCTGGTTCCCGTCGCGGTCGGTGGGACCCGAGCCCGCCAGCAGGACGAGCGCGGGCACGCCGCTCGCCGGCCGCTCGGCCGGCAGGACCAGCGTGCCGGTGAGCGTCAGCCCGCCCGCTCCCTCGAAGCGCACCTCGAGCGCTTCCTGGTCGGGCGCGGGCGAGCCGAGCGGCGCCAGCGGCGGCCCGAGCGGCAGCAGGCCGGCGACGGCCGGGGAAGCGAGGGCGAGCAGGCAGAGGAGCGTGCGGGGGTGCATGGCGGTCGTCTCCGGGTCGAAGCCGAGAGCCTACACCGCTTCCGCCGCCCCATTCACGGCGACCCCGGGGGCGCCTCGCGCCCGGTGCCGACGGCTGGATCCGCCTGACCGCGAGCGCGCGCGACGAGGTGA
>CADEGS010000127.1 GCA_902826945.1 uncultured bacterium | reverse complement strand
GAGCTCGGCGCGCGCGCGCAGGCCGCCCTCGCGCAGCGTGAGGCCGAAGCGCGCCGCTTCGAGCGAGGCCCATGGCTGCGGCAGGTCGGGGCCGCGGCGCGGCTCGCCGGGGTGGCCGTAGACGCTCGACTCCATCGTCTGCCACTCCTCGTTCCAGCGGTAGCTCCCGCCGCCGGGGCACACGAGCCGCTCGTGCCACAGGCGCTCGTGCACGGCGACGGGATCCTCGCCCGGGAAGCGGCGCCGCCACTCGTTCAGGATCGGCAGGTTGTTCCAGGAGGCGTGGCGCAGCGGGCGCTCGAGCTCGTCGCCGACGAGGTGCGCGAGCAGCCCGATCGCGGGCGCGCGTGCCTCGAGGCCGACGCTCTCGCCGAGCCAGGTCCCCGCGTCCTCCGGCGCCGCGCCGCCCTGCGCGCGGGCGGTGACGCGGTCGAGCGCGCTCACCAGCGCCTCCTCGCTCAAGGACAGCAGGAACGCGCCCGGCGGCGTGGCGTAGTAGAACGCGAACTCGTCCTCGACCACGTCGGAGGCGATGCGCACGTAGCGCGCCTCGCCGTGCGAGCGCGTCTCCCAGCGCGCCGCGCCGGGGGCGGTCTGGTCGGCAAGCGAGCGCAGCGCGACGAGGAAGGTCGCGAGCTTGAGCGGGCTCTTCACGTCGAGGCACAGCACGATCGGCACGTGCTCGAGGTCCACCCACAGGTCCTCGAGCGCCTGCTCGGGATCCTCGGCGCTCGCCGCCTCCTCCCACAGCGGCGAGGGCTCGACGTAGAGCGACAGCGCGTTGCCCAGCCAGTCGAGCAGGTTCACGCCGGCGTCGCTCATGAGCCCCGACAGGCTCTGGTTGACCTCGCTCAGGAGCTTGCCCTGCGTGTCGAGCGCGATCGCGAAGTGGATCAGCGCGCTCGCGTGGCGGTCGCCGGCGTCGGGCGCCAGGCGCGCGTCGCCGGTCAGCGAGACGAAGTCGCGGTAGTCGCTGGCGAGGATCAGCGGCATCACGCTCAGGTCGAGCGCCAGCGCGCCGTCCTCGTCCGCGCGCACGCGCGCGGCGATCGGGTCGAAGTACGCGCTCCAGTTGCGCTCGTAGCCGTCGCGCCACAGGCCGTACAGGCGCGCTTCCTCGGCGGAGGCGCGCGCGAGGTCGAGCTCGGCGATCGGCGTCTGGAAGACCTGGCTGCCGTAGACGGACGAGACGACGCCCGACGCGCTCCACGAGAGCTCGCCGAGCGGCGGCGCGCCCGCGGGCGGCGCGAGCAGCGCCGCGTCGGGCGTGCGGCCCGCGGCCAGGTCGAGCGCGCCGCGCGCCTGGATCTCGGCCAGGAAGGCCGCCGCGCGCGTGCGGCGCTTGGCCGCGATGCGCCACACCGGCCCGCACCAGCGGCGGATGGCGGCGTCGGGCACGACCAGGAACGCGCTCTCCGGCTCGCCGCGCCGGTAGCGCGCGCGGAAGAAGCGGACCTCGTCCGAGGCGGCGAGGCTCGCGCCGGCGTCGCCGGCCGTGCGCACGACGCGCTCGAGCGCGTGCAGCGAGTTCGCGACGACCAGCGCGCTGCCGGCGCGCGCGAGGTACGAGGAGACCGCGCGGTCGGGCGTCGCGACGCCGCGGTAGCGCAGCGGATCGGCGCCGTCGAGCGGGAGCTCGCCTTCGCGCACCTGCGCGCCCTGCGCGGCGTCCTGGCGCGCGCGCAGCAGCGCCTCGAGCGCCGCCGCGTCGCGCGGCTCGAGCAGCACCGCCACGTCGCTGCCGGTGCGCAGGTAGGGGTCCGAGCCCGTGATCGCCACGCTGGCGACGACCAGCGACCCGAGCGCGCGCGCCGCCTCGTCGAGCGGCAGGCAGAGCTGGCGCTCGAGCCGCTCGCGCGTGCGCGCGCTCGCCGCCTGGTCCTCGAAGGCCTCGACCAGCGGCGCGCCGTGCGCCTCCGCCGCGTCCACGAGCCGCACGAGCTCCGCGAACGAGGGGAAGAAGAGCGCGTGCTGGTCGGCCGGCACGAGCGCGGCCAGCGGATCGAGCGCGATCTCGCCCGCGTTCTCGGCCGCCAGGCGCGCCGTCCAGTCGTAGGCGGGCGTCTCGATCCCCTTGACCTCGGAGAGCGCCACCTCGTCGCCCGGCTGCGCGTCCGGCAGCGCGCGCTCGAGCTGCAGGTTCTCGCTCAGCGCGCGCCCGCCGCTGAAGAGGCCGTAGGCGGAAAGGTCGTCCTCGGGCGCCGCCGCGACGTCGGCGCGCGGGCCAACCGCGTCGCTCGCCTCGTCGAGCGCGTGCCGCTCGTGGCGGAACCACGCCGCGCCGCTCGCGCCGCGCGCGAGGAGCTGGTCGAGCTCCCACGCGCGCGCCTCCTCGAAGGCCGCGCGGTGCGACGCGTCCGCCGCCGCCGCCGGCACGACGAAGTCCACGCGCTCCATCCCCTTCCAGCGCGCGGTGGGCACGAAGAGCCGCCCGCGCACCTCGCGCGCTTCCGTCGTGTGCACGTGCAGCGTCGCGCCTTGCATCCGGGTGGCGGCCCAGGGCATGTCGGCGCCGGGCAGGAGGCCCACGACCGCCTCGCCCTCGCCTTCGAGGATCGCGTAAGGCAGGAGGAACGCGACCTCCGACCAGACGTCCCACGGCGCCTGCTCGCCGTAGCTCGGCAGCGCGCCGGAGGCGATCTCGAGCTCGCCCAGCGGCACGGCGTAGTACGCGTCCTGCGCAGACGCGAGGGCCGGGAGGAGCGCGGACAGGACGAGCGCGAGCGAGGCGAGGCGCTTCAAGCGAAATCCTCTGGCGGGGGTGGCTGCACCGCGGCCGGCGGCCCCGGGCGAGCGCAGCAGTCTACCCGGGCGCGGCTAGCGCCGGAGCGCCGCCTCGACCGCCGCGGCGAGGGTCTCGGGCTCGCGCGTCTCGCTCGGCCGGCCAACGAGAAAGCCCACGGCGATGGTTCCGTCGCGGTCGTCGACGGCGCGGCGCACGACCTGCAGCTCGTCGTCGAAGGCGTCGTCGCCCTCGTACAGCCGCCGGGGGTTGCCGTCGGGGTACGCCTCCCACACGCCGAGCTCCGCCGCCTCGGGGGGCGGGTCGGAGAGGCGCAGCAGTCCGGACGCGCCCACGCGGCAGAGCGCGGTGAAGCCGCGCGGGAGCGGCGCTCCCGCTGGGTCTCCGAACACGACCACCGCCGGGCCGCGGAAGCCGTGCGGGATCTCGACGCGGATGGGCCGCGGCATCTCGTAGCGCACGGTGAAGCGCACGCCGTGGTGCTCCTCGCGATCGGCCCAGGGGTCTCCGCGATGGTCGTGGCAAACGAGCTCGAGGTGGCGCTCGTCGCGCCAGACGAGCTCGCCGTGGAATTCGCTCGCGGCGTAGAGGTCGTCGCGGTCGGCGAACGGGGGATCGTCGCGGCGGCGCAGGAAGACGTGGTCGACCATGCTCGCCGTCACTCCACCGTGGCGCAGCGCGTGCGTGGCGACGAAGGCGCCGTCGGGCGAGGGGACGTCGCGCACGACCTTGAAGCTGCCCGAGGGCAACCCGAGCAGCAAGAGCAGCCAGGTGAGCGCGATGCGAGCACCCCTGACGAGCAACAGACCGGCGAGGACCAGCAGAGGTGCGCCGAGCACGAGGTGCAAAGTGCGTAGCGCGGGGCGGCGAGCGACCGAGCGGGCAAGTCCTCGCTCTTCGGGTTGCGGAGCGGGCGTTCGCATCGAGGCGCCGAGGGCGGGAGACCCGGGCGCGAGACCGCGATGCTATCGCGCCGACCGAGACGCAGGCCGCCCCTCCTCGCTGCCTGCGTGCGGCGCGCCTACACTGCGCCTCCCATGAAGGAAGCACCCCGCATCGCGTGCATCGGCGGCGGGCCCGGCGGCCTGTGCTTCGCGCTGCTCGCGCGCAAGGCCTGGCCCGAGGCGCGCGTCACGGTCTACGAGCGCAACCGGCCCGACGACACGTTCGGCTGGGGCGTCGTGTTCTCCGACGAGACGCTCGACCGCTTCGCCGCGGCCGACCCCGAGAGCTTCGCCGCGATGGAGGCGAGCTTCGTGTCGTGGACCGACATCGAGACCTGGCACGCGGGCGCCTGCGTGCGCTCGACCGGCCACGGCTTCTGCGGGCTCTCGCGCCAGCGCATGCTCGAGATCCTGCACGAGCGCTGCCGCGCCGTCGGGGTCGAGCTCGTCTTCCAGCGCGAGATCAAGGACGAGGCCGAGGTCGCTCCGGCCGACCTCGTCGTCGCCTGCGACGGGATCAACAGCTTCGTGCGCCAGAGGCGCGCGGCGGTCTTCGGGCCGACCCTCGACTGGCGCAAGGCGAAGTTCACCTGGCTCGGCACGACGCTGCCGCTCGAGGCCTTCACGTTCGTCTTCCTCGAGAGCGAGCACGGCGTCTTCCAGGTGCACGCCTACCCGTTCCAGCGCGGCGCGGAGCCGCTCAGCACCTGGATCGTCGAGTGCCACGAGGACACCTGGAAGCGCGCCGGGCTGGAGCACGCCTCGGAGGCCGACACGATCGCGTTCTGCGAGCGCCTGTTCGCCGAGCACCTGCGCGGGCACCCGCTGCTCGCCAACCGCTCGATCTGGCGCACGTTCCCGACCGTGCGCTGCGAGCGCTGGCACGACGGGAACGTCGTCCTCCTGGGCGACGCGGCGCACACGGCGCACTTCTCGATCGGCTCGGGCACGAAGCTCGCGCTCGAGGACGCGATCGCGCTCGCCGCGTCCTTCGAGGAGCACGGCTGGAGCGACGTCCCGCGCGTGCTCGCCGCGTACGAGGAGGGGCGGCGCGTGGACGTGCTCAAGCTGCAGAAGGCCGCGCAGACGAGCCTGGAGTGGTTCGAGGACTCGGCGCGCTACATGGCGCAGCCGCCGCTCCAGTTCACGTTCAACCTGCTGACGCGCTCGAAGCGCATCACCTGGGACAACCTCGCGCGGCGCGACCCGGCGCTGGTCGAGCGCGTGCGCGACTGGTTCGCCGACGCCGAGGGCGCGCCGCGCGACGCGGCGGGCAAGAGCCCCGAGCCGATGTTCGCGCCGCTGCGCCTGCGCTCGCTCACGCTCGCGAACCGCGTCGTCGTCTCGCCGATGTGCCAGTACTCGGCGGTGGACGGGACGGTGGGGGACTGGCACCTCGTGCACCTCGGCAGCCGCGCGCTGGGCGGCGCGGGGCTCGTGATCGCGGAGATGACCGACGTCAGCCCCGAGGGCCGCATCACGCTCGGCTGCGCGGGGATGTACTCGGACGCGAACGAGGCGGCCTGGAAGCGCGTCGTGGACTTCTGCCACGCGCACGCGGGCGCCGCGATCGGCGTGCAGCTCGCGCACGCCGGGCGCAAGGGCTCGTGCCGGCTGCCGTGGGAGGGCGACGACCCGCTGCGCGACGCGACGCGCTGGCAGACGCTCGGCCCGAGCGCGCTCCCCTTCGACGCGGGCTGGCCGCCGCCGCGCGCGATGGAGCGCGCCGACATGGAGCGCGTGCGCGACGCCTTCGTCCAGGCGACGCGCCGCGCGCTGCGCGCGGGCTTCGACCTGGTCGAGCTGCACATGGCGCACGGCTACCTGCTCTCGAGCTTCCTCTCGCCGGCGTCGAACCGGCGCACGGACGCGTACGGCGGCTCGCTCGAGGGCCGCATGCGCTTCCCGCTCGAGGTGTTCGAGGCGGTGCGCGCCGCGTGGCCCGAGGACAGGCCGCTCGCCGTGCGCGTCTCCGCCACCGACTGGCTGCCCGCCGGCGAGGGGACGACGCTCGAGGACACGCTCGCGCTCGGGCGCGCGCTCGAGGCGCGCGGCTGCGACCTGCTCGACGTCTCGACCGCCGGCAACACGCCCGCCTCGCGCCCCGACTACGGCCGCATGTACCAGGTGCCCTTCGCCGAGCGCCTGAAGCAGGAGCTCGGGATCCCGATCATGGCCGTCGGCGCGATCCAGGGCGCCGACCACGTGAACACGATCCTCGCCGCCGGCCGCGCGGACCTGTGCGCGATCGCGCGCGCGCACCTGGTCAGCCCCTACCTCACGCTCGAGGCGAGCGCGCGCTACGGGCATGCGGCCCAGGCCTGGCCGAAGCAGTACCTGCCGGCGCGGCCGCGGACACGCTGAGCCGCGGCCCTATCCCGGCGGCTCCGCGCCGCGCGCCGGATGGCGCTCGGGCCGCGGCGCGGAGAGCGCGCTCGCGTCGAGCGTTTCCTGCAGCCGGCGCACCTCGTCGAGGATCGCGACGAAGCGCTCGCCGAAGGGGGTCAGACGGTAGGTGACCTCGACGGGAGGCCTCGTGCCGAGCACGCTGCGCTCGACGATCCCGAAGCGCAGCATCTTGCGCCAGCGCTCGTTCATGACCTTGGCCGAGAGACCGGGGCAGGCGCGCAAGAACGCGCTCGGGCGGCCGTGGCCCTCGGCGCAGAGCTGCAGCAGGCGCAACGACCATTTGCAGCCGACGATGCTCTCGACCATCGCCGCCACGGGGACGGCGCGGCCGGCCGGTTCGCGCGGGGAGCTCGTTCGCTCGCGGGCCATGTCGCCACCTTACCGAAAGGTGCCTTCCTGACGGGATGCCCTGGCAGACCTAGCTTGCGGCATGGGAGCGCGAGCGCGCTCCCGCGAACCGCGGACCCAGGAGACCCGACCATGACGACCCGTACGATCCCCGGCTACACCCTCGGCACGCCGGAGGTTCCCCGCTCGCCCGTGACCCAGGCGGACTTCGAGCGCATGCAGCAGAGCGTGCTCTTCGGCCCCGAGGACGTCGAGCACCTGCGGCTCTCTCGCGACGTGCTGGCCGACCGCGCGGAGGAGATCCTCGACGTGTGGTACGGCTTCGTCGGCTCGCGGCCGCACCTCCTGCGCAGCTTCACCGCGCGCGCGAGCGGCGAGCCCCTGGCCGATTACCTCGGTGCCGTGCGCAAGCGCTTCGCGCGCTGGATCTCCGACACCGCCGCGGCGCGCTACGACCAGGCCTGGCTCGATTACCAGCACGAGATCGGCCGGCGCCACCACCGCTCGGGCAAGAACCGCACCGACGGAGCCGACGCCGTTCCGCACGTGCCCTTCCGCGACCTCTTCCTGCTCGTCGTGCCGATCACGACGACCTTGCGGCCGTTCCTGGCCGGGAAGGGGCACCCGGCCGAGACGGTCGAGAAGATGCACGCCGCCTGGGTCAAGTCGTGCCTGCTCCAGGTGACGCTCTGGAGCCACCCCTACGTGCGGGAAGGCGACTTCTAGCGCGCGTCCCTCACCACCACACGAGCGGGATCGTCGTGGGCCGGGTGCAGATGGGCGCCTCGTGACCGAGGTGCGCATACGCGACCGACCCTGGGTGTCGAAGCCGGTCGCCGCTGCGGATGCCTCCACTGCGTGGACTCACGTGACGGCTGGGAGGAGGTCTCTCATGCCGGGAGCTCGTGGCCGGCGCGGAAGTAGCTCCCCGGCGTCGCGTCCAGAGCGCGCCGGAACATGGTGATGAAGGCGCTCGTGCTGGCGAAGCCGACGGCCAGCGCCGTCTGAGTGACCGATTCGCCGGAGGCGAGGTGCTCGAGTGCGCCGAGCAGGCGGGCTTGCTGCCGCCAGCGGCCGAAGCTCAGGCCCGTCTCGCGAGTGAAGAGCCGCTCCAGCGTGCGCGCGCTGGCACCGGAGCCGCGGGCGAGCTCGGCCAGGGTCGAGGTGTCGGCGAGGTGGTCTCGTGCCGCGCGCGCCACGCGTTGCGCGCGCGGGTCGCGGGGCCAGGGGAGCTCGAGGGGCGCCTGTGGCGTCTCGTGCGCGAAGTCGATGAGCACGCCTGCCAACCGCGCGTCGGCCTCGACGTCCTCGCGCAGCATTCCTCGGCGCACGACCTCGAGCACGAGCTCGCGCAGAAGCGCGGTGACCGAGAGCACCCCGCAGGTCGGCGAGAGCCGCTCGCCGAGATCCGGCCGCACGTAGACCGTTCTCAAGCGCACGGCGCCGGTCGTGCGCAAGGCGTGCTCGACCCCCGCGGGCACCCAGGCGGCGCGGTGCGGTGGCACGACCCACGCCCCGACCTCCGTGTTGACCGTCATCACCCCGCGGGTGGCGTAGATCAGCTGGCCCCAGCCGTGGCGGTGGGAATCGAGGGCGGTCCCCGGCGGCAGGCCCAAGCTCAGGGAGCGGACGAGGATCGCCTCCTCCGGCGGGGGGGCTTGGCGAAATGGCGACATCACTGGTCAGGATAGCGCAAGTCAGACACGGACTCGGCGCCTAGGATCGGGCCTTGCCCCCACTGCCCCTTCCAGAGGACTCCCATGCCCAACGACGTCGCCCACTTCGCCATCCACGCCGACGACTGCCAGCGCGCCAGGCGCTTCTACGAGGCCGTCTTCGGCTGGACCTTCCAACCCTGGGGACCGCCGAACTTCTGGCGCATCTTCACCAGCCCCGGCGCGATCCACGGCGCTCTGCAAGAGCGCCGTGAGCCTGTCACCGGCGCGGGCATGATCGGCTTCGAGTGCTCGATCTCGGTCGAGGACGTGCACGCGACGGCGGCGGCCATCGAGGAGCACGGCGGGACGGTCACCCTGCCCCCCTTCGAGATCGGGGGCGTGGGCACGCTGGTCATGTTCCAGGACACCGAGGGCAACGTGGCAGGGGCGATGCAGTACCTGGAGGGAAACCGATGAGCGCCCTCCTGCCAGCGTCGGCGACGCGCGCGCTGCTGTCCTGCGCTCTCGCTGCGGGCGCGCTCGCGACGCGGGCCACCCCGCCCGCCGACCTCGAAGCCGAGGTGCGCACCTTCGTCGAGCGCTACCTCGAGGCCCTCGAGGCGCGCGACGAGGAGGCGATCCCCTCCTTGTTCATCGACGACGGGCGCTTCGCCTGGTTCACCGACGGCGCGCGCTCGTACTCGAGCGCGGCCGAGGTGGTCGCCGGACTGCGCGCCTTCGAGGGCGTCCGGTTCGAGACGACGGTCTCCGACCTCGAGGTCGTGCCGCTGTGCGAAGGCCTGGTGTCCGTGCGCTCGAGCTTCCAGACCCGGCTCGGGCTCCCCGGCCCCGAAGGCTACGCGTACGGTGGCGTCATCACCTGGCTCCTGGAACGCTCGCCCGAAGGTGCAGGCTGGCGGATCCTGCAGGGCCACACCTCCACGCCCGGCGGCCCCCCGCGCGAGGAGCGACGCCCGGAGCGCGGCGAGGACGGTGGCCGATGATGCTCGCGCCCGCCGCCTCGACCTGCCCGTGCTCACACGCGTCACGGCCTCGGGCGCCGGCGACCCCGGGCTCGAGCTCGCGGCCGGGCGCTTCCTCGAGTCGGGGCCGCGCTACGCGTGCCGACGCCAGAGCACGTTCACGATCTGCCAGCGGCCGTTGATCTTCGCCAGGTGCATGTAGTCGATCCAGCCGTTCATCGTGAGCTTGAGCGTGGCCACGTCGCCCTGCACGTCGAGGATCTGCACGTCGTGGCGGCGCTCCTCGACCGGGACCTGCTTGCCGTGGCCGGTGCGGATGATCTGCACCAGCTCGAGCGCGCTCATCGGCACCAGCCCCTGGCGCGAGCCCGGATCGGTGATCGTGCGCTTGGCGAGGTGCGGGTGGATCGCGCGCTCCATGCGCTCGCCGTCGCCCTCGAAGTAGCTCATCGCGTAGTCCATCGCGGCGGCGGTGATCGCGTCGAGCTCGTCGGCGGGCGCGAGCGACGCGGGAGCATCGCCCGCGCGCGAGGCGCCGAGCGGAGCGAGGGCGAGGAGGGCGGCGGAGCCGAGGGCGAGGAGGAGGCGCATGAGGAGCTTTCCTGTTCGAGTCGTTCGTTCGCGGACGCGGCGCACGCGCGGGGCCGCGCTACCCTGAGCGGCTCGCGATGCGCGTCCACTACTGTGACCCGTTCGAGGTCCCGCTGCCCGACGGCCACCCGTTCCCGATGCAAAAGTATCGTGAGCTGCGGCTGGCGCTCGTGCGGGAGGGGGTGCTGCGCGCGGACGAGCTCGTCCTGGCCGAGCCGGCCCCGCTCGAGGCCATCCGCGCCGTGCACGACCCGGCCTACGCGAACGCCTTCGTCGCCGGCGCGCTGGCAGAGGAGGCGCAGAAGCGCATCGGCTTCCCGTGGTCGGAGGGGCTCGTGCGGCGCACGCTGGCGAGCGCCGGCGGCACGCTGGCGGCCGCGCGCGCCGCGCTCGAGGACGGCCTGGCCGGCAACCTCGCGGGCGGCACGCACCACGCGCACCGCGGCTTCGGCTCGGGCTACTGCGTGTTCAACGACCTGGCCGTGGCGGCGACGGCGCTCCTCGCCGAGGGCCGCGTCGCGCGCGTGCTGGTCTTCGACGTGGACGTGCACCAGGGCGACGGCACCGCGGCGATCTTCCGCGGCGACGCGCGCATCGTCACCGCGTCGGTGCACGGTGCGCGCAACTTCCCGCTGCGCAAGGAGACGAGCGACCTCGACGTCGAGCTTCCCGATGGCACGCGCGACGCGGCGTACCTCGCGGCGGTCGAGCAGGCGCTCGAGCGCGCGCTGGCGCTGGCCGCGCCGGACCTCGTGCTCGTGCAGGCAGGCGTCGACCCGCTCGAGGCCGATCGGCTCGGGCGGCTGTGCGTGTCGGCCGAGGGGCTGGCCGCGCGCGACGCGCTCGTGCTCGGCGCGCTGCGCGCGCGCGGCCTGCCGGTGGCGCTGACGCTGGGCGGCGGCTACGCGCGCCCGATCGAGCTCTCCGTCGCCGCGCACGTCGCGACGTACCGCGCGGCGAAGGCGCTCGAGCGTCCGCTCGCTCGGCCGCGCTGAGGCGCGTCGCCCTGCGCTCAGGCCCGCGGCTCGTCCGCGGGCGCGTCCGCCGGCAGCTCGTGCCGCTTCACGAGCGGCATCTGGAGCAGCGTGAACACGAACGTCAGACCGAGCACGCCGAAGACCTTGAAGGTCGCCCAGGCCTCGGTCGAGAGCCGCCGGCGCGCGACCTCGTTCGCGAGCGCCAGGACGACGAAGAAGCCGATCCAGCGCAGGGTCAGCGCGCGCCAGCCGCTCTCGTCCAGCCGGAAGGCGGAGCCGAGCACGATCTGCAGGAAGGGCCGCTTCAGCAGGAGCCCCGCCGCCAGCACCGACGCGAAGAGCAGCGCGACGATCGTCGGCTTGAGCTTGATGAACGTCTCGTTCCCGAGCCACAGCGTCAGCCCGCCGAGCACGAGCACGAGCACCCCGGTCACGATCGACATCGGCGGCAGCCGCCGCTCGACGCGCCACGAGACCCCCAGCGACACCGCCATCGCCGCCATCAGGACCCCCGTCGCGACGAAGATGCCGGCCCGCTGCAGCACGACGAAGAACACGAGCAGCGGCCCGAGCTCGACGGCGAGCTTGGCGAGCGGGGAGAGCGGAGCGGGCGGCGGGGCGGAGGCGTCGGAGGGCATGGCGCGGCGCGCGGGACACCCACCATAGCGGCCGGCGCGGCGACGTGCTCGCGGCGGCTGCGGGATGCTGGACTCGGGCTGCGGCGAGCGAGGCGCCCGCCCGGTCCCTCAGCTCGGATCCGGCTCGACCGTGGCCGTCAGGCCGAACGAGCGCAGCGCGTCGCGGTGCTTCTCGGCCTCGGCGCGGCTCTCGATCTTGCACAGCGCGACGCCGGTGCAGTGCGCCTCGCTCATCACCGCGCGCGCGTCGGCTACGGAGAAGGCGAACACCTGCTGGAGCACGCGCACGACGTGCTCGGTGTCGTTCACGTCGTCGTTGTGCAGCAGCACGCGGAAGAGCGGCGAGGTGCGCTCCTTCGTCTCGGACTTCGTGCGCGTGCGCGTGATCGTCTTGAGGCGGCGGGCGGCCATGGCACCGCCAGCATACGGAAGCGCGGGCGGGAGTCGATCCCCCGACGCGCCGGACGCGCGCCGGGGGAGGGGGAAGGTACCGCGGCGCCCGGGCGCCTACAGCCCGAGCACGAGATCCTGCGCGTTGCTCAGCGCGAAGGGCGTCGTGCCGCCCAGGTGCAGGGCCTGCGTCGAGAAGGCGAATCCCGCCGCGCCGAGCACGTCGGGCACGGTCCCGCCGAAGCTCGCCAGCGGCCCGGGCTGCGGCGCCAGCCCGAGGATCTCGCCGTTCCCCGAGAAGTCGAAGCAGAGCAGGCGCTGGCCCGCCGGCAGCGCCACGCTCGCCTGCCCGTCGAAGCCGAACACGACGGCCAGCGTGTGGCCGGTCGTGGTGAGGTCCACCGTCGCCGACCACGCCCCGCCGAGCACGGGCGCGCTCGCCGTGTAGCTCGCCGGGTTCGTGCCGGCGTTGCGCGAGGCGACCGAGGCCTGCACCAGGATCTGCCCGCGGATCTCTCCGCCGGTGTGTCCGCTCGTGTGCAGGTCGACGTAGTAGAGCCCGTCGAGCAGGTCCTGCACCTGCGTGGCGTTCAGCGACACCTGGCCGGAGAACGTGCCGGTGGTCGTGCCGGTGAAGCTCAGGTTCGCGACGTGGCTCCCGCCCGCGCCGATCGACGCGGGCCCGTGCAGCGCGGCGAGCGTCAGGCTCGAGCCCAGGCTCGCGAACGAGCCGCTGATCGTGACCTGCCCGCTGCCGGCGTTCACGACCGCGGTGCCCGACCCGCTGCCCGGCGTCGTGACCGGCGGCACGACCTGCGCTCCCTGGAGCCGCAGCCCCATCGTCTGCGCGCCGGCCGGGAGGGAAAGGAGGCCGAGGAGCGCCAGCGCTGGCGCGCGCCGGCGGCAAGAGCGCAGGAGGGAGCGAGGCGCGCGCGCCCTCTCGCTCGGCTCACCGGTCGCGCTCGAGAGGGAATCACGGCGCTCCGCAGAGCCGCCACAGGAGTGCTTCGTCATGGTGGGAACCTCGAGGAAGGA
>CADEGS010000126.1 GCA_902826945.1 uncultured bacterium | reverse complement strand
CCCCCAGCGCGGCCGTGACGGGCGCGGGCGCCGGTCCCCAGGGCAGCACGTAGGCCGACTTCGGCCGCAGCAGCGGCCCCTGGATCGGCGCCGCGAGCACGAGGTCGTAGTCGCCCGCGCGCACGCGGCGCAGCGCCTCCGCCGGCTCCACGGCCGTGCCCGGCGGCGCGCCCTCGTCCGCGAAGAGCGCCCGGTCGAGCGCCGCGGCGGCGCCATGCCAGGGCACGCAGCGCTCGAGGCGCAGCGGGCCGTCGGCCGCCTCCAGGTCGGCGAAGACCCGCGCGCGCGCCGGCGTCATCTGGCCGACGAAGAGCACGCGCGGGCGCGCCGCGCGCGCCGCCGGCGAGAGCAGCCCGAGCGACCACTCGATGCGGCGGCGATCGACCTCCTCCTTGGCCACCGTCGGCGTCAGGAGCCGGCGGTCGAGCGTGGCGATGAGGGCGCCCCCGCGCTCGCGCTCGACGGTCAGGAGACCGTCCGCGCAGGGCAGCGCGAGCTCGGGCTCGATCGGCACGATGTACCACGGCGAGAACGGCCACACCGCCAGGCGCGGCGCCAGCAGCAGGGTCGCCAGCGCGAGCGCGAGCAGGACGCCCGCCGCCGTGCGCGAGCCCGCGCGCGGCGCCCCGCGCAGCGTCGCCGCCGCGCCGGCGATGGCGCAGCCGAGCGCAACGGCCCAGGGGCCGAACGACCAGGTGCTCGTGCCCAGCGCGGCGCGCGGGACCTCCGCCTGCAGCGCGGTCATCAAGAACGGCACGCAGAAAGTCCCCAGCGCGGCGCCGATCCCCAGGCTCGCCAGGCGCCGCGCGTCGCGCGCGGCCGCCAGCGTCGTCCCGAGCGCCAGCGCCGGCACGGAGAAGAAGGCCGCCCCGAGCAGCGCCGTGACCGGCAGCGTGCCGATCTGCGTCTGGTCCAGCCCGAAGCGCCCGAGGTAGTTGTAGAGCGGGTCGCGCCCGGGGTTCGTCTCGAGGTGGTCGGCCAGGCGCAGGCCGACCGCGGTCGCCGCGCAGGCGAGCGCTCCCAGCGCCGCCGCCAGGTGCCCGTGCGACGCGCGCCGCGCGACGAGCGGCCCGAACGCCAGCGCGCCGATCGCCGTCGCCCCCAGGAACACCGCGCCGAGCAGCGCGTCGTCCTCCGGCAGGCCGACGCCGAAGAGCCGCGCGTAGCGCGCCAGGTGCTCGAAGGCGAGCGCGAGCCCCGTCCCGACGAGGAGCAGGCCCAGCCGCTCCCCGAGCGCGGGGCGCTCCGGCGGCGCCGGCGCCGCGCGCCCGCCCGCGGCGAGGAAGAGCGCGCCCGTGCCCGCCAGGAGCAAGAGGGCGAAGCCCGCGCGCGTCTCCGGCTGGAGCCGGGCGGCGAGGAGCAGCCCGTGGCCGGCGAAGCCGAGCGCGGCGCCGAGCAGGAGCGCCAGCGGGCGCACGCCGCCCCGGAACGCGCGCCGCGCCGGGTCGATCGGCAGCATCGCGGCGAGCAGGGCGGCCGCGCGGAACAGCGCCGCGTCGCGCGCGCTCGGGAGCGCGAGGTGGACGAGGTCGAGCCCCGCGGGAGCGCGCATGGCCGAGAGCAGCGCTCCGGCGACGAGGCCGTAGGCGAGCTGGCGTGCCGCGCGTGCCATGGGTCGGGAAACTCTAGCCCGCGTCCCGCCCCGTCACGACGGTCCAGTCGCGCCTCCGAGCGCGGCGCGCGGCGCCGTCGGGCGCGCTGGGGAGCGGCCTCCCAGGCGGGTATGCTCCCCGCGCTCCGCGCCGCGCGGCGGTCGCCCGGAGCCCGCCGAGCGCTCCGGCCGCCCTGCGCGATGGTCTTCAGCTCGACGATCTTCCTGTTCCTGTTCCTGCCCTGCGTGCTGGCGCTCTACGCGCTCACGCCGCGGCGGGCGGGGAACCTCGTCCTGCTGGCGGCGAGCCTGCTCTTCTACGCCTGGGGCGAGCGCTTCTACGTGGGCGTGATGCTCGTCTCGATCCTGGCCAACCACGGCTTCGGCCGCTGGATCGGACGCACGCGCGGGACGCCCGCGGCGCGCCGGGCGCTCTTCGTCGGCGTGGCGGCGAACCTCGGCATCCTGTGGACCTTCAAGTACACGAACTTCGTCTTCGAGAACCTGAACGGGGTTCTGGTCGCGCTCGACCATGCGCCGCTCGCGCACGCGCCGGTGCACCTGCCGATCGGCATCTCGTTCTTCACGCTGCAGGCGATCTCGTTCCTGGTCGACGTGTACCGGGGCGACGCGCGGCCGCCGCGGGGCGTGTCCGACGTGGCGCTCTACATCTCGCTCTTCCCGCAGCTCATCGCCGGGCCGATCGTGCGCTACCAGGAGGTGGACGACGAGATCCGCTCGCGCCGCACGAGCGTGCAGGGCTTCGCCGACGGCGTGCGCCGCTTCGTGCTCGGCCTGGGCAAGAAGGTCCTGATCGCCAACGCGCTCGACCCGGCCACCTCCGCGATCTTCGCGCTGCCCGCGGGCGAGCTCTCGCCCGGCCTGGCGTGGTTCGGGCTCGGCGCCTACACGCTGCAGGTCTACTTCGACTTCTCGGGCTACTCCGACATGGCGATCGGGCTGGGCCGCATGCTCGGCTTCCACTTCCGCGAGAACTTCGCCTTCCCGTTCGTCTCGCGCTCGATCCGCGAGGTGTGGACGCGCTGGCACATCTCGCTCGGCACGTGGTTCCGCGACTACCTCTACGTCCCGCTGGGCGGCAACCGCGCCGGCCCCTGGCGGCACTACCGCAACCTGCTGACGGTGTTCGTGCTGTGCGGGCTGTGGCACGGCGCGAACTGGACCTTCGTCCTGTTCGGCTGCTACCACGGCCTGTTCCTGGTGCTCGAGCGCCAGCGCTGGCTCGCGCCGCTCGGGCGCGTGCCCGTGCCGCTGCGGCACGTCTACTGCCTCTTCTTCTGGACGCTGGGCATCGTGCTGTTCCGCGCGCCGGACCTCGAGGTGGCGGGGCGCTTCTACCGCGCGCTCTTCGGCTTCGGTCCCTGGCAGGACGGCTGGCACACGGTGCGGCAGTACCTCGAGAACCAGACCGTGCTGGCGCTGGCCGCGGCGGTCCTGTGCTCGATGCCGCTGCACCGGCCGATCGGGCGCGCGCTGCGGCGCCGCCTGGACGCGCTGCGCGGCCCCGCGCGGCGCGCCGCGGACGCGCTCGGCGGCGGGCTGGCCGTGGCCGGATTGATGGCGGTCTTCGGCCTGGCCGCGATGGCGCTCTCGGCCTCGACCAACAACCCGTTCATCTACTTCCAGTTCTGAGCGGTGGAGGCGCGCGCGGCAGGCTTCGGCAGGGGGACGGCGCTCGCGCTGGGCGTCGCCTTCGTGCTGGCCCTGTGGCTGCCGCTCCTCGACTGGGTGCTCGACTTCGCGCCCGAGCTGCCGAACTTCGAGAAGCGCGAGTACGCGCGCCTGCCCTCGCTCTTGCCGCCCGCCGACGCGCAGGGCGGCGGACTGGCCGGCGCGCTGGAGCGCCTGGACCGCTTCCCGGCCGGCTTCGAGGCCTGGCACGACGACCACTTCGGCCTGCGCTCGCAGCTCGTGCGCGGGCACAACCTCGTGGTGTCGCGCGTGCTCGCCTCGCCGCCCAACGACGAGGTCGTGATCGGGCGCGACGGCTGGCTCTACTACGCGGGCCAGTCGAACATCGAGCAGTACCGCGCGCTCACGCTCATGCCGCCCGAGCTCGTGCGCGGCTGGGAGCTCTACCTCGCCATGGTGCGCGAGTGGGTCGAGGACCACGGCGCGCGCTTCCTGCTCGTGATCGGCCCGTCGAAGCCCTCGATCCATCCCGAGCACCTGCCCGGCACGATCCGGCGCGTGGGCACGCGCACGCGCCTGGCGCAGTTCACCGACGAGCTCGCGCGCGAGGGCCGCCAGTGGGTGCTCGACCTGAGCGACGTCCTGCTCGCGGCCCGCGCCGAGCGCCCGACCTACCAGAAGACCGACACGCACTGGAACTCCTGGGGCTCCCTGGTCGCGACGCGCGCGCTGGTGGAGGAGCTGCGCGCGAGCGGCGCGTTCCCCGCCGTGGAGCCGCTCTCCCTCGACGACTACACGAGCGCGGAGCGCGTCCAGGAGGGCGGCGACATCGCCGAGCTGATGGGCCTGACGCGCTTCTTCCCCGAGGTCGACCTCGTCTTCGAGTACGTCGGCCCGCGGCGCACGACCTGGACCGACGAGCCGCTGCCGCCCTCGATGTTCGCCTACCACGAGCCGCGCGCCTCCGTGCTGCTCGACCCGCCGCATCCGCCGCCGCCGCGCGCGCTGTGCTTCCACGACTCGTTCGGCCCGTACCTGGCGAGCTTCCTGCCGCGCTTCTTCGCGCGCGTCGCCTTCTACTGGCAGTACCAGCCCTCGGCCGAGGCGCTGGCGCAGGAGGAGCCCGACCTCGTCCTCCAGGAGATCGGCGAGCGCGTGCTGATCCGCGACGAGCTCAAGGGCGGCGACGTGCCGTTCCCGCTCGACCCGCGCGTGCGCGAGGACTTCGAGGCGCGGCGCGCCTTCCGCGCCTCGACGCGCGTGCTGTTCGCGCGCTCCGCGCCGGGCGCGGCGGAGCTGCCCGCGTTCGAGCCCCCGGGCGAGGGCCGCGCGGCCCTCCTGCGCCTCGACCTGCGCACCTCCGGCGCCGGCTCGGTGCGGGTCGAGCCGCCGCCGGCGGGCGGCCCGGCCGCGCGCTCGCTCCTGCGCGGGCGCAACGTCCTGTACCTGCCGCTCGACGCGGGCGGCGGCGCCGCGCGGCTCGTGCTGGAGGCGCCCGGCGTCGAGCTCCTGGCGCTCGAGGCGCGCGCGGTCCCCGCCGCCGCGGCGCCGCGATGACGCCCGACGCGCGCGAGGCCGCCGCGCTGCGCCGCGCCCTGGGCGCGTGGTACGCCGGCGCGCGCCGCGACCTGCCCTGGCGGCGCACGCGCGACCCCTACGCGATCTGGGTCAGCGAGACGATGCTCCAGCAGACGCGCGTGGAGGCCGTGCTCGGCCACTACGCGCGCTTCCTGGAGCGCTTCCCGACGCTGCGCGCGCTGGCCGAGGCGGACGAGGAGGACGTCGTCGCGCTCTGGAGCGGGCTCGGCTACTACCGGCGCGCGCGCGCGCTCGCCCGCGCCGCGCGCGAGGTCCAGGAACGCCACGGCGGGCGCCTGCCCGAGGAGCCCGAGGCGCTGGCGCGGCTCCCCGGCGTCGGCCGCTACACCGCCGGCGCGGTCGCCTCGATCGCCTTCGAGCGCCCGGCGCCGATCGTGGACGGCAACGTGGCGCGCGTCTTCGCGCGCCTGTTCGCGATCGAGGAGCCGATCGACGCGCCCGCCACGCAGCGCGCGCTGTGGCGCCTGGCGCAGGCGCTCCTGCCGCCCGCGCGCGGCGGGCGCGGCGAGCCCGGTCCGGGCGCGTGGAGCCAGGCCTTGATGGAGCTCGGCGCGCTCGTGTGCCTGCCGCGCGCGCCCGACTGTCCGGCCTGCCCGCTGGCCGCGCTCTGCCGCGCGCGCGCGCGCGGTCTCGAGGCCCGCCTGCCCGCGCGGCGGCCGCGCCCCGCGCCGCTCGCCGTGCGGCTCGAGGCGCTCCTGGTCGAGCGCGCGGGGCGCGTGCTCCTCGTGCGCCGGCCCGACGGCGGGCGCATGGAGGGGCTGTGGGAGCTCCCGACGCGCGAGCTCGCGGACGGCGCGACGCGCCTGTGGCCGCCCGCGTTCCCGGCGCCGCCGCGCGCTCGGCTCGAGGCGGAGGGGCCGCCGCTCTTCGAGCTCGCCCACGCGATCACGCGCCACCGCGTCGCGCTGGCGGTGCGCCGGGGCGCGCTGCGGCCCGAGCGGGCGGCCGCGTCCCCGGGCCGGGACGCGGGATGGCGCTGGCACGAGCCCGGGCGCAGCGGGGATCTGGCGCTCTCGGGGATGACGCTCAAGATCCTGGAGCGGGTGCCCACCGGACGACGCGCAGCGAGCGCAACCGCGCGCCGCCCGCGCGGGTAGTCTGGGGGAGCCGCTCCGCGATGGCCCCTACCGTCTTGAGCGCGGCATGGCTGGCGTTCCTCCTGGCCGGGGCGCCCGCGCCGCGCGACGAAGCCGCCCTGGTCCGCGAGCTCCTCGAACAGCGGGAGAGCGCGGATCCGGCCCGGCTCGTCGAGCTCGCCGGCTACGCGAGCCCGCAGGCCCTGTCCGGCCTGCTCGAGCTGCTGCCGGCGATGGAGAGCGTCTACATGCGCCGCGAGGTGCTGCGCGCGGTCGCGCTCCTCCTGGAGGGCGAGGAGCTGCGTGCGCCGGCGGCGAAGGCGCTGCTCGCGGCGGTGCGCGAGGAGCTCAGCCCGCACCTGCGCCGGGCCGCGGCCGAGGCGCTCGCGCGGTGGCCCGGGGGGCGCGCGGGCCTGCTCGCCCTCGCCGGCGACGACGACGCGCGCGAGCAGGTGCGGCTCGAGGCGCTGCGCGCCGCCTGCGCGTGCGCCGCGCAGGGCGACGCCGACCAGCTCGAGCGCCTCGGGGGGCCGCGCCGCGGGCGCACGGACGAGTTCCGCGCCACCGCGCTGTGCGCCACGCTGCCGTGGGCGTCGAGCGAGGGCCTCTTCCGCGCGACGGGCCACGACCTCCCGCGCGTGCGCATGGCGGCGCTCGCGACGATGCTCGCGCGCGGCGACAAGCGCGCCGACGACGTCGCCCTGCGCCAGCTCGAGGAGCGCGACGCGCCGGTCGAGGAGCGCCTGGCCGCGGGACGCGCCTGGCTGGCCGGTCGGTCGCCGCGCGAGGCGCGCAAGGTGCTCGTCGCGATGCTCGGCCAGGAGCAACCGGAGGCGCTGGCGCTCGGGATCGCCGAGACGGTCGGGACGATGGCCGGGGCGGAGGCGCGCGCGCTCGCGCGCCTGCTGAAGGACGCGGACGAGCGCGAGCTGCGCATCCTCCTGCGCGCCCTGCGGCCGGTGGGCGAGCCGGCCGTGGCGGCCGCGTTCGTGGCGGCGCTCGCCTCGTCCGACCCGCGCCTGGTGCGCGAGGCCGCCGACGGGATCGCCGCGCGGCGCCAGGAGGACGCCGCGCCGGCGCTCGAGCGACTGCTCGAGTCCGATCGCGACGGGTGGCTGGGCGGCGTGGCGCTCGAGTCGCTCTCCGCGCTGCGCCCGGGCGAGGCGTGGACCGCGCGCCTGCTGGCCTGCGCGCGCGACCCGCGCGAGCCGATCCGCTGCGCCGCGCTGCACGCGCTGGAGGGGCGCGAGGGGGAAGGGGTGGAGGCGGCGCTCGTCGCGGCGCTCGACCATCCCGATTGGTCCACGCGGCTGGCCGCGCTGCGCGAGCTGGAGCGGCGCGCCACGCCCGCCGCCGTGGGCGCGATCGTGGGCCGCCTCGCGCGCGAGGACGGACGCCTCCAGCACGAGCTGGCCGACGCGTTGTGGCGCCTGACGGGGCAGCCGCTCGGCACGAGCGCGCAGGCCTGGGCCGCCTGGTGGAAGGACCACGCCGAGGGCTTCCGCGCGCTCTCGGCCGAGGAGCTGGCGCGGCGCGACGCCGAGCGGGCCGAGCGCGAGCTGCGCCGCACCACCAGCGCCGCCTTCGTCGGCGACGACGGCGAGACGCGCTTCCTGCGCGACCTCTCGCTGGAGGACGAGGCGTTCTTCGGCCTGCAGGTCGTCTCGCACCGGGTCGTGTTCATGATCGACGTCTCGACCTCGATGGACGAGCGCCTCGAGGAGCCGCTCGACCACGGCCGCATCCGCACGCGCCTGGAGCTCGCCTCCTCGCAGATCGCGCGCATCCTGGGCCAGCTCGACCCGGACACGCGCTTCCGCGTGGTCTCGTTCTCCGGGCGCGTGGGCTCGTGGTCGGAGGAGCTGCGCACCGCCACGCCGGAGAACGTCGCCAGCGCTCGCGCCTACGTGCTGGAGCAGCAGCCGGCGCCAGGCACGAACCTCTACGACGGGCTGCGCCTGGCCTTCGCCGACGAGGCGATCGACACCGTCTACGTGATCAGCGACGGCGAGCCCACGGCCGGCGACGTCCGGGACGGGAGCGCGCTGCGCGCGATCGTGCGCGAGTGGAACCGCCTGCGCGGCATCGAGGTGCACTGCATCTCGATCGGGCCCGAGCTCGAGCTCCTGCGCGGGCTGGCGCTCGACTCGGGCGGGGCGTACCTGCACTACCGCTGACGGGGCGGGGTTCCGCTCGGATCTTCTCTCGGCTCGATGGCCCAGGCCGCGTGCTTCCGTCGCTGCGCGACGATGGGCTTCGCGCTGCGCGCGAAGGAGGCCTGCGGCGCCACGGCGCTGCCGCGCCGGCCGCGGCCATGCGGCCGCGGGGCCGCGGGCCGCGGCCACGCGGTCGCGTGGCTCAGGCGCGGCGGCCCTCGACGCCCTCGACGCGCACGCCGTGGCGCGCGAGCAGCGCGGCCGTGACGCCGGGGCCCGCGACCAGCCCGCCGTCCGCATGCGTGTGGGCCACGCCGCAGGAGGGCGAGCGCTCCTTCAGGAAGGCCTGCGCGATCCCGTGCGCGGCGCAGCGCTCGAGCGCGCCGCGCGCGCCCGCCAGGAAGGCCGCGGTCACGTCCGCGCCGGCGTCGGTCACGACGCGCGCGCGGCCCTCGAGCACCGCCGCGGCGTCGCCGCCCGCGATCCAGGCCGGCGGCCGCGGCGTGCCGAGGCCGCCCTCCTCCTCCGGGCAGAAGGGCAGCGCGCGCAGCCCCTCGCGCGCGAGGCGGCGCTCGAGCTCGCCGTCCGCGTTCGAGCGCCCGTCGTAGCGGCAGGCGCGTCCGAGCAGGCACGCGCTGACCAGCACCGGCCGGCCGCGGTCGTCGTCCTCTGCCATCGATGCCAGCCTAACCCGCCGGCCCGCAGGCGGTCGCCGCGGGGGAGCGCGGGGCTAGAATCGGGCGCGATCCCCGCGACGACCCGACCCCCCGCACGCGCATGCCCGACGAGCCGAAGCCCGAGCAGATCCTGGTCCCCCTGGCCGAGGGCTTCGAGGAGATCGAGGCCGTCACGATCGTCGACGTGCTGCGGCGCGCCGGTCTGCCCGTGGTCGTCGCCGGCCTGGCGCAGGGCCCGTGCCGCGGCGCGCACGGGATCGTGGTGGACACCGACTGCGCGCTCGCGGACGTGGACGCGCGCGCGCTGCGCACGATCGTGCTGCCCGGCGGGATGCCGGGCACGCAGCACCTGCTCGAGGACGAGCGGGTGCTCGCGCTCGTGCGCACGCTGCACGCGAGCCGCCGTCCGGTGGCCGCGATCTGCGCCGCCCCGATGGTGCTGGCGGCGGCCGGCGTCCTCGAGGGCCGCGACGCGACCTCGCACCCGAGCGTGCGCAACCGGCTGGGCGGCGCGCGCGTGGTCGAGCGCCCGCGCGTCGTCCGGGACGGCCTGGTCACGACCAGCCAGGGGCCGGGCACGGCGCTGGAGTTCGCGCTGGCCCTGGTCGAGGAGCTGGCCGGCGCGGCCAAGGCCGAGAGCCTGGCGAGCGCCATGCTCGCCGCCGCCGGCCCGCGTTGACACCCGCGCGCGGGCGCTCCTATCCTCTCCGGCCCTTTCGGCCGCGGCGGGCGGCCGGCGAGGGGCGTTACCCACGTCCCCCGGCCGGGTAGCCCCCGGTCCCTCCGCGATTCCGCCATGAAGCGAATGCTCCCGCGCGCCGCCCTCGCCCTGCTCCTCGCCCCGGCGCTGCGCGCCGACACGATCCTGCTCGCCTCGGGCGAGACGATCGCGGACGTGACGGTGACCGACGAGACGCTGGCCGAGGTCAGCTTCGAGCGCGCCGGCGGCAAGGCCGACACCGTCGCCGCCGAGAACGTCCTCGACGTGCGCTTCCAGAAGGTGCCCGACCCGATCGACGAGGCGCGCGCGGCCTACGCCGAGGACGACCTGGTGGGCGCCGTCGAGCTGCTCGAGGCGTTCGTGACCGAGAACCAGGGCCGCAACCGGCGCCTGCCGAAGTGGGCGCTGCCGCACGCGGCCTGGCGCGCGCTGGAGATCCGGCGCGAGCTGGCCGACGCCGCCGGCACGATCGCGGGCGCGGACGCGTTCCTGGCGGCGTTCCCCGAGTCGCGCCACGTGCCCGAGGTGCTGCAGGCCAAGGCCGAAGCGCAGCGCGCCGCGGGCAAGGCGGGCGAGGCCGACCAGACGCTCACGGCGCTCGACGAGCTCGCGCGCACGCGCGGGCTCGGACGCTGGGAGCTGCTCGCCCGGCTGGACCGCCTGGCGGCCGCCGACCTCGAGGGCGACGAGAAGCGCAAGCAGCTCCAGAACCTCGCCGCGACCGCCACCAAGCACGCCGACGTGCGCGCGCTGGCCAAGGTCGCCGAGGCCCAGACCTACCTCGCGAAGGCGAGCCGCGTCTCCCTCGAGGAGGCGCAGAAGCTGCGCACCACGGCCCGTCCCCTGTTCCAGCAGGTGGTCGACGAGCCGCGCGCGGGGGCGCGGGCGCTGGCCGGCGCCCACGTCGGCCTGGCCGAGTGCCTCTTCTACGAGGGCGCGGCGACGAACGAGAAGGAGACGCTCCTGGACGCGGCGGAGCACGCGCTGCGGGTCGCGGTCTCCTACCGCCAGGAGAGCGCGGTCCTGCCGCGCGCCCTGTTCCTGGCGATGCGCTCCTTCGACGTGCTGAAGGACCGCGGCCGCAAGGCGGAGATCCTGGCGGAGCTCCGCGCGCGCTTCCCCGGCTCGGGCTGGACGGCCGAGGCCGAGAAGTACAAGTGACGGCCTGAGAGGCCCGCGCGGCCGGCCGCAGGAGACCGCGCTCCCAGGAACGCCGCGCGCCACGGCGGGCGCTCCGTTCTCCACAGGCGCTCTTCGCGCAACGCCTCGGCTCCCGCTCCGTCCTCCCCTCGCGCGCTCCGCGGGGGAGCGCCGGAGACGCGGGAGGCGCGGTTGGACGCGGCGACGAGCGAGCGGACGTGGCACGGGCTGGAGGAGTTGCGCGAGGTCCTGCGGTGCTTCCTGCGCCGCCACTCGCGCGACGACAACGAGATCGACGACGTCGTGCAGGAGACGTTCGTGCGCGCCGCGCGCCACCGCGCGCGGCTGTGCGAGCCGCGCCGGCTGCGCTCCTGGACGATGCGCATCGCGCTGAACGTGCTGGCCGACATCCGCCGGCGCGACCAGCGCTTCTCGGGCGAGCGCGAGCCGGAGGACGCGCTCGCGGTGCTCGCGGTGCGCGAGGAGCCGCGCGCCGCCGTGCGGGTGGGGGATGTCGAGGTGGAGCGCGACCTCCTGCTGGGCCACCTGGGGGAGGCCAAGGGATCGCTGCGGCCGGAGGACCGGCGCCTGCTCGACTCGTTCTACGCGGGCGAGGGGAGCTGCGCGCGCACCGGCCTCGAGTGCGGGATCCCAGCGCACCTGGTCAAGGTGCGGCTGTTCCGCGCGCGCCAGCGGCTGCTGCGCGTCCTGCGCCAGCGGCTGGCGCGGAACGAGGCGCAGGGGCGCCGGGGAGCGACGACGTGAGCCGCGCGGCGCTGGCCTTGCTGGCGGCCCTGGCGTTCCCCGCGCCTGCGGGCGCCGCGGACGAGCCGCCGCCGCGCGCGCAGGCGGACGCGAGCGCCCGCGTGGCGCGCATGGACGGGGCGCTGGCGCAGCTCGCGCACGCGCGGCG
Source organism: uncultured bacterium (assembly GCA_902826945.1). Next base: position 1,262 of record CADEGS010000126.1, on the reverse strand, counting down.
GCTCAAGCTCTCGATCGGCAGGCGCAAGCCGTGCGACCGCGACTTCTGGCGCACCCTGGCCGTCGAGGCCTACCGGGCCGTGCGCGGCTACTGGCCCGAGGAGCGCGCGCTCGGGGCGGAGGCGGCCTTCCGGGCCGGCGAGCTCCTGCGCGCGGCGGAGGACGCCGAGGGCGCGCTGGTCGAGTTCCGCGCGGCGCAGGACCTGGGCAAGGGCACGCCCTTCCGCGCGCGCGCGCGGCTCGAGATCGGCCACGTCCACCGTCGCGAGGGCGCGTGGCGCGCCGCGCTCGACGAGTACCTGGCCGTCGCCGGCGACGCCTCCGCGGCGCCGGAGCAGCGCGACGACGCGTGGCTGTGGGCCGGACGCATCTGGCAGGAGGAGGGACGCCTGGAGGACGCGCGACGCGCCTGGAGCGGGGTGGCCGAGGGGGTCGGCGACCCGCTCGACCGCGTGCAGGCCTTCGACGAGATCGGGCTCTCGTGGCTCGACGCCGGCGAGCGCGCGAGCGCCGCGGAGACGCTCGAGCGCTGCCGGACGGCGCTGCAGGAGGCGTCGCTCGAGGAGAGCGAGCTCGGCAACCGCACGCGCGCCGCGCTCGGGCGCATGCGCACCGCGGCGCTGCTCGAGCGGAGCGCCTCGCCGCCCGCCTCCGGCGGGCCGCGAAGCCCGTCGTGACGGGCTCGAACGCCGACGCAGAGGGGCGTGCGCGCGCGCGTCCGCGCGCGTCGCGGGGCTCGTGCGACCACGCGTGCGTGCGCGCTCCGCGGTCGCTTGCAGGGCGCCAGCGCGCGTCACCGCGCGCACGGGACGAGAAGACGGGCTCAAGCGCGGAGGCAGGAACGCCCGAGAAAACCTTGACAAGATGAAACGATTGTTTCATCGAGTGCTCTAGAACCCCTCGAGGGTTCACTCGACCGTGGCTCGCTTCGAGGTGAATCCCTGAGGATCGCGCGTGCGATCCGCACCGGAGACGCGACCACGGCTCGTAGGACAAGACCATTGACATCACCGGACGGTGCGCCCTTTCGGGGTCATCGTCCAAGCGCTGCCGTTCTCCCTAGCGGCAGCCTCAGAGGGCGCGGCCGGATCGAGCGTGGGGCGTTCGATCCGGCCGACCCGTTCCTGGAGCGCGGCTTCGGGTCGTAGCGGGAGCGCGGAGCGCCGGCGCGAAGAGAGATGGCCTCGCCGCTGCGTCGCGGCGGGCCCGTCGAGGCACGCTCGTCCTCGGGCTTTCCAGCGCGGCTTCGCGAGGGTGGCCGAG
>CADEGS010000125.1 GCA_902826945.1 uncultured bacterium | reverse complement strand
GCCCGCGAGCTGTGGGCCGCCGGCGGGCGCGCCCGCGGGCTGCTGGCCGCGCGCCGGTCCCACCACTCCAGCGGCGAGGACGCCCAGCGCCCAGCCGGCCACGTGCGCCCTCACAGCCGCACCTCGTGCACGGCGGTCGCGCTCCAGGGCGAGCGCACGCGGAAGGTGAACACGGAGCCCTCGGGCGCCACCAGCAGCCACGAAAGCTCCTCCCCCGCACCCGAGCCGGGCACCGGAGCGAGCGCGTGCAGGGTCTCCCCCGCGAGCAAGAGGACGCCTTCGGAGAGCTCGAGCTCGACCGACAGGCGGCTCGCGGGACTGGCCGCGAGCAGGCCGGCGGCGAGCGCTCCGGAGTTGCGCACGCGGGCGCGCAGGATGCACAGCCCTCCGTCGCGGCGCGCCTCGACCAGCTCGAGGTCCAGGCGCGGCAACGCCAGGGCCACGTCCAGCACGAAGCGCTCGACGCCCGCCAGCGCCTGGTCGAGGACCGCCAGCGGCGGGTTGGTGCAGGTCCAGGGCTCCCAGCCGCCGACCAGGCCCTGCCTGCCGTCGCCGAGGTCGACCGGCTGCCAGTCGATGAAGCCCAGCCCGCCGCGCGTGTCGTCCAGCCAGCGCAGCCAGGAGCGGTCGTCGTCGGAGAGCTCGCGCAGCTCCGGGGCGGAGAGGCGGGCCTCCGTGCTCCATTCGCCGGGCACGAAGCGCGCGTCGCGCGCGTCGCTCGCGCTGGACTCGATGTCCGGTCCCCAGCAGGCGACCTCGGCCGCCAGGACCCCCAGCGTCCCGTACAGCCAGTCGAGGGGGTTGCCCGGCGGGCTCTCGCCCGTGCGCGCGCTGGGCGGCTCCGCGGCCAGCGGACGGTCGGTCGCGCGCGCGAAGAGCGAGCGCAGCGTCGCGAACGCTTGCCGGTCCCAGGCGGCCCCGTCGAGCGCGCCGGAGTCCAGCGGCGCGCGCAGCGGCAGCGCCAGATCGCCGTGGTTGCCCTGGAAGAGCAGCACCACCGCGCTCTTGCGCGCCAGGATCAGGTCCGCGAGGGCGCGCGCGCAGGGCTCGGAGAGCGGCCACTGGCCGCCGGAGCGGTCGAGGAGCGGCCCGCGCCAGTCCGCCGGGAAGTTGCGCTCGGGCGCGACGCCTCCCACACCGTCCTCGTTGTAGCGACCGTCGCGGTCCTCGTCGCGCCCTTCGCGCGCCAGCGTGTAGCGCGGCGCCTCGCCCGGCAACGCGGAGCGCAGGAAGCGGCCGTCGGTGCAGCGCGCCCAGGATCCGGCCGGATCCTCGACCAGGAGATCCAGGATCAGGCCATCGCCGTCCATGTCGTCGGGGCCGTCCTCGTCGACCTGGCCGTCGAGGTCGTCGTCCAGCGGGCGATCGTTGCGGCCGTCGCCGGCGCCCCCCGCGCGCGTGCGCTCCAGCCCGTCGGGGTTGGCCCAGGGGATGGCGACGAAGGTCACGTCCGCCGGCAGCCGGTCGGGCATCGACAGGAGCGCGCCCACGGCTCGCACGACCGCCTCCGCGCCCGACAAGGAGACGCCGTCGAGACCGCCCACCAGGAAGACCGTCGTGCGCTCGGCGAGCGGCGTCTGCCCCCAGCCGCCGAACTGCACGCCGAAGAGCTTGCGCTCGCCGAAGCTGCGGCCGAGCGACAGCTCCTCGCACAGGCCGCTGCCGAGCCAGGAGGAGAGCAACGCCTCCCAGTCGCCGAGCGCGTGGTAGCGCGCGACCTCCGCCGCGACGTCGCTCGCGACCGCCGGCGCGGCCGGCTCCTGCGCCCCGGCCGAGCCTGCGCCGGCCAGCGCGAGCGCGGCCAGCAGACCGGCGCGGCGCGCGCGCTCAACACCCCGCTCAACACCCATGCGAGAACATCCTGCGTGCTCCGGTGCAGGTCCCCCGGCCTGCCCCATCCCATCGGCCGGCCGTGGCCCGCGAGCCAAGGTGATACGCGGCCGGCAGCCCGGATGCGAACGGCGGCGAGCGGCGGTCCCCGGCCGGGCGCTGGACGCCCGAGCCCTGGCGCGCGCCGGGCGACCTCAGGGGGACACCTCGACCTCCGCGTCCTCGCGCTCTGCCAGGACGGCCTCTGCCTCGACCGGCTGCGAGGGGCGGAAGGGGACCAGCGTGTGCCCGTCCGCCTCCCGCGGCGCGCTGGCGGGCCGCGGCGCTGCGCCCTGGACCTGGGCGGCGCCGGTCGCCTCCGGCACGAAGTCGTCGACGTCGGAGAGCTCGACCGAGACCACGTGGCTCACGCCGCGCACGGCCATCGTGACGCCGTACAGCGAGTGGCAGGCGGACATCGTGCCCTTGTTGTGCGTGACGATCAGGAACTGGGAGCCGAGCTCGGTGCCCGAGAGCAGCGACAGGAAGCGCCCGATGTTGGCGTCGTCCAGCGCGGCGTCCACCTCGTCCAGCACGCAGAAGGGGCTGGGCTGCGCGCGGAAGACCGCGAAGAGCAGCGCCAGGGCGGTCATCGTGCGCTGTCCGCCGGAGAGCAGGCTGATCGGCAGCGACTCGCGCCCCGGGGGTCGGGCGACGATCTCCAGGCCGGAGTCGAGCACGTGCTCCTGGTCGAGCAGCAGGATGTCCGCGTTGCCGCCGCCGAAGAGCTGGCGGAAGATGGCGCGGAAGCTCGTGCGGACCTGCTCGAAGGTCTCGACGAAGCGCCGCTCGCTCTCCACGTTCAGCTTCTCGATCGTGCCCTGCAGGGCGCGCTTGGCCTGCTCGAGGTCCGCGCGCTGGCCGCCCATGAAGCCCAGGCGCTGGGCCACCTCGGCCAGCTCGTCGACCGCCTCGAGGTTGACCGGACCGCAGCGGTCCATCTCGCCCTTGAGGGCGGCCACGCGCTCGGCCAGCGCCGCCAGCGCCAGCCCGTCGGGCGCCAGCAGCTCGGCCTCGGGCTCGAAGCCCTCGAGCAGCCGCACGCAGGACAGCGCGAAGTCCTCCTCGACGCGCCGCGCGAGCTCCTCGATCGCGAGCTCGATGCGCTGGTGCGCCAGCCGTCCGTCCGCGACCCGCGCCAGCAGCTTCTCGAGCTCCTCCGTGATCGTCTCCCCGCGCTGGCGCAGGAGCTGCAGGGAGTCCGTGCCCGTGCGCTCGCGCTCGCGCGCGGCCGCCAGCTCTTCCTCGAGCAGCGTGCGCTGCGCCAGGAGCCCCTCGCGCTCCAGCCGCAGCTCGTCGCGCTCGCGCTCGCCCGCGTCGGCGCTGGCGCTGCGCTCGCCCGCCAGGCGCCGCGCGCGCTCGAGCTCGAGCCCGGTCTGCGCGCACTCGTGCTCGCGCTCGCGCTCGCGCAGCTCCAGGCTCTGCAGGCGCTCGTGGTGGGCGCGCGCCTCGAGCCGCGCGCGCTGGGCCTCCGAGGCCAGCGCCTCGCGCCGCTCCTCCAGGGCCCCGCGCTCGCGCTCGAGCTGCTCCAGCCGGCGGCGCTCGTCGCCGAAGCGCTGCTCCGCCTCCTGATCCCGGCGGCGCGCCTCGACCAGATCGCCCTCGGCGCGCTCCAGCTCGGCCGACAGGCCGCTCTCCTCGCGCTCGAAGTGCTCGAGCGAGCGCTCGAGCTCCGCGCGCCGCCCCTGGGCGGCTTCCACCTCGCCGCGCAGCCGCGCCAGCTCGCGCTCGCCCGCCAGGCAACGCTCGGCGAGCTGCGCCAGGCGCGCGCGCTCGGACGCCTCGAGCGCGCGCTCGGCGGCGATCGTGTGCTCCAGGCGCTCGAGCTCCTGGCCCACGCGCGCGCGCTCCTGGGCGAGGTCCGCGGCGTGCGAGCGCCGGCCGACCGGCCCCTGGGCCAGCGCGATGTGGCCACCGTCGAGGCCGGCGGCGTCGATCAGATCGCCCTCGCGCGTGACGCAGCGCGCCCGCGGATGGCGCGCGACGAGCTCCAGCGCCTGCGCGAGGTCGCGCACCAGCACGACGTCCGCCAGGCACACGCGCGCCAGCGCCTCGTAGCCCGGCTCGACCTGGATGCGCTCGACCAGCGCGCCCTCGACGCCCGGCTCCGCCAAGAGCTCCGCGCTCGCGGCGCCGAGCTCGGCCCCTGGCGCCAGGCTGCCGGCCACCACCAGGCTGGCCCGCCCGAGCTCGCCCTGCTTCAGCCAGGCGAGCGCGCGCGCGGCGTCCTCGGGCGCGGAGAGCACCAGCGCCTGGGCGCGCGCGGCCAGCGCCGCGTCGAGCGCCCGGGCCAGCGACGAGTCCGCGCGCAGGTGGTCCGCGACCAGCCCGAGCACCTGGCCCGAGAGCTGCAGCCGCTCGTCGGCGACGCCCTCGAGCAGGCCGCGCGAGCCGCGCTCGAGCCCCTCGCGCTCGCGCTCCCAGTCGAGCAGCGCCGCCTGGCGCGAGGCCAGCCGCGCGACCTCGAGCTCGGCCTCGGCGCGCGCCGCGTCGAGCTCGCGCACGCGCCCGGCGCGCCGCGCGAGCTCCTGCTCGAGCGCCGCGCGCTCCGCCGCCAGCGCCTCGTGCGCGGCGCGCTCGCTCTCCAGGCGCTCGGCGCCGCTCCGGGCCTGCGCGCTGGCCTCGTCGGCCGCGGCCCGCGCCTCGTGCCCGCGCTCGCGCGCGCGCGCCGCGCGCTCGCCGAGCGGCCCCTGCAGCTCGGCCAGGTGCTGCACGCGGTTCTTCCACGACGTGCGCGCGTCGAGCAGCTCGAGCACGGACGCGTTGGCGCGCTCGAGCGCCGCGCGCGCGCCGTCGCAGGCCTGCTGCGCGCCGCGGCGCGCCTCCTCGAGCTCGCTCGCCTGGGCCTCGGCGCGCGCCGCCTCCTGGCCGGCCCGCTCGACCTCGGCGCGCAAGGCCGCGGCCTGCTCGGCGCGCTCGGCCAGGCGCTCCTCGAGGCCGCGCGCGCGCTCCAGCTCCTCGGCCGCGCTCTCGCGCCAGGCCTCGACGCGCGCGCCGAGCTCGGCCACGCGCTCGTCCAGCGCGCGCAGGTCTTCCGCCTGCTGGCGCGCCTGGGCGCCCAGGCGCTCGACCTCGCCCTTGGCCTCCTCCTGCGAGCGCGCCAGCTCGCCCGCGTCGCGCTCCGCGTCCGAGCGCGCGCGCCGGCAGGTATCGGCCTCGCCCTCGAGCGCGGCCAGCGCCGCCGCCTGCGCGCGCGCCTCGGCGCGCAGCGCGGCCAGCGCGTGGCGCGCGTGGCGCAGGCCCTCGCGGGTCCACTGCTCGCGCGCCTCGAGGAAGCGCTGCGCGCGCCCGGCCTGGATCTTCAGCGAGCGCTCGCGCTTCTCCAGCTCGCCCAGCACGTCGTCCAGGCGCAGGAGGTCGGCCTCGACGCGCTGCAGCTTCGAGGCGGTCTCCTTGATGCGCTGGCGGTAGCGGCTGATGCCGGCCGCCTCCTCGAAGATCGTGCGGCGCTCGACCGCGTTGGCCGACAGCACGGCGTCGATCTTGCCCTGCTCGAGGAAGGCGTAGCCGCGGCTGCCCAGGCCCGTGCCGTACAGCATCTCGCGCACGTCCTTGAGGCGCACGCGCTCGCCGTCGATCAGGTACTCGCCCTCGCCGCTCTTGAACACGCGGCGCGTGATCGCCACCTCGGCGCCGCGGCCCTCCAGCGAGTCGCAGGCGTTGTCGAGCACCATCGTGACCTCGGCCATGGCCAGCGCCGGGCGCGAGGCGGAGCCCTTGAAGATCACGTCCGCCATCTCGCCGCCGCGCATCGAGGACGCGCGCTGCTCGCCCAGCACCCAGCGCACGCCGTCCACGACGTTGCTCTTGCCGCACCCGTTGGGGCCGACGATGCCGACCACGGTGTTCTCGAAGTCCAGCACGGTGCGATCCGCGAAGGACTTGAAGCCGAACAGTTCGAGTCGTTTCAGGCGCATGAGGTCAGCGGAGCGGTCGCAAGGGTGCGGGACGGGTCTCGCGCGGGCGCGCGAGGCGCGGCGCGGGGAACAGCTCGAGCTCGACCTCGCCGGCGTGGGCGCGGCGCAGGAGCTCGAAGCGCTTCCAGGCGGAGAGGCGCGGCTCGGCCTCGCGCAGCGCGGCCTCCTCCGCCGCGCCGGGGACGGGCGCGCAGGCGCCGGCGGGGAGCGTGCGCAGGAGCTCGGCCTCGAGCCGGCCGGGCGCGGCGCCGGCGCCGCGCGGGCCGGCCAGCGCGAAGCCGTGCGTGTAGCACGGCTCGCCCTCGCCGGCGGCCTCGGCGAAGAGCCAGCTCTGGCGCCCGCTCTCCTCGGCCGCGCGGCGCGCGTCGAGCCAGGCGAAGCGGCGCGCGGCGCGCGCGCCGAAGAAGGGCGTCGGCACGCAGGTGGGCGTGTCGGCGTCGGCGAAGCGCGCCGCGGCCTCGGCCAGCAGGCCCAGCGCGCGCGCGCCCTGGTCGGCGTCCGGCGCGCCGTCGCCGAGCACGCGCAGCGCCTCGCGCAGGCCGACCGGCACGAGCGCGAACGACGCGCGCGCGAAGGGCAGCGCGCGGCGCGCGCGGCGCTGGAAGCGCTCCAGCGCGCGCGCCACCTCGAGCGCCGCGCGCACGAGCTCGGTCAGCCCGCCCTGGAACAGGTCCTCGCGCCAGGCGCCGGAGCGCCGCGCCAGGCGCGGCAGGTCGAGCGCGACGGCGCCCAGGCAGGCGATCGCGCCGCGCTCGCCGCGCCGGCGGTGGCAGCCGGGCGCGACGAAGTCCTGCTCGCGGTCGCCCCACGCGGGCACGAGGCGCTCGGCGGCGAGGAGCTCCTCGTAGAGAGGCGCGCGCTCCGGCGCGTGCGCGAGCTCCTGCTCGAGCGCGCGGCCGGCGAGGTAGAGGCGCGGCGCGCGCGCCGCCGGCGCCGCGGCGAGCGCGCGCAGGAGCGCCTCGGGCAGCCCCGCGGCCGGGCGCTCGCGCGCCGAGAGGCCCAGGCGCAGGCCGGCCGCGCACGCCAGCGCGCACAGGCCGTCGAGCCAGCCCTCGAGCGCGCCCTCGGGAAGGTGCGCGAGGAGCGCCAGCGGCTCCTCGAGCACGATCTCGCGCGCGACCGCGCCGGCGACCTGGGCGAGCTCGCCCGCCAGCCGCCGCGGGCCGTCCTCGCCCGGCCCGGCCAGGAGCTCGGCCTCGAGCGAGAGCACGAGCGGGCGGTCGCAGGCGCGCAGGTCCTCCACGTGCAGGTCGCCTGCGCGGTGCAGCTCGGCGATCTCCTCCGGCAGGAGCTCCTCGAGCGCGAAGCGCGCCAGGCACTCGCCGCCCAGGCTGGCCGCGGCGCCGCCGGCCGCCCCGGCGCGCGCCTCCGGCTCCCAGTCCGCCGCGGCGCCGCGCTCGAGCAGGCGCCGCAGGTCGGCGCGCCCCAGCGCGATCGCCTCCTGGCGGCGCAGGGCCTGCGTCCAGCCGCGCTCGAACAGCTCGCTCGCGACGAGCTCGCGCACCAGGCCGGTCGAGATGCGCTTCCAGCCCGAGGCGAAGACGCGCCGCTCGACCGCCGCGGCGATCTCCTCGGCCTGCGGGCGCGCGAGCTCGGCCTCCTCGACCAGCGCGGCGACGATGCGGCCCTTGCTCCACGGGCCGAGCCCCTCCGGCTCGCGCACGCGCAGGGGCCCGCGCGCGCGCGAGTGAACGTGCAGCGCGGCGCGCAGCCGCGCGCGGCGGTCGCGGTAGAGGATGTAGGCCTTGGCCACGGCCGGACGGCCGAGGTCCATCAGCGCGCGCTCGACCAGGTCCTGGATCTCCTCGATGGCGGGCACGGTGCCCCCGCCCGCGGCCTGCGCGCGGTCGGCCAGCGCCAGCTCGACCACGCCGGCCACCTCGGCGGCGAAGAGCGGGTCGTCGTCCCCCACCGCGTCCATCGCGGCCGCGATCGCGTCGCGGATCTTCGCGCGGTCGAAGGGCACCTCGCGCCCGTCGCGCTTGCGCACGCGCTCGAGCGGGCTCGCTCGGCGCTCGCCCGGCTCGCTCGTCGTGCGGCGTCCGTCCTTCATCGCTGCGCGCCGCGAGCTACCCGCCCGCGTTCTTGCCCTCGAGGATCGGCTTCAGCTCGTCGAGGAACTGCGAGACGTCCTTGAACTCGCGGTAGACGCTCGCGAAGCGCACGTAGGCCACCTGGTCCAGGTTGCGCAGCTCCTCCATGACCAGGTTGCCGATCACCGCGCTCGGGACCTCGCGGTCGTACTCCTCGTGGCAGCGCTGCTCGATGCGCGCGGTGGCGTCCTCGAGCTCCTCCATGCGCACGTTGAGCTTCTCGCAGGCTCGCACCATGCCGGCCTGGATGCGCTCGCGGTCGAAGCGCACGCGCTCGCCGCTCTTCTTCACCACCCGCAGCGGCGTGGTCTCGATGCGCTCGTAGGTCGTGTAGCGCAGGAAGCATTCCAGGCACTCGCGGCGGCGGCGGATGGCGGAGCCGTCCGCCGAGGCGCGCGAGTCGACGACGCGGTCCTTGTCCGCCTTGCAACGAGGGCAACGCATGGGGGCCCGGGGGAGGCCGCCCCGGGCCCTCAGAGAACCACGCAAGATGTTGTGTGTCAACGACTCCGGCGCGAGAGCCTACGCCAGGGATTGGGGCCTCACTTGCCGATGCAGAAGCGCGCGAAGATGCGCTCCAGGAGGTCCTCCGGCGTCGTGCGGCCCTCGATGCGCTCCAGGGCGCGGCCGGCCTCGCGGAAGGCCTGGGCGACGAGGTCGAGCGGCGCTCCGCCGGCCAGGGCCGCGCGCCCTGCGGCGAGCGCGTCCGCGGCGGCGGCCAGGGCCTCGCGGTGGCGCTCGAAGAGCTCGCGCCCCCCGCCCGCGGCGCGCGCGCCGCGCGCCAGCGCCTGCGCCGCGCGGGCCTCGAGCTCGGCCAGGCCGGTGCGGGCGGTGGCCGAGACCGCGACCACGTCCGCCTCCCCCAGCGCGGCGCGGAGCGCGGGCGCGGGTGCGCGCGGCGCGCCCGCGCGGTCGGTCTTGGTCCAGGCCACGACGCGCGGCGCGCCGCCGAGCGCGCGCGCCTCCTCGGCCAGCGCCCCGGCGCGCGCGGCGCTCGCGTCCACGACCCACAGCACGAGCTCCGCGGCGTCACGCTCGCGGGCGAGCAGGCGCTGGGCGGCCGCGTCCGTGCCGCCCGCGCGCGCGTCCAGCCCGGGCGCGTCGCACAGGACGACCGCTCGCCCGCCGCAGCGCCAGACGGCCTCGTTCACGTCGCGCGTCGTGCCGCGCAGGTCCGAGACGAGCGCCTGCCCGCCGCCGAGCGCGTTCCAGAGCGAGCTCTTGCCCGCGCTCGGAGCGCCGAAGAGCAGGACGCGCGGCAGGCCCGCCGGCGCGGCCCGCGCGCGCTCGCCCGCGAGCGCGTCGGCCAGCCGCCGCGCGAGCGCGTCGGCGCCTTCCAGGAGCTCCGCCGCCGGCACGTGGCCCGTCTCCGCCTCGTCGAAGTCGAGGCTGGCCTCGCTCAGGGCGCGCAGCTCGTCGAGCGCCTCGCGCAGCGCCTCGACGCGGCGCGCCAGGCCGCCGTCGAGCAGGCGCCGCGCCGCGCGCAGCGCGTCCGCGTCGCGCGCCTCGACCAAGGCCAGCACGCCCTCGGCGCGCGAGAGGTCGATGCGCCCGTTCAGGAAGGCGCGGCGCGTGAACTCGCCGGGGGCCGCGGTGCGCGCGCCGAGCGCGCACAGCCGCTCGAGCGCCGCGGCGACGAGCGGCGGCGCCCCGCACAGGTGCAGCTCGGCCACGTCCTCGCGCGTGTAGGAGGCCGGCGCCGGCATCCAGAGGAAGAGCGCCGGCTGGCTGCCGCGGCCGTCGTCGAGCCGCCCGCGCTGCGCCCCGCGGCGCAGCACGAGCGGCGGCGCGAGCGGCGTGAAGCAGGCCTCGACCAGCGCCCGCGCGCGCGGCCCCGAGACGCGCAGCACGCCGCGCCGCCCCGCGCCGGGCGGCGAGGCGATGGCGGCGATCGTGTCCATCGCCGGCTAGTGTCCTGTCTCAGGAGTACGCATGCACGTTCCGGCGAGCCTCGTGAGACGGGACACTAGCGGCGCTTCTTGCGCCGCGTCTGCTTCGAGCTGCCGCCCTGGCGCTTGCGCGCCTCCATCAGGCGCATCTGCTCCTTCTGCTTCTCCGCCAGGTTGGCCAGGATGCCCGAGAAGGGGCCGCAGCCGGCCGGTTTCTTCGGCTCGGGCTCGCTCTCGTCCACCGGCCAGACCTTCTTGATCACGCGCTGCTCGAAGATCCCGAGCGTGGACTGCGTGATCATGTAGAGCGACAGCCCCGCCGCGTAGTCGTAGAGGAAGAAGCCGAACAGGATCGGCATGAACATCATCATCTTCTGCATGCGCGCCTGCTGCTCGTCGGAGGGCTTGGGCATGCCCATCTGCTGCAGCACCCAGGTCACGACCATCAGGATCGGCAGCAGGTTCAGGTAGCGCAGGTCGAGCGTCGTGAAGAGGAGCGGCAGGTGCAGGTCGAGCTCGAGCAGGTGGTCGGGCCGCGACAGGTCCCGGATCCAGCCGAGGAACGGCGCCTGGCGCAGGTCGAAGGTCGTGCGCAGCGCGCTGAAGAGGCCGAAGAAGACCGGGATCTGCAGGAACATCGGCAGGCACCCGCCGAGCGGCGGGAAGGCGCGCTCCTCCTGCATCAGCCGGGCCTGCGCCTCGCGCTGCTTCTGCGGGTCGTCCGCGAAGCGGCGCTTGATCTCCTCCATCTTCGGCTGGACGCGCTTCATCTTCGTCTGGTAGCGCGCCATGGCGGTCTGCGAGCGGCGGTTCAGCGGGAACAGCGCCAGCCGCACGCAGATCGTGAGCAGGATGATCGCCCAGCCCCAGTTGCCGAGGATGCGGTGGAAGAAGCCGAGCACCGCCAGGAGCAGGCGCGAGATCCCGGAGAAGGTGCCGAGGTCGTCGGCCAGCGCCTCGGCGTGCGGCGCGAAGTCGGCGGCCAGCACCTCGCGGTCCTTGGGGCCGGCGTAGACCGTGTAGGTCCACGAGCGGCGCTCGCCCTCCGGCGGCAGGTCGAGCCCGAGCGGGACGACGACCTCGACGAAGTCGAGCGGCCCGTTCTCGCCCAGGATCGGCGCCAGCGGGTGCACGGCCAGCGCGCGCGCCCCTTGCAGCGTGGCGGCGGCGGCGGGATCCGCCCCGCGCAGGAAGAAGGCGAAGTACTTGTTGTGCACGCCGACGAAGGCCGGCGGCACGGGCACGTCGAGCGTCTCGCCCGCGTCGCGCCGCAGCGACGCCGCCGGCACCGAGGCCGCGCGGTACTCCTCGTCCTCGGCGTCGAAGCCGACCGCGGCGGCGCGCGGCTCCTGGTAGAACTTGTCGCCCAGCTCGGCGCGCACGACGCCCGCGGGCGAGAGCACGAAGTCGCGCCGGCCGAGCGCGCCCGCGGCCTGGTTCTCGACCTCGAGCTCGAAGCTCAGGTCCCACGTGCCGGGACGCGCGCGGACGCGCTTCGTGAAGACCAGCCCCGTGCCGGGCCCGTAGCGCATCTCGACGCCGTCCGCGAGCGGCGTCATCTGCCACAGGACGTCCGCCAGCCCCGCCGGCGCGAGCGACCTGCTCGACGGGCTGACCTCGAGCGAGAGCGAGCCGGTCGTGCCGGCCGCCGTCTCGATCGGCTCGACCAGGGGCAGCCAGTGCGCGGGGTCGGCGCGCGCCGCCTCGTCCAGCCCGCCCTGGCGGAAGTAGTCGCCGAAGTCGAGCTCCTGCAGACGACCGCCGCGGTTCGTGAAGCGCAGCCGGTAGTAGCCGGGCACCCCGGGCTCGCCGACGAAGAGCTCGAGCGTGCGCTCCTCGGTCTCGGCCACCGTCGCCGCCGGGGGCGCCGGCGCGAGCGCCGCGGCCGCCGGCCCCGGCGCGCCCTGCGCGGTCCCGCTCGTCCCGGCGCCGCCCTCGACCGCCGGCGCCGTCTCGTCCGGCGGGGTCTTCGGCGGCGCGGTCAGGATCGTCCAGGCGAACAGGACGAGGAACGACAGGAAGAGGGCGAGCGGGAGGCGCTTCTCCAATGGCAGGCGGGATCGCTGGGGGAAGGCCGGGCGCTCGCGGAGGCCCGGACGGGGTCTACCGGCCGATCGCCAGGCGATCGGCCAGGGAGTCGGGGAGCTCGGGCACGGCCCGGATGGCCGCCTGCGCCGAGGGCACGTCGTACTCCAGGCGCACGAACGTGACGGTGCGGCCGTCGAAGACGGCGTAGGAGAGGCGGGCGTCGCCGTCGCGCGGCTGCCCGACCGAGCCCACGTTGACGATCGCGCGCTCGTCCTTCATCCGCTCGAGGTCGAAGCTCGACTCGTCGCCGGAGGGCAGGAACAGGGAGCCGCTCTCGAAGTAGATGGCCGGGACGTGGCTGTGGCCGACGAAGCACACGCGGCGCTCCCCCAGCCGGGCGAAGTTGTCCGCCATCTTGGACACGTCCGCGACGTCGTGCGGCACCAGGTACTCGCGCACCGGGTCGCGCGGCGAGCCGTGGACGTACAGCACCTCGCCTTCGGCGACGCGCGGCTCGAGGTCGGCGAGGAAGTCCCAGTAGGCGTAGCCGCGCTCGCGCGCCGGCGCGCGGTTCAGCTCGCCGCGCGTCCACTCGATCGCGGCGCGCGCGCGCGGGTTGAAGTCCTCGCTCTGGTCGTGCAGGAGCGCGTACTCGTGGTTGCCCTGCAGGCACAGGCCGGGCTCGAGCGCGCCGTACTCGGGGCCGCCGGCGGGCCGCTCGACGCACAGCGCCATCACTAGGTCGAGCGTCTCGCGCGGGCGCGCGCCGTAGCCGACGACGTCCCCCAGGCACACGTAGCGGCGCACCCCTCGCCGGCGGGCGTCGCGGAGCGCGGTCTCCAGCGCGGGCTGGTTGCCGTGCAGGTCGGAGAGGACGGCGGTGAGAGGCTGGGTCACGGGTGCCCGCTGGGTGGCGTCCGGGCGGCGGCCCGGAGGAGCCCGGGGTCGGGCGCCGCTGCGGGCCGAGATTATTCGGCCCTGGTGCGGGGCGGGCAAGGTCGCGTCCCGCGGGAGGCTCGCTC
>CADEGS010000124.1 GCA_902826945.1 uncultured bacterium | reverse complement strand
CCGACCTGCCGCTCAACGTCTCGCGCGAGACGCTGCAGCACAACCGGCAGATGGGCGCGATCAAGAAGCGCGTCACGCGCAAGGTGCTCGACGCGCTGAAGGAGCTGCTGGAGAAGCGCCGCGCGGGCTACGCCGGCTTCTGGAAGGCCTTCGGGCCGGTCCTCAAGGAAGGCCTGTACTACGACGACGAGCTGCAGGACGAGCTGGCGCGCCTGTGCCTGTTCGAGTCGAGCGCCGGGCCGGAGCCGACCACGCTGCTCGAGTACGTGGACCGCATGCCGGTGAAGCAGAAGGAGATCTACGTGCTGCTCGCGCCCGACCGCGCGGCGGCCGAGCGCTCGCCGCACGCCGAGACGCTGCGTGCGCGCGGGCACGAGGTGCTGTTCCTGGTGGACCCGGTGGACGAGTTCGTCCTGCAGCGCCTGCACGCCTTCGCCGACAAGCCGCTGCGCCAGGTCGACAAGGGCCAGGTCGAGCTCGACGACGACGAGCACCGCCGCGAGCGCGAGGCGCGCGAGAAGGAGCTCGAGGGCGTGCTCGAGAGCGTGCGCAAGGAGCTGGCCGAGAAGGTCGAGGCCGTGCGCTTCACCAGCCGCCTGAGCGAGAGCCCGGCGTGCCTGGTCGGCGGCGAGCACGACCCCTCGCCGCAGCTCGAGCGCATGCTGCGCGAGAGCGGCCGGCCCGTGCCGCCGCGGAAGCGCGTGCTCGAGCTCAACGCCACGCACCCGCTCGTCGAGCGCCTGCACGAGCTGGCGCAGGACCAGGCCTCCTTCGCGCGCTTCTCCGAGTGGTGCGAGCTCCTGCACGGGCAGGCGCTGCTGGCGGAGGGCTCGCCGCTCCCGGACCCCGCGCGCTTCACGAAGCTCGTCGCGGGGCTGATGCTGGGCTGACGGCGCCCCGAGCGATGGCCGGACGAGCGCGCGAGGCGAGCGGACGAGAGCCCGAGCCGGGCGGGCGCGGCGCGCGATGAGCGCGCGCGGGGGACTGCGCGCGCGCCTCCTGGCCGCGCTGCTCGCGCTGCCGGCGCTCGCGCTGGTCGAGCTCGGGCTGCGCGCCGCGGGCTTCCGCTACCCGCCGCTGCCGCCGCTCGTCGTGTGGAACGCGCAGGAGGACGCCGACCTGCTCGACGCGACCGCGCTGCACCGGATCGACCCGGCGACGCTGTGGTCGCCGCGCCCCGGCGCGCGCGTGCCCTGGGGCGCGGAGGAGCGCGTGAGCCCCGGCGGCTACCGCGGGCGCGATCCCGACCCCGCCGCGGCGCCGCGCGTGGTGGTGCTCGGCGACTCCACGACCTTCGGCTACGGCGTGCGCGAGCGCGAGACCTACGCGGCGCGCCTCGAGGCCTTGCTCGCGCCCGCCTGGCCGCGCGCGCAGGTCGTCAACGCCGGCCTGGTCGGCGCGACGATCGAGCAGGGCTGGCGGCGCTACCTGGCGCTCTGCGAGCGCTGGCGCCCGGACGTCGTCGTGCTCGCCTTCGGCGCGGTGAACGAGCACTGGGCCTCGAGCGGCCTGGACGACGCCGCCAAGCTGGCGGAGCTCGCGCGCCGGGGCGGCGCGGCCGTCGCGCCCGAGTGGTCCGCGCGCCTGCGCGAGGAGCTGCGCCTGGCGCACCTCGCGGCCTGGCTCGGCGACCTCGCGCGCGGCGGCCGGCGCGCGATCCTCGAGCGGCGCGCGGGCGCCAGCGCGCGCGCGCACGAGGTCGGCGTCTACCTCGAGCCCGGCTACCTGCGGCGCGTCTCGCCCGGACAGTTCGAGCAGGCGCTCGAGCGCTTCCGCGCCGCGACGGCCGAGCAGGGGAGCGCGCTCGTGCTGCTGCACGTGCCGCGCCCCGCGGAGACCGAGCGCGCGCGGCCGCCGGTGCTCGACTACGACCCGCGCCTCCTGGCCTTCGCCGCGCGCAGCGGGACGCCGCTCGTCGAGGCGCACGACGCCTTCCGCGACGGGAGCGCGCCGGAGGCCGAGCTGTTCGTCGACCCCTACCACCCGAGCGCGCTCGGGCACGAGCGCCTGGCGCGCCTGCTCCTGCCGCGCGTGCAGGAGTGCCTGGCGGCGGGCGCTCAGTCGGAGAAGTAGAGCTCGCGCGTGACGCCCGCGTCCGCGTGGCGCACGAGGCCGAGCTCGGCCGACCACCAGCTCGTCGCGCCGTCCTCTTCGCACACGAGCACGACGAGCGGCGCGCTCGCCGTGCGCTCGCGGAAGGCCGCCACCGCGTCGGGCCCGATCGGCAGGCGGAAGGGCGGGTCGTCAGCCGGCGCGCTCCAGGCCTCGCTCGGGCGCGGCCCGCTCGCGGCGCGGAAGAGCACGCGCGGGCGCACGCCCTCCTCGACGATCGTGCGCCCCGCGCGCGCGACGCCCAGCTCGCGCCGGCCCTGGAAGCGCCCGTCGGCGTCGTAGAAGCTCTGCGACACGGTCCAAGCCGCGCGCGTGCCCTCCTCGCCGCCGAGCGTCTCGACCTGCCAGCCGAGCGTGCCGTCGGCCCCGCGCGTGCGGTACAGCGCGCGGCGGCCGGGCGGGCCGGGGTAGGGGCCGTCCTCGTGCAGCAGCAACGCCTCGCACACGAGCGCCGCCTGCCAGGTCCCCGCGCGCGCGGCGGGGTCGTCCGCGCCCGCGCGCTCGGGCCGCGGCCAGCTCGCCAGGCAGCGCGCGAAGCGACCCGGGTCCGGCCAGGCCTGCGCCCAGGCGAAGCGCTCGAGCGCGCGCACGGCCTCCTCGGCGCGCGGCGCTGCGGCGCGCAGCGGCTCGAGCCAGCCGGCGAGGTCGGGCACGCCGCGCAGCGCCGCCTGGTCGAGCGCGCCGCCGGGCTCGCAGCGCGCGCCCAGCGCCTGCGCCAGCGCGCGCGCCAGCTCGCCCGTGCGATCGGCCGGGGCGGGGAAGGCCGCCGCGAGCGCCAGCCCCTGCCGGGGATCGGCCTCGAGCGGCGCCGCGAGCAGCGCGTTCCACTCCCAGTGCAGCGCGGCCTCGCGCACCGCCAGGCGCTCCTCGGCCTGGTTCTCGAGGTCGCGCAGCGCGCCCTCGAGCGCCTCCTCGAGCGCCGGCTGCGAGCCCAGCGTCTCGCGCAGCGCCAGCGTGAAGACGCCCTGCGCCTGGCGCGCGCGCGCGATGGCCGCGCGCGCCTGCACGACCAGCGCGCCCGCCTGGGCCACGTCCGCGCCCTCGGTGCGGCGCAGGAGGTCGCCGGCCTCGGTCCAGGCGTCGAGCAGGGGCTGCGGCGCGAGCGAGGCCGGCAGCCGGCCCTGCGCCGCCAGCGACTCGCACAGGGACCACACGCCGCGCGGGTCGCCCGCCGCGATCCGCTCGCGCAGCGCATCGGCGAGGAGCGCGCTCGCGCGCCGCTCCTCCTCGCGCCGGGCCTCCATGCGCTGCAGGGCGGCCAGCGTGCGGTCGTGCTCCTCCTGCAGCGCCGCGAGCCGGTCGCGCTCGGCGTCCAGCGCGCGCTGGTCCTCCTCCTTGGTGCGCGCGACGGCGTCCTTCTCGGCGCGCAGCGTCCGGGCCTCCTCCTGCGCGGCGCTGAGCTCGGCGCCGAGCTGGTCCACGCGCTGCCCGAGCCGCTCCTGCTCGGCCTCGAGCGCGGCCGGGTCCACGCGCGCCTCGAGCGCGCTGCGGGCCGCCGCCAGCTCGTCCTGGAGCGCGCGCTCGCGCCGCGAGCGCTCGGCCACCTCGCGCTCCAGCGCCGCGCGCTCGCGCGCCCGCTCGGCGGCCAGCGCGCCGCGCGCGTACCAGGCGCCGAGCCCGGCGGCCGTGGCGAGCACCAGCGCGGCCGCGACGAGCGGCGCGCGCGAGGGGCCGGGGCGCACGAGCACCTCGGAGCGCGCCTCGCGCGGCGCGGACGCGTCCGGCGCCGGCTCGGGCTCCGGCTCGGGCGGCGCCAGCGCGCGCACGAGCTCTTCCATCGTCGCCAGGCCGCCCGGATCGAGCGCGCGCTCGACGACGCGCGCGGTCTCGGGGTCGAGGTCGGCCGGCAGCGTCGCGCCGCTCGGGTCGCCCGAGAGCGCGGCGGCGAGCAGCCGTCCCAGCGCGCGCACGTCGTCGCGCGGCGCCGGCGCGCGCTCGGGCGCCGCGAGCAGCCCGGCCAGGCCGACGTCGAGCAGGCGCGGGGCCGCGTCTGCCGGCGCGCTCTCCTCGCGCTCCTCGGCGGCGAGCGGCGCGGGCGCGTGCCCGTTCCCGACCCCCGCCTCGGCGGGCGGCGGCGCGACCCCCCGCGGCTCGCCCGGGAGCAGGACGTGCTGCGGCCCCAGCGCGCCGTGCACGAAGCCGCGCGCGTGCACGCCGGAGAGCGCGCGCGCCAGGCGCAGGACCAGCGCGCGCGCCGCGTCGCGCCCGAGCGCGCCCTCGGTCTGCAGGCGCTCCTCCAGGCTGTGCCCGCGCACGAGCTCGTGGCTCAGGTAGGCGAGCCCCAGCTCCGTGCGCCCGCAGTCGCGCGGCGCGACGACGACCTCGTCCTCGAGCGCCGCCAGGCCGTCCTGCAGCGCGCGCAGGCGCTCGTCGAAGTCCGGGGCCTCGGCCGCCCGCGCGCGCAGGATCTTGAGCGCCACGACGCGCTGCGCCGGGTCGCGCTCCAGCCGGCGGTGGTCGAGCGCGCGGTAGGTGGGGCCGTGCGGCCCGGAGCCCAGCCGCCCCAGGACCTCGTAGCGCTCGGCGACGCGCTGGGCGGGCGCTCGACTCTTGCCTTCTTCTGCCATGCTGCCGACCGCGAGGGGCACCCAGTGTAGCCCCTCACATGCCCCGGCGAAGGCGGCGGTCGGCCCAGGACCAGAAGGGGCTCTCGCCCGTCTTCCAGTGGCTGCGCGCGCCCAGGAACTGCGCCGCCGTCTCGAGCAGCGCGTAGGGCACGGAGTAGGCGCGCCAGAAGGCGCGCCGCGCCGGGGAGAGGCGCAGGCCGGCCAGGAGGTCGCGGTAGAAGCGGCGCTGCCAGGCCCAGCCGCTCCAGACCGCGCGCCAGTCGGGGACGTTGCGCAGCTCGAACAGCTCGTAGAGGTTCCTGTGGTCGCAGTAGATGCGGCGGAACTCGCGGCCCATGCGGATGCGGTGGCTGTGCTCGACGCGCGCGCTGGGCTCGAAGGCGATCTGGCCGCCCGCGAGCAGCACCGAGCGCGCCCAGGCGACGTCCTCGCCGAAGCTGCGCTCGGGCAGCGGCAGGCGCTCCCAGGTCGAGCGGCGCACGGAGGAGGCGACGTCGTCGAAGGCGCACGAGAGGTAGCGCTCGAGCGGCGGCAGCGCGTCGTACATCGCGCGCGAGCGCGCCGGGTCGCCGGGCGCGAAGACCTTGAGCTCGCGCTCGGTGCGCGCGGCGCTCCACTGGCGCAGGCGCTCGGCCAGCAGCGGGTCGCAGTCGGGGCGCGGGAACTGGCGCGCGTAGACGCCGTCCACGCGCGGGTTCTCGTCGAAGACCTGCGCCAGGCAGCGCACGTAGGACTCGTCCAGCGGGCGCGCGTCCTGCGTCAGCAGGCACACGATCTCGCCGCTCGCGCGCGCGATGGCGCGGTTGCGCGTGGCGCCGTGGTTGAACTCGCTCTGCGGGATCGTCTCGACCAGCGCGCCCGCGGCGCGCGCGGCCTCGGCGCTGCCGTCGCTCGAGCCCGAGTCGATCACGACGAGCTGGAAGCCGCCCGCGAGGTCCTGCCCGGCGAGCGCGTCCAGCACCGCGCGGAAGCGCGCGCCGCCGTTCCAGGTCGGGATGACGACCGACACGCGCCGCGCGTCGGCATGGATCGCGCTGGAGCCACGCGGCGCGGCCATCGCGGGGGGCGCTAGCCGCGCCGGGCGCGCTCGAGCAGGCGCGGCGCGAGCGCGCGCGCGGCCCCGACGCACTGGTCGGAGTTGAAGTAGTCGTAGTGGCCGAAGCGGCCGAGCAGGACCACGTCGTGCGCCTCGCACCAGGCGAGCGACGCGCGGCGGCGCTCGAGCAGGTCGTGGTCGTAGACGATGTAGGCGTAGCGCACCGAGCTCCGGTCGGTGAACAGGATCTCGTCGCGCGCGAGGAGGCCGGCCTGCTCGACGCCGCGCAGGACCTCGCGCTCGAGCTCCGGCCCCGGCGGCGGCGTGCCGCCCGGCAGCGTGACCTCCAGCAGGAACGAGGTCTTGCCCGGCGGCGCGTTGCCGGGCGAGTAGTTCGACATGTACGTCGCGCGGTTGACCGGACCCTGCGCGTGGTGGGGCAGGTAGATCCAGGACAGGTCGGGGTGCTCGGCGCGGTCGAGCGCGACCAGGTAGGTCACGAGCGAGTTGTACGCCAGCCCGCGCATGGCCGCGGCGACGCCGTCGGGCACGCCGGCCAAGACGTCGGGCAGCTCGTTGAGCGGGATCGTGCTGACCAGGCAGTCGAAGTCCTCGTCGTTCACGCGCCAGCGCTCGCCGCGGCGCTCGACGCGCCGCGCCGGCGTCGAGAGGCGCACCTGCGGCGCGAGCGCGCGCGCCAGCGCGTCGGTGATCGCCTGGAAGCCGCCGTGCGCGGGGTAGTAGAAGATCGCCTGGTGCGTGTAGCCCTCGGTGCGGATGCCGATCGCGGAGCGCAGCACGTCGTCGATCGGCGCGTCGGGCACGCGGCCGGCGACCCACTCGCTCGTGATGTCCGCCAGCGGCCGCTTCCAGATCTTCTCGTTGTAGGGATCCATGAAGTGCTCGGCGATCCCGTCGCCGAAGCGCCAGCGGATCCAGGCGGCGAAGTCGCGCGGCGCGCTCCCGTCCGAGCCGGTGCGCCGGTGCCAGGCCTCGACGTAGCCCTTCAGGCAGTCGAACTTCGCCTGGTCGGGCAGGTCGCCGAGCCCGTTCTCGAACGGGTAGTGCACCCAGCGGTCGCCGAAGCGGATCTTCGTGTTGCGGTCGCGCTGCACGAAGGCCTCGCGCCCGCCGCCGTTCTCGAGCATCCAGTCGAGCACGGCGCGGTCCTTGCTGAACAGGATGTGCCCGCCGGCGACGTCGTAGGTGAAGCCGTCCACCGTGCGCGAGCGGCACAGCCCGCCGGCGACGTCCGCGGCCTCGAACAGGTGCAGGTCGGCGCGCGAGAGGCCGCCCTGCTCCAGCAGGCGCGCGAGGGCCAGGCCGGACACGCCGGCGCCGAGGATGGCGGTCTTCACGAGGGGGAGAGAGGAGGGGGCCGGGCCCGCGAGGCGCGGCTACCCTAATGGCGGGCGACGGCCCGTGCCACCGCCCGCGTGCCGCAGCGCGCGGGATCTCGCGCTCGCCGCGGGAGCGGGCACACCCATCCATGGCCCTGCGCGAGGCTCGCATCGAGGACGCGGAGGAGCTCGCCCGCCTGGCGGGCGAGCTCGGCTACCCCTGCGGGGTGGCCGTCATGGAGGAGCGCCTGCGCGCGAGCCGGCCGGAGGAGGAGGCCTGGCTGGTGGCCGAGGGCGCGGACGGGCGGCCCCTGGGCCTCTTGCACGTGGCGCGCTTCCGCTGCCCGATGCAGGGCACCTACGCGCGCGTCGGCGCGCTGGTCGTGGACGCGCGCCACCGCGGCGCGGGCCTCGGCCGCGCGCTCCTGGGCCGGGCCGAGCGCTGGGCGCGCGCGCGCGGGCTCGCGCGCATCGGCCTCGAGTCGCGCACGACGCGCGAGCGCGCGCACGCGTTCTACCGCGGGCTCGGGTACCGCGACGTGAAGGCGCAGCTCGTGTTCGAGAAGGACCTGGAGTGAGCCGCAGGCTCCTGGCCCCGCGGTCCGTGGCCGTGCGGTTACCTCCTGTTCGACTGCATCTGGTTCGACGGTGCGAGGGCAGGCCGGCTCAGGGCCTCCATGCGCTCGATCTGGTCCTTCAGGAGGTCCGCGTCGTGCGCGGTGCTCTTGTCCAGGCGCAGGATGGCCTCGTAGGCGCGCAGGGCATCCGGCAGCGCGGGGAAGCGCCGCGCCTTCGAGAGATCGATCGCACCCTTGTCGGCGAGCACGGCGGTCTGGTCGGTCGCCTCGAGGATCAGCCGGATGGCTTCGAGCGCGGCCGGGACCTGCTCCTGACGTGCGAGGAACAGGGCCTGGGAGGTCCGCGTCCGGATGCACGCGTCGCTGGCCGGGGTATCGGAGCAGCGCAGGTCCACGAGCCTCGCCCAGGCGCGCTGGGCCTCCCCGATGCGCGGCTCGGGCAGGCTCTCGTAGAGCTCCGCCTCGAGCTCGGCCCAGGCCTCGAGGTCGCCCGCGGGGGCCACCTCCGGGACAGCGGCCGACTCGACGACGGCGAGCGCCAGCTCCGGTCGGCTCGCGGTCAGAAACACCCGGGCGGCTTCTCGTCGCACGCGGAATCGTCCCAGCTCGTCGCTCGGAATCGCGGCCGCCTGCTCGAAGAGGACGAATGCCCGCTCGGCGTCGGTCGGGACATACAGCGAGGCCAGCTTCGTCGTCGAGGACAGAAGCCGCGGGTCGTCCCCGGGCAAGAGATCCTCGAGCTGCGCGTACGAGAACTCGACATCCGAGAGGGTCCGGGCGGATTCCAGGCCGAGGAGGAGGGCCTCGACGCGCGCAGCGTCACGTGCACGCTTCGCGTACAGCCCGAGCGCGGCCACCACCAGCACCGCCAGGACGCCCACCGCGATCCAGCGCTGGCGCGCCGAGGCGCGGTAGGTGGTCTCGAGCTCGGCCCTGCGGCTCTCCGTCTCGATCTGCGCCCGGGCGACCTGGGCGCGCGCGCGCTCCAGGTCCAGCGCGCCGCGCTCCGCGCCTTCCTCGGACCACGTCAGCCCCGAGCCGAGCAAGCTCGCCAGGCGGTCGAAGGCCGCGCCGATCTTGGCGGGGTTCTGTCGCTCGGCCTGCTCCAGGACCGGCAGGCGCTCGCCGAAGCTCCAGTAGGAGGCGTAGGGGACGTAGATGCGGTTGAGAACCGTCTCCGGAGGGACGGGCTCGGCGAGCGCCCCGGGATCCTGCTCGTCCGGCTGGCGGACGGCCCATTCCTCGTAGAACTCCGCGAACTTCGTCGCGTACACCGCACGCCAGCGCTCGCTGAGCTCCTTCTCGTTGTAGGGCTCGTCGCGCGCGGGCACGGGCACCACGGGGAGGCCCGAGCGCGGGACGAGCAGCGTCTTCTGCGCCTCCCGGGCGCCGCGAGCGACGGCCAGGACGCCGTCGATGCTCTGCTCGTTGGCCGTGAAGAACACGACGAGCTGATCGGCGAGCAACGACGTGCACACGCTGCCGCTGTCCGACAATCCCGTGCGCGAGTCGACCAGGACGAGGTCGTAGGAGCGCCGCCACTCGTCCCGCAGGCGCTCGAAGAAGAGCCCGACCTCGTGCGAGGCGAACAGGACGTTCCAGTCCAGCGCCTGGACGCGCCGCGCGTAGGCGGGCTCCTCGCGTCCGGCCGAGAGCACGTGGACCGCCTCGCCTTCCGCGAAGGGCCGGCACTCGTGCAGGCAACTGCGCCAGTCGAGCTCGGCGGGCCATTGCGGCGCCTCGTACAACCGCTGTGCAGCGACCGGGTCCGATGCGGTGTGGCGCTGCCAGGCCTCGATCAGGTCGACCATGCCCGGCTTCGTCGCGCGCGCTCCGGGGGAAAGGCCCCGGGCCGTCCCGACGGCGGAGCCCCTCGGCTCCGCGTCGCGGAAGTACTTCTCGATCCCCGGAGCCTCGAGGTCCAGGTCGACGACCAGCGTCCGCTTGCCGTCGCGCGCGAGGAGCGCGGTGACGTTGGCGAGCGCCATGGACCGTCCCACGCCGCCCTTGTAGGAGTAGAAGGTCAGCACCGTGCCGAGCGCAGGAGGCAGCGGCACGGACGGACGAGCCCGGTCCGCGACCGGAGCCTGGGCCCGGCCGTCTCTCAAGCCACCCTCTCCGCGCCGTAGACCGGCTTCCTGATCACCGGGGGCGGGACGAGCATCCACTCGGAAGCGATCCCGTGCGGATCGGCCCGGCGCAGGTCCTCCATGCTGGCCCCGCTGAACGCGGGCCAGCCGGGATCGGGCGGGCGGCTCTCCTTCAGCATCAACGAGGCCACGGCGTGGGCCAGGACCTGCACCTGCTTGCGGAACCTCTGCGTCGGCTGCTGCAGGGTGTTGAACTCGGAGAGCTGGTGGTAGGCGAGCCCGCCGCCGCTCCGTGCTCGCGGCGGATAGTGGTTCGGGTCGCCGGCGTAGATCGTCGGTGCGACGCTGCGAGGCCTGCCGCTCGCGCCGCTCGCCTCCAGCAGCGGCGTCTGGAACGTGCGCCACTCCGCGGCGCACCAGGAGCTGCGGAAGTACGGATAGCAGAGCACGGGGACCAGCACGCAGGACCGACGCAGCGCGCTGAGGATCTCCTGCTCGAGGACGTCGCCCACCTCGACCTCGTTCTTGTCGAAGAAGAGCCGGGGCTCCCAGTGGGGAAAGGCGTTTCGCAGCTGACCCTGGAGGGTCGGAGCGAACACCCGGGTCACCCACCGGCCTTCCGGATGCGACCACGGGTAGCTGATGAAGACGTCGTACTCGTAGTCGCCGTGCGCGTACACGATCGATCGATCCCCCTCGGCGGCGAGTATAGCGACCTCTGTTCCGTAGAGCCCTCCGGCGGAGGCCGCCGTCCGGAAGGCGGGACGGTGACGTTCGAGGGTCCCGCGCGCTCGCGCTCAGCGCTCGCGCACCAGCACGGTCCGCGCGAGCCCCGCGCGCTCGAGCGCTCCGACCGCCTCGCGCATCCAGCGCGTGCCGTCGCCGCGGTAGCCCGCGGTGGGGCGCAGCGTCGGGTCGAGGGCGGCGAAGTAGGCGTTGAAGGCGTCCATGACCGTCTCGCGCGCGTACTTGGCCAGGCACGAGGCGAGCGCGACGGGGAAGGAGTGCTCCTCGCCACGGGCGCGGAAGTCGAGCCGCATGCGCCGCGGCGCGCCGCCCTCGCGCGGCGCGCGCTCCTCCAGGCGGTAGCAGGCGTGGCCGCTCTCCTCGCGGCTCCACGAGACGCGCGCCTCGGGGAAGCCGCGCGCGAGCAGCGGGCCGTAGTAGACGCGCCCGCCGAGGAGGTCCACCGTGACGTGCGGCGCCTCGGCGCCCAGGCGGTGCCACAGGTAGCGCAGCACCTCGAGCGTCTTCTCCCAGACGGTGAGCGCCTTGTTGGACGTGACCGCGTAGGAGTCGTTCAGCTCGCCCGCCGGCACGATGCGCACGCCGGCCTCGAGCGGCTCGAGCGCCTGCGCGCGCATCTCGCGCGCCAGGCGCGCGGCGCGCAGCTCGAGCGTCGCGCGCTCGTGCTCGCGCGGCAGCGGGGCCAGGCGCTCGTACCAGGGATGGCGCGCCAGCGCGCTCGCCTGCGGGCCGAGCGGGCCGCGCAGGATCGAGAGCGCGCTCTCGGGCGGCAACCCGTCCCGGTCGAGCAGCGCCAGGAAGACGAGCGCGGTGGCCTCGAGCCGCGCGCGGCCGCGCGGGTTGCGCGCGAAGACCTTCTTCGAGTCGGCCACGACCAGCGCCTGCGCGTCGTCGGCCGGGTCGGCGCTCACCAGGCGGCGCAGCAGGCGCCACGGGCACGCGCCCGCGCGCGGCAGCCGGAACGCGCTGTAGCCGATCGCGAGCGGGCCGACGAGCGGTCCGAGGCCCGCCTCGTCCACGCCCGCCACGACGCGCCCCGGCTCGCTCGCCATGGCGTCAGGGGCGCACGCGCTCGGGCGGTGCCCCGGAGCCGACGCGCCGCGCGAGCATCCACAGCGCCAGCACGACGGCCGGGATGGAGAGCAGCTGCGAGGTCGAGATGCGCCCGCCGAACCACAGCCCGCGCACCTCGTCGCCGCGGAAGAGCTCGATCAGGAAGCGCAGCACCGCGTACTGCAGGATCACGATCGCCGTCACCTGGCCGACCCAGCGGCGGTGGCGCAGCACGAGCCAGCCGACCAGCGCCACCGAGAGCGCCTTGGCGCTCATCCAGATCTGCGTGGCCCACAGCACCTGGCCGGCCAGCTCGGGCTCGAACAGGCTCTCGGGGTGGGCGGCGAGCCACTCGCGCGAGGGCACGGTGAGCGTGATCGGGAACGGCAGGTGGCGGTGCGCCTCGCCGACGACCTTGCCGTAGTCGTCGCCGACGAAGTAGCAGCCCCAGCGTCCGACCATCTGCCCGATGAAGCCGCACACGAGCCCGGTGTCGAGCGCGTTCCAGGGGTCGAGCCCGTGGCGGCGCGCCGCCCAGGTGCCGAGCAAGACGGCGCCGAGGAAGCCGCCGTACATGACGAGCCCGCCGCGCCACACGAAGAGGATCTGCAGCGGGTCGTGGAGCAGGTCGTGGCCGACCGACAGGCGCTGGGCGCGCTCGAGGTCGCCCGGGGCCGAGATGGAGAGCTCGGCCGCCACCTCGCCGCGGCCGGCGCGGTCGGCGGCCAGGTAGCGCTCGATCCCCGGCGTGGTGTCGGCCGTCAGGTAGCGCGCCGACTCCACCGCGACGTAGAGGAGCCGCGCGCCGCCCAGGACGCCGACCAGGATCCAGGCGCCGACCTGGGCGCCGCGCTCGGGGTCGCCGCGGGGGTCGCGGCCGTAGCGCGCCAGGAACTTGCCCCACAGCCAGACCGCCAGCAGGAAGCCCGCCGCGACCAGGACGCCGAAGGTGCGCACGGGAAAGGCGCGGCCGGGGAGCGGGATCTCGAACAGGACGGGGTGCATCCAGGCGCAAGGTAGGGAATCCGCCCGCCAATGCACGCGGGCGGGCGGGATTCCGCGCCGCGCGAGAGGCGTCCCCGAGCGCGGGCGTGGAAGGCACCGCGCCGTGCGCTATCCTGCGCGCGATTCTTCGCCGGGTCGAACGTGCCAGTCGTTCCGGAGCCCCTCGCCGCACGAGGTGCTCCCTCCCCTGACGTCGGGGATCTCGCCATGAACAACCCTCCCAGGACGCGCGTCTTCGTCGAGGGCCGCTACCGCAAGCTCTCGCGCGACCTGCCGCAGACCGTCTTCTTCTGCCCCGACTGCAAGGGGCACGAGCGCCGGCGCCGCGGGTGCCAGCGCTGCGAGGGCTTCGGCAAGCTCACGCGCGACTCGGTGCAGGAGCTCGTCGGCTGGGT
>CADEGS010000123.1 GCA_902826945.1 uncultured bacterium | reverse complement strand
TCGCCGGGCTCGACCGGCGCGCGCAGCTTGACCTTGTCGATCGACCACAGGACGGCCAGCTTGCCGGTGTGCTCCAGCTTGCGCAGCAGGAGCACGCCGGCGAGCTGCGCCATCGCCTCGAGCTGCAGCACGCCCGGCATCAGGGGCTTGTCCGGGAAGTGCCCGACGAAGAACGGCTCGTTGATCGAGACGTTCTTGATCGCCACGGCCCGCTGGTAGCCCTCGATCTCGAGCACGCGGTCGATCAGGAGGAACGGGTAGCGGTGCGGGAGCATGCGCATGACCTCGCGCACGTCCAGCCCCGTCTCGCGCTGGATGATCCCGCCCGTCTCGCGCTCCTCCATCAGGTCGAGGAGGCGGCGCACCAGATCGGCGTTCGTCTTGTGCCCGGAGCGCGTGGCGATCACGTGCGCGTGCAGGTCGGCTCCCAGCAGGCGCAGGTCGCCGAGCAGGTCCAGCAGCTTGTGCCGCACCGGCTCGCCCGGCATGCGCAGGACGGTCTGCGGGTCGCCCAGCACCACCGTGTTCTCGCGCGTGGCGCCCTTTCCCAGCCCGGCGGCCTGCAGCACCTCGACCTCCGAGGCCAGGCAGAAGGTGCGCGCCGGCGCGATCTCGTTCACGAAGGTCTCGGGCGTGACGTCGAGCTGGAACGAGCCGCCCTCGACCTCCGGGTCGGCGAAGGACGCGATGTACTGCAGCGTCAGGACCGGCTGCTCGGCCGGGAGCGCGACCAGCGTCGCGCCCCCGTCGCGCACGTAGAGCGGCTCCTCGAGCCGGAACACGCGCGCCTCGGCGCGCTGCTCCGCGAGGCCGGCCTGCAGGAAGAGGTCGGCCAGCTCGCGCCCGCTGCCGTCGAGGCCGGGCAGCTCGGAGCCCGAGAGCTCGACGCGCAGGTTGTCCACGTGCAGGCCGTTGCACACCGCCAGCAGGTGCTCGACGGTGTCGACCGCGCTCGGGCCGCGCGAGAGCTGCGTGCGCCGGTTCTTCTCCGAGTGGTAGCGGATGTGCGCGGGGATCGAGGGCGCGTCCTGCAGGTCGGTGCGCACGAACTCGATGCCCGTGCCCTGCGGCGCGGGCATGCAGCGCACGTTGACGATCTCGCCCGAATGCAGGCCGCGGCCGGTGAACTCGACCGCCGTGCGCAGGGTGCACTGCTGGCGCATCAGCTCTCCCCCTCCAGGGCGCGCAGCCGCTGCTCGAGGCGCTCGACCTGCTTGCGCAGCGCGTCCAGCCGGCTCAGCGCCGCGACCTGGCGCAGCCCCTCGCGCTGCGGCCGGGCCGGGCTGCCGAAGTAGTCGCCGCCGGCCTCCAGGTCCTTGGCCACGCCCGACTGGGCCGAGACGCGCGCGCCGTCGCCGACCGTGACGTGGCCGATGACGCCGACCTGGCCGGCCAGGATCGCGCGCCGGCCGATGCGCGAGGAGCCGGCGATCCCGACCTGGGCCAGGAGCAGCGCCGACTCGCCCACGTCGACGTTGTGCGCGATGTGGACGAGGTTGTCGATCTTCACCCCGCTCGCGATGCGCGTGGCGCGGAAGCGGCCGCGGTCCACGGTCACGTTGGCGCCGATCTCGACGTCGTCCCCGACCTCGACCGTGCCGCACTGGGGGATCTTCTCCCAGCCGGTGGGCGTGGGCTCGAAGCCGAAGCCGTCCGAGCCCAGCACCGTCCCGGCGTGCACGATGCAGCGCTCGCCGAGGCGCACGTCGTGGTAGAGCACGACGTGCGGGTGCAGCACGCTCTCCGCCCCCACGACCGCGCGCGCGCCGACGTGGACGCCGGCGTGGAGCAACGCGCGGGCGCCGATCTCCGCCTCCTCTCCCACCACCACGAGCGCCCCGACCGACGCGTCCGGCGCGACGCGCGCGCGCGGGTGCAAGACGGCGGTGGGATGGACGCCGGGCGCCGGGCGGTCCGGCGGCGGACGGAACGCCGCGATGACGCGGCTGAAGGCGCGGCTGGGGTCGTCGCAGCGCAGGAGCGCCAGGCCCGCGCGGGCCTCCGCGCGCAGGTCGCGCGGCACGAGCACCGCGCCGGCCTCCGTCCTGGCGAGCTCGGCCTGGTAGCGCGGGTTGCCGAGGAAGCTGACCTCGTCGGCGCGCGCGTCGGCCAGTGGGGCCGGACCGACGACGCTCCGGGAGCCGTCGCCCTCCAACGTGGCGCCACACAGGCGCGCGATCTCCTCGAGGGTGAGCGTCGCCATCTGACGGGGTCCCCGTCCGGGGCCCCTCGGCCTCCCTACTGCGCGGGCAGGCCTTCTCGACGATCAGGTGGTAGCGGCGGGGCCCCGCCCCTGTCAAGCGCCGGCCGGCCCGGCCTAGAAGCCGATGCTGAAGCCGAGCACCTGCGTGTCGTCTCCCGCGCCCTCGCGCAGCGGGAAGCCGAAGCTGAAGGTGATCGGGAGGGGCACCGAGATCCCGAGCAGGAAGCCGGCCGAGACGCGCGTGTCCCCGAAGTCCACGCCCAGGTCCTCGACGCCGAGCACCCCCGCGTCCACGAAGGCGCCGATGTGCATCGTCTCGATCTCGCGGTAGGTGCCCGGCTGCGTCGTGGTGACGACCGGGTGGCGGTACTCGAACGAGGCGAAGAGCGACGTCTCGCCGCCCAGCGGGAAGCCCTTCTGGTTGGGCCCGACGCCGCGGAAGTCGAAGCCGCGCAGCACGTCCTGGCCGCCGAGGAAGAAGCGCTCGGAGTAGGGCACGTCCTCGGTGTCGCCGTAGGGCACCGCCACGCCGCCCTGGAACTGGATGTGGTAGCGGTCGGGCACCCCGTCGCCGACGCCCTCCAGCTCGTCGTAGAAGTCGAAGTCGAGCTGGCTGCGCACGAACGAGAAGTCGCTGCCGACGGCTTCGTCGAGGAACTCGTTGCGCCAGCTCAGCGCGACGCCGTTGCGCGGGTTGATGCGATCGTCGGTCGTCCGCAGGCGGTAGCCGAGCTCGAGGTACGAGACGTTGCTCTCGCCCTTCTGGTCGAGCAGCGTCACCGGCGCCGAAAGCGGGTCGTTCAGCACCGGCTCGCCGCCGCCGTCGATGTTCCCGACGTCCACGTTCTCGAAGGTCAGGCCGGCGAACACGGCCGAGTCCACGCCGAGCTGGCGGCCGACCTGGAAGCCGAACTTCTCGCGCGCCTCGTCGTGCGTCTCGTAGGCCCGCAGCCGGCGCTGCGCGGTCAAGCTGAGGCTGATGCGGTCGCGGTGGCGCTTGAAGATGTCGGGCTCGGCGAAGTACACGTCGAAGAACGAGACGCGCGTGCCCGGCGAGGCGCGCAGGCGCAGCTCCTGGCCCGCGCCGTGGAACGCGCGGCGCGCGGCGACGTCCGAGATCACCGTCCACGGCCGGCGCGGCAGGTTCGTGACGTCGAAGTTCTGCTTGCTGAACTCGACCACGCCGAACGCGCCCAGGTTGCTGCTGACGCCGCCGCTGATGTTGAAGTTGAGGTCCTGGCCCTCGTCCACGACGTACTCCAGGTCCTTCCAGTAGGGGTCGCCCGTCTCGAGGAAGCGGTAGAACGGCTCGCGGTGCTCGACCACGTTGCGCCGGTCGGAGAACCAGCCCGTGCCCTGGATGCGCGCGCGCGAGCGCTCGATCTCCGTCGTGTCGGCCGCGTCGCCCGGGTCCACGGTGATCAGGCGGCGCACGACGGCGTCGCGCGTGCTCAGGTTGCCCGACACGCGCACCTCGCGGATGAACTGCTGGCGCCCCTGGGCGACGCGGTAGACGACGTCCACGACCGGCTCGCTGGCGTCGAAGAACAGCTCCGGCTCGAGCACCTCCATGCGGTCCGCGTCGGACAGCGAGGGGTGGTCGATGTAGCCGTGCTCGCCGTAGTGCTGGCGCAGGGCGCGCACGTCGGCCTGGCGCGTGACCTTGTCGAAGACGTCGCCGGGCCGGGTCGTGAGCAGCTCGCGCAGCTCCTCGTCGGAGAACAGGAGCTGCGCCGGCCGCTCGACGGTGCGGCCGGAGCCCGCCGGCTCCTCGACGCGCTCCACGCCCTCGACGCGCACCGAGCGCACGGTGAAGCGCCGGCCCTCGTCCACGGCGACGTGCACGGTGACCCACCTGCGCTCCGCGTCGAACTCGAGCCGCTCGACCTCGACCACCGCGTCGAGGAAGCCGTAGTCGCGGTAGACCTGGCGCACGCCGATCACGTCGGCGGCCAGCGTCTCCTCGACGAACGGCTTGGCGAACAGGCCGAAGAGGACCGGCCCGTGCAGCTCGACGCCCGCCAGGCGCGACAGGCCGCGGCGGAAGAACAGGAAGCGGCCGTCGCGCAGCGTCTCGTTGCCGTGGAAGACGACCTCTCGCACGCGCACCTTGGGCCCCTCGTCGATCTCGAAGATGACGTCCGAGGCCAGCGGCTCGCCGCTCGCGCCCTCGCCCACGGCGCGCTCGACGGCGCGCACGCTGGCGAAGCGGTAGCCCTTCGAGCGGTAGCCCTGCAGGATCCGCTCGCGCACGCGCGCGGCCTGGAACAGGTACAGGGCGGATCCCTCCTCGAGGCCGGCCCACTCCAGGACCTGCTCGTCGTCCACGTCCTGGTTCCCGACGAAGCGCGGCTCGAAGTCGCGCGCCAGCTCCTGGTCGACGACCAGCAGCAGCTCGATCTCGTCGGGCGCGTCGGGCGCCGGCCGGTACTCGACGTGCGCCAGCACCCGCAGCGAGCGGAAGAGCGCGTCCAGCCCGCGCTCGATCGCGGCGCGATCGTAGCGCTCCCCCGGCACGAGGCCGAGGGCGGCGCGCAGGTCCGCCTCGGCGCTGCGCCGCCCACCCTGCACGAGCACGCGCCGCACGACCAGGCCCTCGATCTCGGACGAGGGCGCGGGCGGCGCCTCCGGCTCCTGGCCCCACGCGCCGACGAGCCCCGCCTGGAGCGCGAGCGCGAGGACGAGGACGAGGACGGATCGCACGGCGACGGCTAGCCGATGGAGAGCGGCTCGGCGGCGGTGGGCGCCCGGTTCTCGAAGCGCATCGTGCTGCTGGTGAACTGCAGCTTGACCGTGCCCGTGGGGCCGTTGCGCTGCTTGGCCACGATGACCTCGGCCATGTTCTTGTACTCGGGATCGTCGCGGTACTGCGGGTAGTACTCCGGACGGAAGAGCAGCATGCACACGTCGGCGTCCTGCTCGATCGATCCCGACTCGCGCAGGTCGGCGAGCTGCGGACGCTTGTCGTCGCGGCTCTCCACCTGGCGCGAGAGCTGCGCCAGCGCCACGACCGGGATCTCCAGCTCGCGTGCCAGCCCCTTGAGCGAGCGCGAGATGTTGCTGATCTCCTGCAGGCGGCTCTCCGAGCGCGGGAAGGTCAGGAGCTGCAAGTAGTCGACCACGACCAGGTCGAGCCCCTCCTTGGCCTTCAGCCGCCGCGCGCGCGCCCGCAACGACATCATGGTCAGGTTCGACGTGTCGTCGATGAAGATGCGCGCGCGCGAGAGCTCGTCGGCCGCGCCGATCAGCTCGGCGCGGTCCTCGGCCGGCAGGCGGCCCGTGCGCAGGCGGTGCCCCTCCACGCGCGCGCGCGAGCACAGCATGCGGCTGACGAGCTGCTGGCGCCCCATCTCGAGGCTGAAGAGCAGGCACACCGGCGCGCGCTGGAGCCAGTCGGGCTGCGACAGCGCCGCATGCTCGATCAGATTGAGCGCGAAGGCCGTCTTGCCCATCGAGGGGCGCGCGGCCACGATCACGAGGTCGCCGCCGTTCAGCCCGCACAGCATCTGGTCGAGGTCGAGGAAGCCCGTCGGGAGCCCCGTCAGGCCCTCGCGGTGCGTGGCGGCGTCGATGCGGCGGAAGGTCTCCGTGATCGCCTTGGCGATCGGCTCGAGCCCGGCGCGCTCGTCGCGGCGCGCGAGGCCGAAGATGCGCTGCTCGCTGGCGTCCACCAGGTCCACGACGGCCTCCCCGTCGGGACGCGTCTCGTAGGCCTCCGCCATGATCTCGCCGGCGGTCGCGATCAGCCGGCGCAGCGTCGACGTGTCGGCCACGAGCTTGGCGTGGTGCAGCGCGTGCGCCGAGGTCGTCACCAGGCTGGCGAGCTCGATCAGGTACTGCGCGCCGCCCGCCTTCTCGAAGGCGCCGCGCGAGCGCAGCGCCTCGCCGACGCTGACGAAGTCCACCGGTGCCCCGCGGTCCACCAGCACGGCCACCGCCTCGAAGATCGCGCGGTGGCGCGCGTCGGCGAAGTCCTCGGCCACCACCGCGTCGGCGACGTCCGAGAAGCGTTCGGGCGCCAGGAGGAGCGCGCCCAGGAGCGCGCGCTCGGCCTCGTCGCTGCGGGGCGGCGTGCGCCCGCGGCCGCTCTCCTCCCCGCTCGTCATGGGCGGAAGATAGCGGCGGGCGCTCCCCGCCGCGAGGAGCGCCGGAGGATTGCGGACGCTCCACCGCAATCCACAGGATTCCACGGCGCGGGAGCGGCCGGGGCCCGCGGACGGCGGCGGAGCGCGCGCGCGGCGCTAGTGGCTCGCCTCCACGACGAGCTGCACGCTGGCGTAGTGCTCGCCGTGGATGTGGATCGGCACCTCGTGCTCGCCGACCGTCTTGATCGGCTCGTCGAGGCGGATGTCGCGCTCGTCGATCGCGAAGCCCTCCTTCTGGAGCAGCGCCACGACCGCCAGCGCGTTGACCGAGCCGTAGAGCGTGCCCGTCTCGTCGGCCTTCTGCGACGTGGAGAGGCGCACGCGGCCGAGCGCGGCGATCCGCTCCTCGACCTCCGCCGCCTTGGCCGCCTCGCCCGCCTCGTAGCGGACGCGCCGGCGCTCCATCATCTTGACGTTCTCGGGCGTCGCCTCGATCGCGATCTTGCGCGGCACGAGGTAGTTGCGGGCGTAGCCCGGAGCGACGTGCACGACGTCGCCGATCTTGCCCAGGTCGGGCACGTTCTCCCGCAGGAGGACTTGCAGCTTGCGCATGGTCGGGGGCTCCGGGTCAGTTGACGAAGGGCAGGAGCGCCATGTGACGCGCGCGCTTGATGGCTGCCTTCAGCTCGCGCTGCCCCTGGGCGTCCAGGCCGGTGCGCCGCCGCGAGAAGATCTGTCCCTGGGAGCCGACGCACTTGCCGACGAGCTCCAGGTCCTTGTAGTCGATCTTCTGCTGGGGCTTGAGGTTGAGCTGGATCTTCTTGCCGCGACGAGCAGCGGGTCGCGGTCCGCCTTTGCGCATGGCCATGGCTCGCTCCTCAGTCGTTGCTGTCCAGGTCCAGGTCCAGGTCCTCTTCCTCCTCGACGGCGCGCTTCCCCTCGTCGGGGTCGGCGGCGTCGTCCGAGGGCGGCTCGGGCGCGACGAAGTCGCTCGCGAGCTCGGCCTGGCTCAGCTCGAGCTCCTTCTCCGGCACCTCCTCGGCGCGCAGGAGCAGGTAGCGCAGGACGTGCTCGTGGATGTCGAGCTCCCGCACCAGGCTCGGCACCGAGTCGGGGTCGATGTCGTAGTAGGTCAGGAGGTAGGTGCCGCGCCGCCGTCCGCGGATCGGGTAGGCGAGCTTGCGCTCCGCCCAGCGCCGCGCGGAGCGCGTCTTGCCGCCGTGCTTCGCCAGCAGGTTCGACACGGCCGTCTTGGCCGGCTCCCAGCCGCCGCGCACGAACTCGTTGTCGAGCAGGAACATGCCTTCGTAGGTACGGGTCACTCGTCTTCCTTCCGTTCGCTTCGTGCGCTCTCGTCGGGGGCCCCGTCGGCCCGCGCCGAGGCGGATCGCCAGCGGCTGTGGAACCGCGTCATGCAGCGCTCCAGGTCCCCCGTCTCGAGCCAGAGGCGGATCGCGTCGCAGGCCTCGTCGGCCGCTTCGTCGATCCGCCGCTGCTCGTCGGGGTCGAACCCGGAGAGCACGTGACGCACCGCGTCGGTCGGCGGCCGTCCGACGCCCACGCGCAGGCGCGGCACGGACTCGGTCGCCAGGGAGGTCAGGATGGATCGCATGCCCTTCTGCCCGCCCGCCCCGCCGCCGGGGCGGATGCGCAGCGCTCCGGTCGGGAGGTCCATGTCGTCGTACACGACGAGCAGGTCTCCCGGCCCGAGGCCGGCCCACGCCACGAGCGGCAGCACGGCGTCGCCCGAGCGGTTCATCCAGGTCAGCGGCTCCACCAGGAGCGCCGGCGGCTCGCGCCAGCGCGCCCAGGCGAAGTTCCGCGGCCCGTCGTACCCCTCGGGAGCGCGCGATCCTTCAAAGAACGTGTCCGCGGCGCGCGCCAGTCGGTCGAGCACGCGGAACCCGACGTTGTGTCGGGTGCCCTCGTGCTCGGCTCCCGGATTGCCCAGCCCGATCACCAAGCGTCGCGGGGGCAGCGGGAGCATCGCTCGTCGCGGGACTCCCCCCGCAGGCGCTCGGCCCGCGGGGGCAGAAGAGTGTAGGGAGGGCGGCGCGGCGCGCAAGCCCGCGCGCGCCGCCGTCCCGTCCGGTCAGGAGGCGGGCGGCGTGGCCGCCGGTGCGGCGGCGCCCTCCGCGCCCTCGGCGCCGGGGGCCGGGGCCGCCGGCTCCTCGCGCACGGTGGTCACGTTCGCCACGCGCAGGCCGGGCTCGATCGCCAGGTCCACGCCGTCGGGGAGCTCGAGGTCGCGCGCGTAGATCGCCTGCCCCAGGTCGAGCCCGTCGACCTTGACCTCGATCACGTCGGGGATCTGCGAGGGCAGCGCCATCACCGTGACGTGCGTGACGCTGTGGTTCAGCACGCCGCCCTTCGGGTGGCCGAGGAACTCGAGCGGCACCTCGATGCGCGTCTTCTGGCCGCGCACCACGCGGCGGAACTCGACGTGCACGATCTCGTCGCCGAAGGCGTCCCAGGCGAGCTCGCGGACGACCGCCGTCTCGGCCGCGCGGCCGTCGAACTCGATGTCGAAGAGGTGCTCGTGGTGACGGCGTGCCGTCAGGAACTCGACCTCGTCGATCGAGAAGTCCACGTTGTCCCGGTGCTCGCCCTGGATGGAGGCGGGGATCCGCCCCTGGGCGCGCAGGCGCCGGGCGAACCGGCTGCCGAGCTTGTCGCGGAGGATGGCCTTGAGGGTAGCGCTCATCGTTCGTTTCTCCTGGATGGTTCGGACACAGACCAGAAACGACTCAGCCGTCGAACCTGTCGAACAGGACGCTCAGGGACTTCGACTGGTGCACGTTGTGGATCGCCTGCGCGAGCAGCGGGGCGATCGAGACGACCCGCATGCGCTCGGGCGACTTGCCGCGGCGCGGGATCGTGTCGGTGACGAGGATCGTGTCGGCCGGGCAGGCGTCCAGCCGCTCGACGGCGGGCCCGCACAGGACCGCGTGGGACACGGCCAGCACGATGCGCTTGGCGCCGTGCTTGCGCACGACCTTGGCCGCCTCGCTGATCGAGCCGCCGGTCGAGATCATGTCGTCCACGATGATCACGTTGCGGTCCTCGACCTCGCCGATCATGTGCTCGACCTCGATCTTCGAGCCCGACACGCGGCGCTTGTCCACGATCGCCAGGTCCGCCCCCAGCGCCTTCGCGTAGGAGCGCGCCATCTTGATGCCGCCCACGTCGGGCGTGACGATCACCGGCTCCTCGATCGCCATCTCGACGATGGCCTTCATCAGGACGGGCTTGGCGTAGAGGTGGTCCACCGGGATGTCGTAGAAGCCCTGGATCTGCGCCGCGTGCATGTCGATCGTCAGCACGCGGTCGGCGCCGGCCTGCACGATCGTGTTCGCGACCACCTTGGCGCTGATCGGCACGCGCCCCTCGTCCTTGCGGTCCTTGCGCGCGTAGCCGTAGTAGGGCATCACGGCCGTGATGCGCCCCGCCGAGGCGCGCCGCAGGCAGTCGAGCAGGAGCAGGAGCTCGATCCAGTTCTCGTTCACCGGCGGGCACAGGGGCTGCAGGACGAAGCAGTCCGTGCCGCGCACGTCGTCGTTGACCTTGATGTCGATCTCGCCGTCGGGGAAGCGGCCGATCTGCGCGTCGCTGAGCGCGATGTCCGTGCAGCCGGCGATCGCCTGGGCCAGCTCCACGTGCGCCGTTCCGGCGATCAATCGGATCGTGTCGCGGTAGGCGTCGGGCACGGGGACTCTCCTGGGGCGGTCTCGGGGATCAGGCGCGAGCGCGCTCGTCGACGACCGCCTGCGCCTCGGCCAGGTGGTCGAGCGTGTTGATGCCGATGGCCTCGCGCTCGTCGGCCAGGGCCACGGTCGCCACCCGCTCGCCGTCGTCGAGCAGGAGGCGCAGCACGTCGGTCAGATAATACTCTCTCTGCGCGTTCCGATCGGAGAGGCGCGGCAGGCAGCGCAGGAGCCCGGCGGGCTCGAAGGCGTAGACGCCGACGTTCACCTCGCGCAGCGCGCGCTCCTCGGCGGAGGCGTCCTTCTCCTCGACGATGCCGCGGAAGGCGCCCCGCGGGTCGCGCAGGACGCGCCCGAAGCCGCGCGCCTCGGCCGGCTCCGCCGTCAGGACCGCCGCCGCCGCGCCGCGCTGGGCCGCGCACAGCCGGCCCACGCTCGCGGCGCGCAGGAGCGGCATGTCGCCGTACAGGACCACCACCGGCCCCGGCGCGCCGGCCAGCTCGGGCATGCATTGCTGCACGGCGTGGCCGGTCCCGCGCCGCTCGGCCTGGGTCACGAAGCGCACGCCGAGCGCGGGGAAGTCGCGCTCGACGAAACGGCGCACCTCCTCGGCTCCGTGGCCCACGACCAGGATCACGCGCTCGGCCGCGAGCTCCGCCGCCAGCTCGAGCACGAGCGCCAGCATCGGCCGGCCGGAGAGCTCGTGCAGCACCTTGGGCCGCTCCGAGCGCATGCGCGTGCCCTGGCCGGCGGCCAGGATCACGACGGTTCCGGCGATGCCCATGGTTTCGGCTCGGGTGGCGGCGCGGCGCCGGGACGGGGCCGCTCGCCCCGAGGGGGCGAAGGTTGTAGGAGCGCGGGCTCGCGCTGTCAACGCGCGGCAGGCGCGCCCTCCCCCGCGGCGGGGAGCGGCGGCCCGAAGAGCTCCTCGAGCGCGCGCCGCGCCGCCGGCAGGAAGCGCTCCGCGACGAACACGTGGTCGCGCCGGAAGCCGCACACGACCCCGAGCGGCACGCCCGCCGCCGCCAGCCGGCCGGTGACGTGCGCGAGGAAGCCGACCAGGTCCCAGGCCAGCGCCGCCTCGAAGCGCACCCAGCGGAGCCCCTCCTCGACGCGCGCCTCGGGCCAGCGCGCGCGCAGCGCCGCGAGCCGCTCCTCGCGGACGAGCAGCGTCGTCTCGTCCGCCTCGTGCACGAGCGCCGCGGGGGCGAGCGCGGCGAAGAGCGCCAGCGCCTCCTCCCCCGGCGGGGCCGGCAGGCCGCACAGCGCGAAGCGCCCGGGCTCGAGCCGCCAGCGCATGCCCGCCAGCGCGGAGGGGAGGTCGTGGTGCGCGCGCCCGTCGTCCATGCCGGCGCCGCGCTTGCCCCGCGCGCCGCGGGCCGCGATCGTACCCGGCATGCGCCCCTCCGCGACCCCGCTCCTCGCGCGCCTGTCGCACGCCGCCGGCTGGCTGGCCGACCGCAAGGTGCCCACGCCGCTGCGCCCGCTGGTCTACGGCGCGTACTGCCGCGTCACCGGCGCGGACGCCGGCGAGGCGCAGCTCGGCGCGCGCGGCTACCCGAGCCTGGGCGCCTTCTTCGTGCGCCGCCTGCGCGAGGGCGCGCGCCCGCTCGAGGCCGACCCGCGCGCGCTGCTCGCGCCGTGCGACGGCGTGCTGCAGGCGCTCGACCCCGTCGCGTCGGGAACGCTGCTGCAGGCGAAGGGCAGGCGCTACGAGGTCGGCGCGCTGCTCGCGGCGAGCTCCGCCGCCGAGCTCGAGGGCGGCACGGCCTGGACGATCTACCTCGGCCCGCGCGACTACCACCGCGTGCACGCGCCGTTCGACTGCACGCTCACCGAGGTGCGCTGGCTGCCGGGCTCGCGCTACTCGGTGAACCCGCGCGTGCTGGCGCGCCGCGAGCGCGTGCTGGCCGAGAACGAGCGCGCCGTGCTGCGCCTCGCCGGGCCCGGCGGCGCGTGGTACCTCGTGCTCGTCGGCGCGCTCAACGTCGGCCGCGTGCGCGTCGTCGGCGTCCCGCGCGGCGAGCGCCCGGCGCAGCCGCTCCCCTTCGCGCGCGGCGCGGAGCTCGGCCGCTTCGAGATGGGCTCGACCGTCGTCCTGGTCGCACCGCCCGGCGCCGCGCGGCCCGCGCCGGAGCTCCACGCCGGCCGCACCCTGCGTCTGGGCCGCGCGATCGGCACGCTGTCGGCCGCGCCCCCCGCCTGAGCCAGCGCGTGCCCGACGCCCTCGAGACCCTCTCCGAGCGCGACCGCCGCCTGGTGCGGCTGGCGCTCGCCGTCCAGCTCGGCCGCTTCGACGAGCTCGCGCGCCTGCGCCGCGCGGCGCCCGCGGGCGAGCCCGACCGCGCCTGGCGCGAGGCGCTCCTGCAGGCGCACCTCTTCGCGGGCGTGCCGCGCGTGGTCGAGGCCTGGAGCGTGCTGCTCGAGCACGGCGGCCTGGGCGCGCCCGAGCCGGGCGAGCTCGACGAGCCCGCCGCGGGCGCCGGCGAGCGAGCCTTCGGCGCGGTCTACGGCGCGCGCGCGCCGGCGGTGCGCGAGCGGCTCGGCGCCTGCCACCCGCTGCTCGAGCGCTGGGTGCTCGCGCACGCCTACGGGCGCGTGCTGGCGCGCGGCGGGCTCGACCTCGCGCGCCGCGAGCTGCTGGCCGTCGTCGCGCTGGCCGCGCTGGAGCAGGAGCGCCAGCTCGCCGCCCACCTGCGCGGCGCGCTCGCCGCCGGGGCGCGCGCGGGCGCGCTGCGCGCGGCGGCCGAGGCGGCGGACGCCTTGCTCGCCCCGCGCGCGCGCGAGCTCCTGGCGCGCGCGCTGCGGCGCGAGCTCGACGGCTGAGCGAACGCTCCGAGAGCTCCCGCGTCTCGCCGGCAGCCTCGGATCGAGGCGCTCACGCGCCCGCCAGGCGCAGCGCCGCCGCCCCGACCAGCGCCAGCGCGCCCGCGCCGAGCACCGCCAGCGGGACGCCCAGCCCGACCGACGCGCGCGGGTCGGGCCGCACGAGGAGCGGCAGCGCCGCCAGCACGAGC
>CADEGS010000122.1 GCA_902826945.1 uncultured bacterium | reverse complement strand
GAAGCCCCGGTGAATGGCGGCCGTAACTATGACGGTCCTAAGGTAGCGAAGTTCCTTGTCGGGTAAGTTCCGACCCGCATGAATGGCGTAACGACTGGTGCACTGTCTCAACAGCAGGCTCGGCGAAATTGTAGTCGTGGTGAAGATGCCACGTTCCCGCGTCAAGACGGAAAGACCCCGTGAACCTTTACTATAGCCTGATATTGGGGCTTGTTATGCCGTGCGTAGGATAGGTGGGAGGCGTCGAAGCTGAGCTTTCGGGCTCAGTGGAGCCAACGGTGAAATACCACTCTCGGTATGATAGGCTTCTAACGCTGTGCCGTGAATCCGGGCAGCGGACCGTGTCAGGTGGGTAGTTTGGCTGGGGCGGTCTCCTCCAAAAGAGTAACGGAGGAGCGCGATGGTGCACTCAGCGCGGTTAGCAATCGCGCGTAGAGCGTAAGGGTAGAAGTGCGCTTAACTGCGAGAGATATAGCTCGAGCAGGTACGAAAGTAGGTCCTAGTGATCCGGCGGATTCCGAGTGGAAGGGCCGTCGCTCATCAGATAAAAGGTACTCCGGGGATAACAGGCTGATCTCCCCCAAGAGTTCATATCGACGGGGAGGTTTGGCACCTCGATGTCGGCTCGTCGCATCCTGGGGCTGTAGGAGGTCCCAAGGGTTTGGCTGTTCGCCAATTAAAGCGGCACGTGAGCTGGGTTTAGACCGTCGTGAGACAGGTCGGTCCCTATCTGGCGTGGGTGTAGGATGACTGAGGAGGTTTTCCCCTAGTACGAGAGGATTGGGGAGGACGACCCTCTGGTGCTCCAGTTATCACGCTCGTGGTACAGCTGGGTAGCTATGGTCGGAAAGGATAAGCGCTGAATGCATCTAAGCGCGAAGCCCTCTCCAAAACGAGTCATCCCTATCAGTCCCCTGGAAGACTACCAGGTTGATAGGCCGGCGGTGTAAGTGCAGTAATGCATTGAGCTTACCGGTACTAATCGGACGATCGGCTTGACCACCTTTTTCCCAATGCCGCAGCCTTCGGGTCGCGGTCTTGGGGAAAGGGAAGCCCTTTTCCCCGCGGCTGCCCCTCGTGACCAGTTCACCTTTCTTCTTCCAGCTCCCGGTCTCCATACCGGGAGAGCATTCCCGGTGACTACAGACGGCTGGCCATACCCGTTCCCATTCCGAACACGGTCGTCAAGCAGCCGTCGCCGATGATATTGCTTCGTGCGAGAAAGTAGGTATCGCCGGGGTTTTTCTGATGCGCCTCGCGGGGCCTTGGTTGCCCTGCGAGGCGCGTCTTTTTTTTGGGTATTCGCCGGTTGGTAAGGCGATCGGGCGACGGTGTCGATCCTCCCCGCCGGGCAGGTGAGGTGGGCTCTCGATCAGCGCTCGAACCAGAGGTGCTGCGAGCGGTCCTGCCAGCTGGCGGTGTGGGATCGTGCGGGGGGCTTTGCCGAACCGCTTCTCTTTCCGACATCGTCGTCAGAGCGGCCATCGTCCGCAGGGGCCCGGCGCGCTCCGGGTGGATGCGGAACCGATGGTCGCTTCGGGAGGGGCCAGGAGCGGGTGGCCGCTCGGGCTCCGGCGAAGCGCGGGCCTGGTGGCACGGGGCAAAGGGGCGCTCTATTGCGCGGACGGGCCTTCCGCTGATTGCCCGAGAACTCGACGAGAAGATCAGGAGCACGCCCCGTGGCGTGCTCCTGGACTCATCACGGAAGTGCGCCCCCGGGCGGGGGTCTAGTAGCGCCGGATGACGCCGATGACGATGCCGCGGATCTCGAGCGCGTCGACAATCCGCGGAGCCATCGACGCGTTGGCCGGCTGCAGTCGATAGCCGCCGCCGGGCTCGCGGTAGAGCCGTTTCAGCGTTGCCTCTTCGTCGGGGAGCACAGCGACGACGGTTTCCCCGTCGGAGGCGTTGCTCCGGCGCTCGACGACGACCAGGTCGCCGTCGCAGATCGCGTCCTCGATCATCGAGTCGCCCTGGACGCGGAGAACGTAGACGTCGCGATCGGCGGGCACGAGCTCGGCGAAGGGCAGCACCTCGGGTGTCTCCAGCGCCTCGATCGGCGCGCCAGCCGCGATCGTTCCGAGGATGCGCAGGCCCGGCTCGGACCGGTCAGGCTCGTCGGAGGGAACGACCTGCAAACCGCGGCTCACGCCCTTCGCGGAGCGACGCAGGATGCCCTTACGCTCGAGCTCGGCGATGTGCCCGAAGATCGTCACCTTGTTCAGGCCGAAGTGCTGCGCGATCTCCTCGAGGGTTGGGCTGATGCCCTGCTGGGCGGTGTACTCCTCGAAGAAGCGCAGGATGTCGCGCTGGCGACGGGTGATCGGAGGGCGGGACATGAAGCCCTTCTACACCAGGAAGGTGGTCGCGATCAGGCCGAGGAAGAAGAGATAGGAGAGCGGATCGCCGGCGCCGCGGGTGGTCTTGCGGATGGATGCGATCATGGCAGTCGTGGGTAAGGGGGTAGGTCGGGAGGCTCTGACGAGCTCCGGGGGGGTGGGGGTTGCCCGCCAGAGCCTCCCTAACAGCTCCCTAAACCATAGCCGTCGATTGCCCCCGAACAAGACCCAAACCCAAGGAATCTCTCGCAAGGCCGATGCTGTGGTCGGAACCCACTTGGATACAAGGAGTTGCGCCGGTTCGACGGGCTCCCCCGCAGGCGCCCGAGAGGGAGAGCAGGGCCCGCCGACCGCAGGGGCTAGAATCGAGCCCCGCCGCATGGCGGCTCCCTCCTGCGTGACGCAGCGCATCGCACTCGGACTCGGAAGCCGCCTCCTGTCGGTGGACTCGCGCAGGGTGCCGCTCTTCCGCTTCGACGTGCTCGTTGTGGGCAGCGGCGCCGCGGGCTCGGCGGCCGCCCTGGCTGCGGCGCGCGCGGGGGCGGAGGTCGCCCTGCTGACGAAGGGCGACCTCGAGGACACGAACACGGTCTGGGCGCAGGGCGGGATGGCCGCCGTGCTCGGCGACGACGACAGCTTCGACGAGCACGTGGCGGATACGCTCGCCGTGGGCTGTGGGCTCTCGGAGCGCGACGTCGTCGAGCGCGTCGTGCGCGGCGGCCCGCAGGCGGTGACGCGGCTCCTCGAGTGGGGCGCGACGTTCGACCGGCGCCCCGACGGCGCGCTCGACCTCTCGCGCGAGGGCGGCCACTCGCACCCCCGCATCGTGCATGCCTTCGGCGACGCGACGGGACGCGAGATCCAGCGCGTCGCGGCGCGCGCGGTCGCTGAGCACCCGCGCGTCACCGCCTTCCCCGACACCTTCGCCGTCGATCTCCTGTGCGCCAAGGACGGGCGCGTCGTCGGCGTGCTGGCGTGTCCCGGCGGCGGGGGAGACTACAACGTCTTCTCCGCGGACGCGGTCGTCCTGGCGACGGGCGGGGCAGGGCAGCTCTACCGGGAGACGACGAACCCGGCCATCGCCACCGGCGACGGCGTGGCGATCGCGCTGCGCGCCGGCGCCCGCGTGCGCGATCTGGAGTTCTTCCAGTTCCACCCGACGCTGCTCTACATCGCGGGCGCTGCGCGCGTCCTGATCAGCGAGATCGTGCGCGGCGCGGGCGGCGTGCTGCGCGACCGTCACGGCGTGCGCTTCATGGAGGCGGAACACCCCGACGCGGAGCTCGCGCCCCGCGACGTCGTCAGCCGCGCCGTCTTCCGCCGCATGGTCGCCACGGGCGACACGAGCGTGTACCTCGACCTGCGCAAGGTCCGCTCCGACCCGCACCGCCTGTTCCCGGGCATCAGCCGCATCTGCCGCTTCTTCGGCATCGACATCGCCCGCGACCCGGTGCCCGTGCGCCCCGGCGCCCACTACATGGTCGGCGGCATCGAGGTCGACGAGCAGGGCCGCAGCAGCGTCCCCGGGCTGTGGGCTGTGGGCGAGTGCGCCAGCTCGGGCCTGCACGGGGCGAACCGCATGGGCTCCAACTCGCTGCTCGAGGCCCTGGTCCTGGGCGAGGTCGCCGGCGCCGCCGCGGCCAGCGAGCAGGGCGGCGGCCTGCACGAGTTCGAGGTGCGCCCGCCGCGCGACCGGGAGACGCCGCCGGAGGGCATGTCCTTCAACCTGCAGGACGTGACCTACTCGCTGAAGTCGCTGATGTGGCGCCAGCTCGGCGTCGAGCGCGAGCAGTCCTCGATGCAGGACGCGCTGCACAAGATCGAGCTCTGGACGCGCGCCGTGCGCGCGCTCGGGGCGCCCGAGCCGCGCACCTGGGAGCTCACGAACATGCTGACCGTGGCGCGGTTGTGCGCCATCGCCGCGCTGGCGCGCCAGGAGTCGCGCGGCGTGCACTTCCGCGTCGATCGCCCGCAGGGCGACCCGGCCTGGCTCTGCCACACGCGCCTGACGCCGCGCTTCGAGGCGCGCGAGATCGTGGCCCTGGAGGTCGATCGCGTGCCGGTCGGCGAGCGCTCCGCCGAGCCCGTGCCCGGATGAGCCGCCCGGCGCGACCGACGCGCGACCCCCAGGAGCGCGTCCTCGTGTGCGGCGTGCTCCTGCCCGGTCAGCCGGCCGAGCACGACGGGCCGCTGTCCGAGGCGCGCAGCCTCGTGCGCGCGGCCGGGGCGATCGTGCTCGGCGAGG
The DNA here is from genome assembly GCA_902826945.1 of uncultured bacterium. The sequence continues at coordinate 8,450 of CADEGS010000122.1, read as the reverse complement.
GCGCCGAGCCCTGGGTGCAGCGCCGCGTGGCCCCCGACCCCTCGACCTTCCTCGGCAGCGGCAAGGTCGAGGAGATCGGCCGCACGCTCGAGGAGCTCGCGCCCGACGCGGTCCTGGTCGACAACGACCTCTCTCCCGCGCAGGGGCGGAACCTGGAGAAGGCCTGGAAGAAGCGCGTCATCGACCGCTCGGAGCTGATCCTCGACATCTTCGCCACGCGCGCGCGCACGCGGCAGGCCCGGCTGCAGGTCGAGCTGGCCCAGGCCGAGTACATGCGGCCGCGCCTGCGGCGCATGTGGACGCACCTCGAGCGCACCGAGGGCGCGATCGGCACGCGCGGCCCGGGCGAGACGCAGCTCGAGACCGACCGGCGCCTGATCGACAAGCGCTTGCGCGACCTGCGCCTGCGCCTGCGCGAGATCGAGGAGCACACGCGCCGCCACGTGCGCTCGCGCGCCGAGAGCTTCACGATCGGCCTGGTGGGCTACACGAACGCGGGCAAGTCCACGCTGCTCAACCGCCTGACGGGCTCCGACGAGTTCGTGGCGGACATGCCCTTCGCGACGCTCGACACGCGCACGCGCCAGTGGCGCCTCCCCGACGGGCGCGTGGTGCTGGTCTCGGACACGATCGGCTTCCTGCAGCGGCTGCCGCACCACCTGGTGGCCTCCTTCCACGCCACGCTGGAGGAGGCGCTCAACGTGGACCTGCTGCTGCACGTGGCCGACGCCGCGCACCCCGACGCCGAGACGCAGATGCGGGCCGTGGAGGAGACGCTGGCGCGCCTCACGCGCCGCTCGCCCGACGCGCTGGTCCTGAACAAGGTGGACCTGGTGCCCGACCCGATCCGCCTGCACCTCTTGCGCGGCTCGCTCGCGCCGGAGGCCGTCCACGTCTCCGCGCGCACCGGCGAGGGGCTCGAGCGGCTCTCCGAGCTCGTGGTGCGGCGGCTCGACCTGCGCTCGCCGGTCGTGGCGATCACGCTCGCGCTCTCCGACGGCCGCAGCGCCGCGCTGGCGCGCGCTTCCGGCGTGGTGCTCGAGGAGCGCGTGGAGGACGACGCGCGGCTCGTGCTGCGCATGCGGCTCGGCGAGCAGGCGCTGGGCAACCTGCGGCGCTCCATCGGAGCGCAGGCGGCGATCGAGGTCGAGCAGGCCGCCCAGGAGCCGTTCGAGCGCGCGGAGGGCTAAGCCGCGCGCGTCGCGGCGGGAGCGCCGGGGCGCCCCCGCCGCGATCGAAGCTCAGCCTACTCCTTCCACCACTCGATCGAGTTGACGACGACGATGTCGACGAGCAGCGAGATCTGGTAGACGGGCACGATCCACAGCGCGACGTGCACGGCCTCGTTGGCCCAGCGGTTCTCCGAGAACTTCTCGTTCCAGTCGTGGACGGAGTTGAAGGTCTTGTTCGGGCCCAGGCAGGAAGCGCACAGGAGGCCGAGGGACAGGGCGGACGCGATCAGGGTCTTCTTCATGGGTAGGTTTCCAGCAGAGATAGGGCCGCGGGCGGAATCATCCCCGCCGGGCCGGATGACGACGAGCGTAGGGCGACCGGGGTCCGGCTGACGGCCCCCGGAGCGCCTCGTCCGCTCAGGCCTTGGCGGGAGCCGCGGCGGTCGACCCGCCTTCCTTGCGCGCGCGCGCGGCGCGCGCCTCCAGCCAGAGCAGGATCGGGTTGGCGATGTAGATGGTCGAGTACGTGCCGGTGAGAACGCCGACCATCATCGCGAAGGAGAAGCTCTCCAGGACGTTGCCCGTGCCGAAGTTGAACACGTACATGCACAGCACGGCCAGGAACGTGGTCAGGGAGGTGAGGATCGTGCGCGACAGGGTCTGGTTGATCGACGTGTTCAGCACGTCGCGCATCGGGCCGCGCGAGCGCGGCAGGTTCTCCCGCACGCGGTCGAAGATGACGATCGTGTCGTTCAGCGAGTAACCGATGATCGTCAGGAAGGCCGCGATCATCGGCAGCGAGATCTCGCCGTTCACCAGCCCGAAGTGGTTGCCGAGCGTCAGCGCGCCGAGCGTGATGATCACGTCGTGGAGGACCGCGACCACGGCCGCGAAGCCGTAGCTGTACTCCGCGAAGCGCACGCGGATGTACATGACGATCACGAACAGGCTGACCGCCATCGCGAGCAGGGCCTTGTCGCGCAGCTCGCCGACGACCTGCGGCCCCACCAGCGACGAGGAGGGGATCGGCGTCGCCAGGCGGTACCCGCTCCCGTTCGAGTCCGTCTGGTCCCGCAGCAGGCCCTTGACCTGGCTGGCGAGCTCGCTCGCGCCCAGGCCGGCCGAGACCTCGGCCGTGCCGCGATAGGCGTTCGCGCGCTGCGGATCCTGCGCGACCGAGACCGCGCTCAGGCCGGCGCTGCCGAGGACCGCCTCCAGGTCGCTCGTGGGGTGCGGCTCCTCGAACAGGATCGCCAAGCTCACCTTCTGCGTGACGCCGCCGCCCTCGATCTGGACGCGCAGGCCGTCCTTCAGGAGCACGTCGCCGAGCGCGGCGCGGATCTCGCCGACGAAGTCCTCGCCGCCGCCGGCCAGCGTCTTGAAGATCGCCCGGAAGTCCGTGTATTGCCCGTCCACCTCCGAGCTCAGGATCGGCTTGACCTCGGCCGAGGAGCCGATCTGCCCGGGGATGGCGGCGACGCGCTGGCGCATCGCCTCCACCGACTGCGGGACCTCGGTGCGCAGCTGCACCTCGGCGCCGCCGGTGAAGTCGATGCCGAGCTTCTCCTGGTCGGGCGTCAGGACGAACGCCGTCAGGCCGCCGATCACGGCCAGGCTGGAGGCCGCCAGCGCGAGCTTCGTCTTGGCGAGGAAGTCGTAGGCGGCGGTCACCATCCAGGTGCCGACCTTGAAGTGCCGGGAATCCTTGAGCAGCGCCCAGTGGACGAGCAGGCGCGTCACGACGACGGCCGCGAAGACCGAGGTCACGATGCCGATCATCAGCGTCACGGCGAAGCCCCGCACCGGGCCCGTGCCGATCTTGTAGAGGATCACGGCCGTCAGGAAGGTCGTGATGTTCGAGTCGAGGATGGCGGAGAGCGCCTTCTCGAAGCCCGTCTTCGCCGCCTGCTTCGGGTTGCGCCCCTTGTCCGCCTCCTCGCGGATGCGGTCGAAGATCAGGATGTTGCCGTCCACCGCCATGCCGAGCGTCAGGATCAGGCCGGCGATCCCCGGGAGGGTCAGCGTGGCGTTCAGGAAGGCCAGGCCGCCCATCAGCAGCGTGAAGTTGACCGCCAGCGCGACGGCCGAGAACAGGCCCAGCTTGCGGTAGTAGGCGATCATGAAGCCCACCACGACGAGCAGGGCCACGATGCCCGACAGGAAGCCGCGCCGCACGTAGTCCGCGCCCAGCGTGGGGCCGACGATCTCCTCGTACTCGAGCTCGGGCGCGATGGTCAGCGATCCCGAGCGCAGGATCGTGATCAGGTTGCGCACCTCCTCGACGGAGAACTGGCCCTTGATGATGCCCGAGCCCGGCAGGCGCTCGTTGATCATAGGCGCCGAGGCGATCTCCTGGTTCAGGACGATCGCCATCTGGCGGTTCAGGTTCTCCTCGGTGAAGTTCCCGAAGTCGCTGCGCCGGTCGGCGCGCATCTCGAAGCGCACGGCCGGGTAGCCGAGCTCGTCCTGCGAGGGGTACACGCCGGCCAGGTCGGACCCGCGGAACACGTTCGCGCTCTCGGCCGGCTGCAGCACGGCCGTCGCGCGCTGCAGCTCGGGGATCGCCGCGGCGTCCTTCGGCTGCTGGCCAGGGAACCAGCGGATGCCGGCGTTCGGGCCGTCCGTCTGGCCGGCCAGCAGGTTGAAGGCGGCGAGCGGTAGCCCCGGGTTGGCCTGGACCCACGTCTCGAGCTTGGCGCGCTCGGTCGTGGCGTCGGTGCCGAGCTGCCCGTAGTCGGCCGGGCTCGCGACGATCTGGAAGGAGAGGTCGCCCAGGCTCTCGATGCGCGCGCGGATCGCGTCGTCGCTCACGAGCTCGACGCGCGTCCCGGCGGGGTGCACGGCGTCGCTCGTGCCGCGCTGCCCGCGCCCCTGCGCGTCCACGAAGAGCAGCGCGCCGTCACGGCGCGCGTAGCGCAGCACCTCGTCGCCGATCTGCACCAGGCCCCCGCCCGCCGGGAAGCCGTCGATCTCGCCGCCCGAGACCTGGATCTGCACGTTGCCGCCCAGCCCGACCTCGCCCTGCAGGTTCGTGCCGAGGCGGTCGCCCTGCACGTCGAACTGGCCGGGCAGCTCGATCACGATCCGGTTCTCCCCTTCGGGGCGGATCACCGGCTCGAGCACGCCCTTGGGATCGACCCGGTTGCGGATGATCGAGATCGTGTCGTTCAGGAGCTGCGTCGGGTTCTGCAGCTCGATGGCGGACAGGCGATCCTTGTTCTTCTCGAAGTCGAGGCGGTAGACGAGGCGCGTCCCGCCCTCCAGGTCGAGGCCGAGCCGGAAGGGCTCCGGCTTGAGCAGCAACAGCCCCAGCGCGACGAGCAGCACCAGGACGACCAGGGTGACCTTGCGGCCGACGTTCTCGAGCATGGCGGGAGCGGACGGTGGGACGGTTAGAAGCGCGCGGGCGGACCGCGGGCGGGATCAGACCTCGACGGACTGCGCCTCTTCGGCGAGCGCGGGCTCGGCCTCCGGGCCGGCCTCCTCGTCCTCTCCCGCGACGGCCTGGTCGCGGCGGGCCTTCTGGCCGACGAGCTCGTTCACGCGCGTCTGCTTGCCGACGCGGTCGCGCAGGTAGAACAGCCGCGACTGGCGCACCTTGCCGCGGCGCGTGATGCGCACGTCCTTCACGCGCGGCCCGTGCAGCGGGAACGTGCGCTCGACGCCCTCGCCCTGCACGATGCGGCGCACCAGGATGCTGCGCGCGATGCCGCGGCCCTTGATGGCCAGCACGGTGCCGCTGAAGATCTGGATGCGCTCCTTGTCCCCTTCCTTGATCAGGTAGTGGACCTGCACCGTGTCGCCGACGTGGACGACGGGGAGCTTGTCCTTGCCCATCTCGCTCTCGAGGGTCTCGATCAGGTTCATGACGGTGCGCTCCGAGGCGCGCTCGCCTCGGCTCCGGAAGGGGTGATGAGGGTGTTCGCTAGGGCGGCCTCCGACGCGAGGTCGGGCCGCCGCGCGCGCGTGCGCTCGCGGGCCTGCTCGGCCCGCCAGGCGGCGATGCGCGCGTGGTCGCCGTGCAGCAGGACCTCGGGCACGGGACGCCCGCGCCAGACCCGCGGCCGGGTGTAGTGGGGGTGGTCGAGGACGCCGTCCTCGAACGACTCCTCCGCGGCGGAGCGCTCGTCGCCCAGCACGCCCGGCACCAGGCGGCAGACCGCCTCGGCGACGCACAGGGCCGGCAGCTCGCCGCCGGCGAGCACGAAGTCGCCGAGCGAGATCTCCTCCCAGTCGAGCTCCTGCGTCAGGCGCTCGTCGAAGCCCTCGTAGCGCCCGCACAGGAGCATGAGACGCTCGCGCCCCGCGAGGCGGCGCGCGTCCTCCTGGCGAAACGGTCTGCCGGCGGGGGAGAGCATGATCTTGTGGAAGGGGCCTTCGCTCGCCTCCAGCGCGGCGACGCAGTCTGCGATCGGCTCGGGCTTGAGCACCATCCCGGGCCCGCCGCCGAAGGGTCGGTCGTCGACGGTCCGGTGGCGGTCGCGGGCGAAGCTCCGGAAGTCCACCGTCCGGATCGTCACCAGCCCCCGCTCCCGCGCGTGGCCGAGGATGCTCGAGCCGAGGTAGGGCTCGATCGCCTCGGGGAAGAGGGTCAAGATGGTGAGGAGCACAGCCGGTTCCCCCCGGGGTTAAAGGTGGAGCAGGGTACGGCTTGAGAGCGGCGAAAACAAGGTCCCTGGGCCTCCTGGAGGGGGGTCCAGGGCTCGGGAGGGTTGCCAGCGGCCCCCTCGCGATGCGAGAGTCCCGCCGGTGTTCACCGGGCTGGTCGAGGGGACCGCGGCCGTGCGCTCCATGCAGAGCGCGGGGGCTGCGGCGAGCGGCGCGCGGCTCGTCCTGGAGGCGCCCGAGCTGGCGCCCGGGCTCCCCCCCTGGGCGCCCGCGGCGGGGGAGAGCATCGCCCTCTCGGGCTGCTGCCTGACCCTCGTGGCTCTCCTGGAGGGGGGCGCGGGCGCCTTCGACCTGAGCGCAGAAACCCTGGCCAGGACCTGGTTCGGGGAGCTCCGGCCCGGCCGACGGCTGAACGTCGAGCGCGCGCTGCGGATGGGCGACCGCCTGGGCGGGCACCTGGTCTCGGGCCACGTCGAGGGGCGCGGGCGGATCGTCGGCGTGCAGGACGCCGGCGACGGCGGGCGCACGATCGAGCTCGAGGTCGAGCCCGGCTTCGAGCGCTGGCTGCTCGAGAAGGGCAGCGTGACGGTGGACGGGATCAGCCTGACCGTCGTCGCGCCGCGCGGGCGCCGCTTCCGCGTGGCGGCGATCCCCGAGACGCTGCGGCGCACGACGCTCGGCGAGGCGGCCGCCGGCGCGCCGGTGCACCTCGAGGCCGACCCGATCGGCCGCTGGGTCGAGCGGCTGCTGGGCTAGAACGCGCCGAACAGCACGCTCGTGAAGGTCGAGATGGGCGCCGCCTCGCGGTAGTCCTCGAGCGTGCGCGTGATCAGCCGCACGGCGTCGATCGTCTGCTCGTAGAGCTCGTCGTCCATCACGAGCTTGCCGATCGTGCCCTCGCCGCCGCGCACGTGCGCGGTCACCGAGGCCAGGTCGTCGGAGGTCTGGCGCAGGTTCTTGACCGTGGTCTCGAACTCCTGCGCCAGCGCCTCGTCGGAGAAGAGCTTGCCGGCCACGCCCTGGCCGCTCTGGAGCTGGCTCGTGAACGCGCCCAGGTCGTCCACCGCCTGGCGCGCCGTCGTCGAGAGCTCCTCGTCGTAGAGCAGCCGCCCGACCAGGCCGCGTCCGGCGCGCACGTCGGCGGTCATGGTCGAGATGTCGTCGACCGCCGCGCTGACGCGGTCCGCCAGGGCCTGGTCGGACACGAGCCGGCCGACCAGACCGCGCCCGGCGCGCACGTCGTCGGTGGCCCCGCGCAGGTTCGCGACCGTCGCCGAGAGGTCCGCGCCCATCTCCTCGTCGGCGATCAGCCGCCCGAGCACGCCGCGGCCCTCCTGCAGGCCGCTGACCATCGCGTCCAGGTTGGAGACGATGTTGCGCACCTTCTCGCGGTTCTCGGCGAGCAGGTCGCCGAGCTCGCCCAGCGCCGCGATCGGGTTCTGCTCGACCTCGCCGTAGAGCACGGGCAGCTGCGCGCGGTCCACCTCGCGCCCGCCGTACTCGCCCGGGTCGATGTCGATCTGGCGCCCGCCGAGCAGCGTGGACTCCTGGATCGAGACGCGGAAGCCCTCGTTGAGCTGCACGCGCTCGTTGAGCGTCAACGTGGCCAGGATGCGCTCGCGAGGCGGCGCCGACACGTTGGCCTCGAGCGACTTCACGCGCCCGATGCGCAGGCCCGAGATCATCACCGGGTCGCCCTCGCGCAGGCCGTTGGCGGCCGGGAAGTAGACCTCCTCGGTCACCTGGTCTCGGAAGAGCGTGAAGTCGGTGAAGACCAGCGTGTAGAAGACCAGGAGCGTGATCGCGACGACGAAGAAGAGGCCGAGCGCGAACTGTCTCTTTGTGTCCATGGCTGCTCGTCAGTCGTAGGGCTCCGCCAGGAAGCGCTTCAGGCGCTCGTTGTCGGAGTGCAGGAACTCCTCGGGCGTGCCCTCGGCGAAGACGCGCCCCTGGTCGATCAGGACGACCCGGTCGGCGCACACCATCACGCACGAGACGAGGTGCGTCACGACGATCGAGGTGATCGAGAGGCGCTCGGCCAGGTCACGGATGATGTGGTTGATCGACATCGAGATCTCGGGATCGAGGCCCGTGTTGGGCTCGTCGTAGAAGACGATCTCGGGCTCGGTCACCAGCGCGCGCGCCAGGCCGACGCGCTTGCGCATGCCGCCGGAGAGCTCGGGCGGCATCAGGCTCCAGGTGTTCTGGAGCTGCACCAGGGCGAGCTTCTCCTCGACCTTGGCGCGGATCTCGTCGTCGGGCAGGCTCGTGTTCTCGCGCAGCGGCAGCGCCACGTTCTCGCCCACCGAGAGCCAGTTGATCAGCGCGCCCTCCTGGAACAGGTAGCCCATGCGGCGCCGCAGCGAGGCCAGCTCGCCGGCGTCGAGCGTGGCGAGGTCGCGCTCCTCGACCAGCACGCGCCCGCTGTCGGGGCGCAGGAGCCCGATCGCGTGGCGCAGCGTCACGGACTTGCCGATGCCCGACGGCCCCATGATCGCCAGCGTCTCGCCGCGGCGCACGTCGAGGTCCAGGCCCTCGAGCACGACCTTGTCGCCGAAGGCCTTGCAGACGCGCTCGAAGCGGATGATCGAGTCCCCGGCCACCGCGCGTCACTGCTGGTAGAAGAACCAGGTCATGAAGTAGTTCAGGATGATGATCAGGATGATCGAG
>CADEGS010000121.1 GCA_902826945.1 uncultured bacterium | reverse complement strand
ATCGTCGAAAACACGGCGAGCTGTACCGGAGGCGGCGCCGAACTCCTGTCGAATGGGGTGATCCGGGACTCGGTCATCGCCCGCAACACGACTCCTAGCCCTTTCATCACCGGAGGCGGTGGCTTGATCATCAACGGCTCTGTCCGGGTAGAGAGCTGCACAGTTGCCGACAATACCTCGTTGCAGGGCGGAGGCATCGCGTGCGGAGCCGGCCCCAACGTAGTGGTTGCGAACACCATCCTCTGGGGCAATCGCTCGATGAGCGGCTCTGGCCACCAGTTCTGGCAGGGCCTTGCGCTGCCGGGCGTGAACAACACGATCCGCTTCTGCGACATCGAGGGCGGCGCGAGCGGCGTCTCCTCCGTCCCCCCCGGGATGCCGGAGCTGATCTCGATCCTCGACGTCGATCCCGGGTTCCTCGATCGCGAGGCGGGCGACTACCACATCACATCGACGTCGCCCTTGATCGGCGCGGGAGACCCTTCCGTCTTCCCCGACCTCGCCGAGGGCGATTTCGAAGGGGAACCGCGCACGAACGGCATCCTCGACATCGGCGCCGACGAGCACTTCGAGGGTCTGACTCTTGCGCTGCCTGCTCCCGGTAGGGCAGGCGAGGAGAACAGGCTCTCGGCGCGAGGAGCAAACGTCGGCGCCCTCGTGTTTCTCTTCGCTGGCCTCCAGCCTGGACGGCTCGACCTGTCGTTCGGAGCCTGCCCGGCCCTCACCCTCGAGATCCAGGACGCGTTCCTGGTCGCGATCGTGCCTGCCGACGGAGAGGGACGGAGCCGCACCGACCAGTACGCTCCCGCCTCGCTGTCAGGGTTGCTCGTGCACCTGCAAGCCGTGGGCTTCGACCCGCTGCATCCCGCGGCGGGCTGCTCCCTGTCCAATCTCGTCTCGTTCCCGTTTCCCTGAGCCTCTCCGAAAGGGGATGGCTGGAGAAGCTCACCTCTTTCCTTCGGAGAGAGAGGTTCGAGAGGCCTACGATGCCGCGCGTGTCCGACGCGGAGTACCTGGACGAGTGCGTGCGGCTTGCGTGCGCGTCGGTCGCCGAGGGCGGCGGCCCCTTCGGCGCGCTCGTCGTGCAGGGCGGGCGCGTGGTCGGGCGCGGCGCGAACCGGGTCGTGCTCTGGCGCGACCCGACGGCGCACGCCGAGGTCGTGGCGCTGCGCGCGGCGGCGGCGGCGCTCGGGAGCCACGAGCTCGCCGGGACGACGCTCTACGCGAGCTGCGAGCCCTGCCCGATGTGCGCCGGCGCGATCCTCTGGGCCCGCGTCGGGCGCATCGTCTACGCCGCGCCCCGCGAGCGGGCCGCGGCGGCCGGCTTCGACGACGCGCGCTTCCTGGAGGAGCTCGCCCGCGCCCCCGGCGCGCGCCGGCCGCCCTTCGAGCACCTGGAGCGCCCGGGCGCCGAGGCGCCCTTCCGCTCCTGGCGCGAGCGCGCGCAGCGCGTCCCCTACTGAGCGCGCCCGCGCGCCTGTCCGCATCTTGCGCCGGCCTTGATCCGCGGTTGACGCCCGCGCGCCATCCTGCGCGCTGCGGACGGCGAGGGGTCTCGTGTGCTCGTCCCGCCGGGCCTCCCCCCCCTTTGGCCCGGCAGGCCGTCCGTCCCCGGCCCTCCTCCCCCTTCCCATCACGGGGAGGAGGGCGCTTTTCCCGCGGCGCCCGAGCGGCGTCTAGGGACGCGACACCTGCGCGCCGCGCAGGTCGCTCACGGCGCACGGCGCCGTGGCCGCGCGCACGCAGCTCGAGCTCGCGCCGCCGGCGCAGCTCGTGGCGCGCACGCGGTAGAGCCAGGACGATCCGCAGGCGAGGCCCTCGTCCTGGTAGCTCGTCCTGTCGGGCGGCAGCACGGCGATCGGCGCGAAGGCCGCCCCGGGCGCGTCCGGCGCGCGCTCGACGGCGAAGCCGGTCTCGCCGGCGCTGCGGTCCTGCCAGCCGATCGTGATCGAGCGCGCCGCGCGCGCCAGCACGACGGGCGCCCCGGGCGCGCTCGGCAGCGGCGCACCGCACGGCAAGCTCGTCGGGTCGGCCGGGCTCGAGCCGAGGTCGAGCTCGTCTTGGTCGAAGGCGCCGTCGAGGTCGCGGTCGATGCCGAGGCGCACCTCGCTGCCGAGCGGCACGGCGGTGAAGGTCACCTCCGCGCCGGGCTGCGCGCCCTGCACGAGCTCCAGGACGCCCGCCGTCTCGTCCGCGCGGTCGGACTGGAACATCGCGCCGGGCACGTAGACGTAGCCGCGCGCGAGCCCGCCGCGCCGCGCGCGCGCCACGAGGCCGACCCGGCCGGCGTCGGCCAGGACGAGCAGGCGCGCCAGGCGCACGAGCTGCGCCGGCCGCGAGCCGTCGGCGACGGCGGCCTGCTGCCCCACCGCGGCGTGCGCGTCGCGGCTCGCCGTGCCCGGCGGCTGCAGGAGGCTCGTCGGGCTGCCCGAGGGCAGGTCCGAGCCCGAGAAGGCGAGCAGGAACGCCACCAGGTCGGCCGTGTCCTGGTCGCTCGTCAGCGTGAACACCGGCTCGTCCACGAAGCGCGCCAGCGAGTCGATGCTGCCGTCGTGCAGGAAGCCGAAGCCGGCGACGTTCTGCGTCTGCGTCAGCTCGAAGCCGACCTTGTCGTACAGGTTGCGCAGCTGCGGCACCTTCATCGAGACGTTCGTCGAGCCGTCCTGCGAGACGAGCATGTGGTGCAGCTCGCCGTTCGGCCCCGGCGCGATCGGCGCCATCGGCGAGCCGACGCCGGTGAAGCGGAAGTTCGTCCCCAGGCCGGTCGGCAGCGCGTGGCAGGTCGCGCACGCGACCGCGCCCATGTCGAGGCGGTTCGGCGGGCGGTAGAGCGCGAGCCCGCGCAGCGCGTTGCCGTTCTGCAGCGGCTGTCCCGCGGGCCCGAAGCGACCGGTCGTGAAGTGGCCGGGGAGCGGCAAGCTGGTCGGCAGCGTGTTGTCGAGGTTGCGGTAGGGGTTGGGCGGGAAGGCGATCGTCGCGAGGAAGTCCTCGAAGGCCTGCATGTCCGCCCCGACGAGCGGCGCGTCGTCGCCGAGCAGGCCGACGAAGGCGGCGCCGAACTCCTCCAGCCCGTCGCGGTCGCCGCGCCAGTGGTGCGGCTCCTTGCCGACGATGTCCTGCAGGGTCTGCGTCACCATCGGCCCCTTCATCGGGTGGAAGTCCTGGAAGCCCCCCGCGAGGAGCGGCAGGTTCGCCGCCAGGTTCTGCCCGGCGACTGGCTTCATCGCCCCGGCGGGGTCGCCCAGGTCCCAGGCCAGGCGGTCCATGCGCGCGTCCACGTGGCACGAGGCGCACGAGGCCTGCCCCAGCCCCGAGGTCTCGTGCGTGCCGTAGAGGAAGGGCCGGCCGGCCTTCACGACCGCCGGGGTCGGGTCGAAGAACGGCACGCGCGCGACCTCGCTCTCGGCGGCGACCGACACGACCGAGAGCGCGCCCTCGAAGCGGTCGAGCACGTACACGAGCCCGGCCGCATCGTCCACGACGACGCCCGTCGGCCCCGCGCCGACCTCGACCGTGGCGGCGATCCCGGCGCGCGCGCCGCTCGCGTCGATCACGACCAGGTTGTTCGAGCCCATGCCGCTGACCCAGGCGCGCGTGCCCTGCGCGTTCCAGGCGATCCCGCGCGGGTCGCCCAGCGACAGGTCGCGCAGCGCCTGCGGCACGCTCGCGCTCGCGTAGTCGAGGTGCGGGTTCAGGTCCACGACCGTCGGCGCGAGCGCCGCCGCGGGGTCCACGAAGGCCGCCTCGACGCGCACGAAGCGGCCGGCGAGGTTCGGCTCGAAGCGCACCTCGTTCGTCGCGTCCGTCCCGACCACGCACACGGCGCCGCTCTGCGGGTTGACCGCCAGCGCCATGCACAGGTTCAGCAGGCCGCCCCGGTAGGAGACGGCGAGCGTGTCCGCGTCCACGACGGCGAGGTCGTGGTCGAGCAGCGTCCAGCCGACCGGCCGCCCCGAGAGCGCCGCCTGCGGCCCGCTGACGAGGCTCGTCCAGTCGCCGCCGTTGTCGTCCAGCCAGCGTCCCGCGGCGTCGCGGCGCACGACGAGCCCCGTGCGCGGCGGCGCGGGCAGGGCGCCGATCGGCGGCGAGAACGCCGCGCCCGCGTTCGGCGGCGGGTTCACGCCGCCCCAGGGCCCGGCCGGGTCGCTCACCGCGTTGGGCGGGAAGCCGCCCGCGATCGTGCTCCCGCCGCCCAGGATCGTCGTGCCGTTGCCCGACTCGAACACGGCCACGTAGACGCGGCTCCCGTCGGGGCTGACCGCCAGCGCGCGCGGGTCCTCGCCCTGGATCGCGACGCGCAGGGGCGCGGCGCCGAGGTCGGCCGGATCGAAGACGAGCAGCGTGCTCGCCTGCGAGCACGACACGAAGGCGCGCTCGGGGTGGCCGGCGAAGACGACGTCGGCGGGCTCGTCGTCGGTGGCGAGCGTGGCGACGACGCGCCGCGTCGCGAGGTCGACGACGCTGACGCTGTCCGACACGTGGTTCACCACCCAGGCCTGTCCGGCGCGCGCGCGCACGGAGACGGGGTCGAGCCCGACGGGGATCGAGTCGAGCGGCTCCGGGACGCCGCAGCCGAGGTCGAACAGCTCGAGCCGCGCGTCGGGCGTGTTGACCGCGAGGAGGAGCGCTCCGGCGCGCTCGAGCGGGTGCACGTGCGGCGTCTCCCAGTGCACGAACGACTGGGCGGACGCGGCCGGGGCGAGGAGCAGGACGGAGAGCGTGCGCAGGCGCATGGCGGGACCCTTCGGTGCGCGCGCGGGGATGGGGCCGCGCGCGGCGCGAGGGTAGCAGGGCCGCGGCGCCGGCGCTCGGCCGGGGCCGCTCAGCCGTCGGCCAGGCGCGCCAGGACGTCCTGCACGTCAACGCGGAAGTCGCCCGGCCGCGCCGCGCCGATCGAGACGAGCGCCAGGCCGACCAGGCGCGCGATCACGACCAGGCCCTCCTGCGTGGGATGGAGCTGGTCCGCCTGCAGCAGGCGCTGCGTGCTGCGCTCGGGGTACGACAGGCCCGCCAGCGTGAACGCGCGGCCCGAGCGCAGCGTCTCGACCGTGCTCGCGAGCGGCACGACGGCGACGTTCGTGCGCTCGGCCGCCCAGGCGCGCAGGCGCGCGTTCAGGCGCTCGAGCGTCTCCGGCTCGGGCACCTGGGCCTCGGTCAGCATCAGCCCGATCGAGTCGGACATGTCGGGGAAGTCGCCGACCACGAGCGGCAGGTCGAGCTCCGCGAGCAGCTCGAGCCCGGTCTCGAGCAGCTCCAGCCGCTCGCCCTCGCTCGCGATCGCGCCGCCCTTCGCGTTCACCGTCCCGTAGCCGAACCAGAACAGGAAGTCGACGGCGACGAGCGCGCTCGGATCGTCGAGCTCGACCAGCTCCAGCTCGTCGGGCGCGGTCTGCAGCGGGTTCGCGAAGAAGAACAGGGTCGCGCTCTTCGCCGGCGGCTCGTGCGCGGGCACGACCAGCGCGTCGAGCACGCGCGCCAGGTCGTGCTGCAGCTGGTAGCCGTCGGACAGGCTCGCGCCGACGACGGCCAGGCGCTCGAGCGCGCCGGGGTAGCGCAGGGACGGCGGGGCGGCGCTCGTCTCGGGGGCGAGCCCCGGGCGGCAGGCGAGGACGAGCGGGACGAGCAGCAGGGCCTTCATGAGGGACCTCCGGGAAGGGCTGCGCGCATCATCGGCCGCGCTGCGGGGGCGTCAAGGCAGCGCGCGCCCCGAGGCGTAGCGGCGCACGCTCGCGCAGCCCTCGTCCTCCCAGAAGGACCAGGTGCCCTCGCGCAGGCCGGCGCGGTAGACGCCGACGGCGCTCGGCGCGCCGCTCTCGCTCCAGTGGATCCACGGGCCCTCCTTCAGCCCGCCGATCCCCTGGCCCTCGCCGGCGAGCGCGCCGCTCCGGTGCCAGAAGCGCATCGGCGCGGGGTGCACGAGGTCGCCGTGGTCCACCTCGGAGCGCGGCGTGCCGTCCTCGTACCACGCGCGCCACACGCCGCTCGGCCGGTCGTGGTCGTAGCGGCGCTCGCTCTTCTGCACGCCGCTCTCGAACCACTCCGCCTCCTCGCCGTGGCGCAGGACGCTGCCGTCCGGGAGCACGAGCACGCGCCGGCGCAGGCGCGGGCGCGGCGCGCCGCCGGGCGTGGCCGACGGCCAGTCGGAGCGGATCGTGTCGCCCACGGGCTCGCCGCGCGGTCGCGCCAGGCCCGCCTGGCGCGCGATGGCGCGCTCGAGCTCCTGGTCCGAGCTGACGCACGCGCACGCGAGCGCGGAGAGCGCGAGCGCGAGCGCTCTCACGCCCCGCTCCCGCCGACGAGCGGCACGAAGCGCACGTCGAGCAGCCGCTCCTGGGCGAAGGTCCCGTCGCGGCGGCGCAGGGCGCGCACGAGCCGCTGGTGCTCGGTGCCGACCGGCGCGACGAGCCGTCCGCCGGGGGCGAGCTGCTCGAGCAGCGCGCGCGGCAGGCGCGCGGGCGCGGCCGTCACGAGGACCGCGTCGAAGGGCGCCTCCTCCGGCCAGCCGGCCGCGCCGTCGCCCGTGCGCAGGACGGCGTTCGCGCAGCCGAGCGCGGCCAGCACGCGCGCGGCGCGGCGCGCGAGGCGCGGCACGATCTCGACCGTGTAGACGCGCGCGGCGAGCGCGCACAGGACCGCGGTCTGGTAGCCCGAGCCGGTGCCGATCTCGAGCACGCGCTCGTGTCCCGCGAGCGAGAGCGCGGCGCTCATGAACGCCACGACGAAGGGCTGCGAGATCGTCTGGCCGTGCCCGATCGGCTGCGCGTGGTCGGCGTAGGCGTCCTCGGGGTACCAGGCCTCGACGAAGCGCTCGCGCGGCAGGCGCGCCATCGCGGCCAGGACGCGCTCGTCGTGCACCCCGCGCGCGCGCAGCTGCTCCTCCAGCATGCGCGAGCGGGCGCGCTCGAGAGCCCCGGCGCGGCGGCCGGTCGGGCGGGCGGGATCGTGTCGGTCCAAGGCGCGCGGCGGATTCTAGTCCACGCCCGCGCGCGGCGCGGCGCGGCCCAGCCGGCGCAGCTCGGGCACGTCGAGCACGCGCACGCCCGCCGGCGGCTGCTCGATCGACCACACGAGCGCGCCCAGGATCTCCTCGAGCCAGAGCAGCCCCAGCCGGCGCGCTCCCTCGGCCGTCGCGGGCAGACGCTCGGCGAGCGCGTACAGCGGCAGGAACGCGAGCGGCCAGCGGCGCCCGGGGCCGAGCACGTACCACGGGCGCAGGATCGTGGCGGCGAGGCCGCTGGCGCGCACGCTCGCCTCGCACGCGGCGCGCACGCGCACGTAAGCGCGCAGGATCGGCGCCGGCTGCGCGACCGAGACGTAGACGATCTGCCGGGCCGCAGCGCCGCGCGCCGC
Organism: uncultured bacterium; assembly: GCA_902826945.1. The sequence goes on along the minus strand of CADEGS010000121.1, from coordinate 5,701 downwards.
GACCAGCGCCGCCTCGAGCGAGGGCCCGTCGAGCGCGCGGAACGCGGCGGCCTTCCAGGGCGCCGGGTGCGGCGTGCCGACCAGGTGCACGAGCGTGGCGCCGCGCGGCACCGCGCAGGCGTAGCGCGCGCCGTCGAGCGGGTCGCCCTCGACCTGCTCGCAGGCGCCGGGCAGCTCCGCGCGCGGGCGGCCGCGCACGAGCGCGCGCACGCGCCAGCCGCGCTCGAGCAGCGCCGGCACGAGGCTCCTGCCGAGATGGCCGGTCGCGCCGGTGACGAAGCACTCGCGCGGCGCGCCCTGGCCCGCCCTGGCATCGGCCGCGCTCACCGCGCGCCCTCGTCGCGCAGCAGGCGCTTGGCGATCTTGCCCGAGCCCGTGCGCGGCAGCTCGTCCAGGAAGCGCAGGCGGCGCGGCACCTTGTAGCCGGCCAGGCGCTCGCGGCAGAAGGCGACCAGCTCGTCCGCGCCGGCCTGCGCTCCTGCGCGCAGCGCGACGGCAGCGCACACGAGCTCGCCCCAGGCGTCGTCGGGCACGCCGTAGGCCGCGGCCTCCAGCACGGCGGGGTGCGCCGCCAGCGCGTGCTCGACCTCGGTCGAGTACACCGTCTCGCCGCCGGTCAGGATCACGTCCTTCTTGCGGTCCACGATGTCGACCGAGCCGAGCGCGTCGCGCACCGCCAGGTCGCCGGTGTAGAGCCAGCCGTCGCGGAAGACCTCGGCGGTCTCCGCCGGCCGGCGCCAGTAGCCCGGCGAGACGGTCGGCGCGCGCACGCGGATCTCGCCCACGCTGCGGTCGTCGGCGGGCACGGGGCGATCCTGTGCGTCCACGACCTCGAGCTCGACCCCCGCGAACGGGCGGCCGGTGCGCGCGCGCGCGCGCCAGCGCCCCTCCTCGTCGAGCGCCGCGTGGCGCGCGTCGAGCAGGCTCATCGTCAGGAAGGGGCTCGTCTCGGTCATGCCGTAGGTCTGCACGTACTCGCAGCCGAAGGCCAGGGCGACGCGCCGCACGAGCGTCGGCGCGATCGGCGCGCCGCCCGAGAGGATCCGCCGCAGCGCGGGGAAGCGCCGGCCCTCGATCGCGGGATCGGCCACCAGCCGGCCGAGCATCGTCGGCACGAGGTTCGTGAGCGTGGCGCGCTCGCGCTCCAGGAGGTCGAGCACCGCGCGCGGCTCGAAGCGCGGCGCCATCAGGTGCGCGCCGCCGACCTGCGTCAGGGCCAGCGTGGCCCAGGCGTCGGCCAGGTGGAACATCGGCGCGACGTGCGCCCAGCGGTCCTGTGCGCCGAGCCCGAGCTCCGCGACCGCCCAGGCCGCGTGCACGCACACGTTCGCGTGCGTGAGCATGACGCCCTTGGGCAGGCCGGTCGTGCCGCTCGTGTAGTAGAGGAAGGCGAGCGCGTCGGGCTCGACGCGCACGGGGCGCGGCGCCCCCCCCGGCTCGAGCGCGCCGAGCGGTCGGACGGCGGGCACCGCGCCCGCGCGCGCGAGCTCGGCCGCGACGGCGGCGAACTCGGGCCCGTGCAGGAGCAGGCGCGCCCCGGCGTCGCCGAGCGCGAAGGCGAGCTCGCGCGCCGACCAGCGCGCGTTCAAGGGCACGGCCACCGCGCCGCGGCCGGCCAGGGCGAAGGTCGCCTCGAGGAAGTCGGCGCCGTTGTGCGCGAGGAGCGCGACGCGCTCGCCGGGCGCGATGCCGGCGCGCTCGAGGCCCGCCAGCCGCGCCAGGACGCGCGCCCGCGTGGCGGCCCAGTCCTGGCGCCGCTCGCCCTCGACCAGCGCCTCGCGCGCCGCCGCGGGCCGGGCCGCCTCGAGGATCTCCCAGACGCTGGCGCAAGGCCCGGCCATGGTCGCGACATTCTCCGCCGCGCGGTCGCGGCGCGCGAGGTTCGAGACGGGAGCGCTCGCCCGCTATGCTGCGCGCCTTCCCGCGCGAGGAACCGCCCATGATCGTCGGAAAGGACCCCTCCCCCCTCGGCAAGATCGCGCGCTTCGCGATCGCCGCGGCCGGCTGCTGGATCCTGCTCGGAGCGCTCTTCAAGCTCTTCTGGGGCACGCCGGCCGACCTGCCGCAGTCGGTCAAGGACGTGCCGCTCGAGCTGGGCACGACCTATCGCATGGCGATCGCGGTCGAGCTCGTGCTGGCGACGCTGGCGTTCCTGAAGCCGCGCTGGGCCTGGCTGCCCCTGCTCGGGGCGCTGATGGTGTTCGACATCATCCTCGGCAAGGAGATGGAGGCGGGCGCCTCGACCTGCAAGTGCTTCGGCGGCAAGGTCGACATGCCGCCCGAGCTGATGATGGGCATCGACTCCGCGCTCTTCCTCGCCATCGTGCTGACGCGGCCTTGGACCACGGTCGGCGGCAAGGGCGCGCCCGCCGTCCTCTTGGCCGGGCTGGCGGCGGGCTGCGTGGCGCTGCCGTGGGTCTACGACCGCGAGTCGGCCGCGCCGAGCGGCGAGGTCGTCGCGGACGGCCGGACGGTGAAGAACGCCTACGCGATCCTCGACGTCGCGACCTGGGTGGGCAAGGACATCGGCGAGACCGAGGTCGGCAAGCGCCTGACGACCGATCCCTACCAGCTGCCGCCGAGCGCGCTGTGGGTGCTCTACCGCTGGACGTGCGACCACTGCGCGGAGCACCTCGAGCGGCTGGCCGAGCAGGAGCACGGCCAGCGCTTCCTGGTCCTGTGCCGGCTGAGGGAGAAGAACGACTCGGACGAGAACCGCGCGCTGCGCGCGCTGCCCGAGGGCGAGTTCGTCCTGCACGCCGAGCTGCCCGACACGGTCGAGTACGTGATCACGACGCCCGCCGAGCTCGAGGTCGAGGAGTTCGTCGTCGTGCGCGCCGAGGAGGGCGTGTCGGACGAGCACTGAGCGGCTGGCGGCCGGGCGGGCGCGCGCGGCCGAGCGGCTCGTCGCGGCCCTCGCGGCGCTGGCGCTCGCCTGCGCGGGCGCCCCGGGCGCACCGAGAGCAGCGGGCGCGCCGAGCCCGTCCGAGGCGGCGGCGCGCGCCGAGCGCGTCCCGGTCGACCAGGACGACCTCGTCGTCGAGCGCTCCTGCACGCTGGTCTTCCCCGCCGCGCCGATCGCCGACGCCGGCGCGCCCGGCGTCGTGCGCGTCGTCGGCGACGGCGTGACGGTGCTGTGCGAGGGCGCGCTCTGCGGCGCGCCCCCCGACGCGCCGGGCGACGGGCTCGCGGGCACCGGCATCGTCGTCCTCGGACGGGGCGTGACGCTGCGCGGCGCGCGCGTGGCGGGCTTCCGCGTGGGGATCCGGGCCGAGGGCGCGGACGGGCTCGCGCTCGAGGCCTGCGACGTCTCGGGCAACTACCGCCAGCGCCTGCGCTCGACGCCCGAGCGCGAGGACGAGGCCGACTGGCTGTGGCCGCACGCGAACGACGCGCGCGAGTGGGAGCGCTACGGGGCGGGCATCTGGATCGAGCGCGCGAGCGGCGTGCGCGTCGTCGGCTGCCGCGCGCGGCGCGGGCAGAACGGCCTCGTGCTCGACCAGGTCGAGCGCTCGGCCGTCGTCGGCAACGACTTCTCGTTCCTCTCCGGCTGGGGCATCGCGCTGTGGCGCACGTGCGACGTGCTGGTCGCGCGCAACGCCTGCGACTTCTGCGTCCGCGGCTACAGCCACGGCGTCTACAACCGCGGCCAGGACTCGGCCGGGCTGCTGCTCTTCGAGCAGTGCTCGCGCAACCGGATCGAGGAGAACTCGGCCACGCACTGCGGCGACGGCCTGTTCGCCTTCGGCGGCCGCGAGGCGCTGGGCGAGGTCGCCGGGCCGCCCGGCTTCTCCTCGCTGCGCGCCGGCGACGACGACAACGCGATCGTCGCCAACGACCTCTCCTACGCCGCGGCGCACGGGCTCGAGCTGACCTTCTCCTTCGGGAACAGGGTCGAGCAGAACCGCCTGGTCGGGAACGCGATCTGCGGCCTGTGGGGCGGCTACTCGCGCGACACGCTGGTCGCGGAGAACGAGATCGCCGCGAACGGCGAGCGCGGCTACGCGCGCGAGCGCGGCGGCGTGAACATCGAGCACGGCCAGCGGAACCGCGTCGAGCGCAACCGCTTCCGCGACAACGCCTGCGGCGTGCACCTGTGGTGGGACGAGGACGCGGCGCTGGCCGCGCTGCCCTGGGCGCGCGCCAACGGCCACGCCTCGCAGGACAACGCGATCCTCGCCAACGCCTTCGAGGGCGACCGGCTCGCGATCGAGCTGCGCGCGGCCGGCCGCACCTGGATCGCGGGGAACGCGTTCGCCGGCGTCGGCGCGGAGCTCGCCGCCGACGAGGCCTCGCCGCTCGAGCGCGCCCCTCCGCTCGCGCACGCCGCGCTGGCGGACGTCGCCGCGCGCGCGGGCGAGCGCGCGGCACCGCCCTGCGCGGCCTGGCCGGAGCTCGCCTCGGTCCCGAGCCCGCTCGGCGCGCGCGCGCGGCTCGCCGGCCGCGAGCACATCGTGCTCACCGAGTGGGGCCCCTACGACTGGGAGGCGCCGCTCTTGTGGCGCGCCGCCGGCGACGCCGCGACGCACCGCTACCGCATGCTCGGCGCCGCGATCGAGGCGGCGCAGGTCAGCGCCGGGCGCCTCGAGCAGGGCGGCGACACGCTGACCGTCACGGCGGACGTGGCGGGCGCGCTCGCCTACGAGCTGCGCGTCACGGCGGCGGGAGCCGTGCACGCGGCGCGCGGGACGCTCGCGCCCGCGGCGGACGCGCGCTGATCAGGGGCACGCCGCGCGGCGGAAGAGCGCCCAGCGCTCCTCCCACGCGCGGCGCGGGACGCGCAGGAGGGCGGGCTCGTCGCGCTCGAGCCGGAAGCCCGGTCCGAGCGCGGCCGCCAGGTCGGCGGCGCTCGAGCCGAAGGGCGGTCCGCCCTCGGCCAGCGGCTTGCCGCAGGGGAAGACGAGACACGCGAGCGCGCCGCCCGGCGCGAGCACCCGGTCGACGAGCCGCCCCCAGTCGCCGCGGCGCGCGGGCTCGAGCGCGCAGAAGAACGTGTGGTCGAGCACGAGCGCGAAGGGCTCGGCCGGCGCGAGCGCGAGCGCGTCGCCCACGAGCACCGTCCCTCCGCGCGCGCGCAGCGCGCGCAGCGCGGGCGCGTCGAGCGCGACCAGGTCCGCCGCGACGACCTGCCAGCCGGCCTCGGCCAAGGCGAGCGCGTCGTGCCCGCGCCCGGCGCCCGGGACGAGCGCGCGGCCGGGCGCGCCGAGCTCGCCCGCGGCCAGGCGCCGCGCGAGCTCGGGGTGCGGCCCGCCCACGTCCCAGGGCGTGTCGCCGCTCGCGTAGCGCGCGCCCCAGTCCACGGGCGACGCTCCGGGCGCGTCCGAGCCGTGGCGCACGCCGTCCGCGGACGGCGCGGCTCCCGCTCCCCGCTCCTCGGCCACGCGCGCGCCTACGCCAGCCAGCGCGCGGCGCGGCGCGCGTAGTAGGTCAGGATGCAGTCCGCGCCGGCGCGGCGGATCGCGAGCAGGCTCTCGAGCACGGCCCGCTCGCGGTCGATCCAGCCGCGCTCGCTCGCCGCCTCGAGCATCGCGTACTCGCCGGAGACCTGGTACGCGGCGAGCGGCAGCGCCGTCGCGCCGCGCAGCGCGTGCAAGACGTCGAGGTAGGGCCCCGCCGGCTTCACCAGCAAGAGGTCCGCGCCCTCGGCCTCGTCGAGCGCCGCCTCGCGCAGCGCCTCGCGCGCGTTGGCGGGGTCCATCTG
>CADEGS010000120.1:9827-13108 GCA_902826945.1 uncultured bacterium | reverse complement strand
GCGCGCTACCCGCTGACGATCGACCCCGTCGCGCAGCAGGCCTACCTCAAGGCCTCGAACACGGGCAGCAGCGACGACTTCGGCCGCGCGGTCGCGCTCTCGGGCGACACGGCCGTGATCGGCGCGCCGGGCGAGGACAGCGCCGCCACGGGCGTGAACGGCGACGGGTCGAGCAACACCTTCCTCAGCTCCGGCGCGGCGTACGTGCTCGTGCGCAGCGGAGGCGTCTGGAGCCAGCAGGCCTACCTGAAGGCCTCGAACACCGGCAGCAACGACGACTTCGGGCGCTCCGTGGCGATCTCGGGCGACACGATCGTGGTCGGCGCGCCGGCCGAGGACAGCAGCGCCACGGGCGTGAACGGCGACGGCTCCAGCAACGGCGCCTCGAGCGCGGGCGCGGCGTACGTGTTCGTGCGCAACGCCGGGAGCTGGACCCAGCAGGCCTACCTCAAGGCCTCGAACACGGGCTCGAGCGACGACTTCGGACGCTCGGTGGCGATCGCGGGCGACGCGATCGCGGTCGGGGCGCCGGGCGAGGACAGCGCCGCCACGGGCGTGGACGGCGACCAGACGAGCAACGCGCTCTCGAGCGCGGGCGCGGTGTACGTGTTCACGCGCAGCGCCGGGAGCTGGAGCCAGCAGGCCTACGTGAAGGCCTCGAACACGGGCTCCTCGGACGTCTTCGGCGGAGCGGTCGCGATCGACGGCGACACGCTCGTCGTGGGAGCGACGGGCGAGGACAGCGCCGCCACGGGCGTGGACGGCGACCAGACGAGCAACGCCAGCTCGAGCTCGGGCGCCGCGTACGTGTTCACGCGCAGCGGGAGCACCTGGAGCCAGCAGGCCTACCTGAAGGCCTCGAACACGGGCTCCTCGGACTTCTTCGGCGGGGCGCTCGCGATCGACGGCGACACGATCCTGGCGGGAGCGGTGGGCGAGGACAGCGCCGCCACGGGCGTGGACGGCGACCAGGCGAGCAACGCGAGCTCGAGCTCGGGCGCCGCGTACGTCTTCACGCGCAGCGGCACGGCCTGGAGCCAGTCGGCCTACCTCAAGCCCTCGAACACCGATCCGAACGACCAGTTCGGCGCGGCGGTCGCGCTCTCGCGCGCCGGCGCCCTGGTGGGCGCACCGGGCGAGGACGGCGCCGGCGTGGGCGCCTACGGCGACGCCGGCAACAACGCCGCCCCCGATGCGGGCGCCGTCCACCTGTTCGTCCGCAGCGGCGCGAGCTGGGAGGAGCCGGTGTACCTCAAGGCCTCGAACACGAACGGGATCGACGGCTTCGGCTTGTCGGTGGCCGCCGCGTTCGACACGGTGCTCGCGGGAGCGCCCCTCGAGGACAGCAGCGCGGTCGGCGTGAACGGCGACCAGGCGAGCAACGCGGCCTCGGCCTCCGGCGCCGCCTACGCCTTCCGCGTCTGCTCGACCGCCACGGTCGTGTTCCGCAACGCGGGCTCGAACCCGGCCAGCTACGCGGCCGCGCCGGCGGTCCTGGGCCAGACCTGGACCGCCACGGTGGACAACGCCGTGGCCGGCAAGACGGGCTCGCTCCTGTTCGCGTACGAATCGCCGACCGCCTTCCCGCTCCCCGGCGGACAGGCGCTCCTGTGCATCGACCTGGGCAGCGGCGAGCTCTTCACCGGCGCCAACCTGCATCCGGTGTCGAGCGCGGGCGGGATCGACGGCTACGCGCTCGCGATCCCGAACCTGCCGCAGCTCGAGGGCGCGGTGATCCACACCCAGGCCCTGCAGTTCGGCGGCGCGCCGTTCGTGCTCTCGAACGCCCAGGACCTGACGCTCGGAGCGTTCTGATGCGGCTCCTCGCCCTCCTCGTCGCGGCGCCCGTGTTGGCTTCGCGCGGCGAGCCCGCGCCGGCGCGGGGGAAGCACCGGTCGGAGACCGGGGTCGCTCCGGCGCGACCTGCGGCGCAGGCGGTGGCCGGAGGCCAGATGACGCAGCTCGCCTACCTCAAGGCGTCGAACGCGGGCGTGCTGGACGCCTTCGGCGCCTCCGTCGCGCTATCCGGCACGACCGCGGCGGTCGGCGCGCCGGAGGAGGACAGCGCTGCCACCGGCGCCGGGGGTGACCCGACCAGCGAGTCCGCGACCGGCGCCGGCGCGGTGTACGTCCTCGTGCGGCGCGGGACGACCTGGACGCAGGAGGCTTACCTGAAGGCCTCGAACACCGGGGCCCACGACGGCTTCGGCCAGAACGTCGCGCTCGACGGCGACACGCTCGCGATCGCCGCTCCGCGCGAGGACAGCGCCGCCACGGGCGTAAACGGGGACCAGACGAGCGAGGGCGCGCGGGACTCCGGCGCCGTCTACGTGCTCGTGCGGAGCGGCGGCACCTGGACCCAGCAGGCGTACCTCAAGGCCTCGAACGCCGACGCCTTCGACGCCTTCGGCGAAGCGCTCGCGCTGCGCGGCGACACGCTCGTCGTCGGCGCGCCCGGCGAGGACAGCGCCGCCACGGGCTTGGACGGCGACCAGGCCGACAACGGCGCGGCGAGCTCCGGCGCCGCCTACGTGTTCGTGCGCCAGGGGACCACCTGGACGCAGGAGGCCTACCTCAAGGCCTCGAACACCGACGCCGGGGACGACTTCGGCCTGCAGGTGGCGCTCGACGCCGAGCGCATCGCCGTCGCCGCCCCCCACGAGAACGGCGCGGTGGCCGGCGTGAACGGCGACCCCACGAGCAACGGCGCCACGGATGCCGGCGCGGTGTACGTGTTCGCGCGCGGCGGCTCCGGATGGATCCAGGAGGCCTACGTCAAGGCCTCCAACCCAGACCCCGTCGACCGCTTCGGCGTGGGCCTGGGTCTGACGGGGGAGCTGCTCGTGGTCGGCGCGCCGGGCGAGGACAGCAACGCGACGGGGATCGACGGCCAGCAGGCCAGCAACGTCGTCGAGAGCTCCGGCGCCGCCTACGTGTTCCGGCGCGAGGGAACGACCTGGAGCCAGGAGGCCTACCTGAAGGCCTCGAACACCGGCGTCTTCGCCGCCTTCGGCAGCAGGATCGCGTGCGACGAGCGCGCGCTCGTGATCGGCGCGCCCGTCGAGGCGGGGGGCGGGAGCGGCGTCGATCCCGCTCCGACGGGCAGCTTCCAGCCGGCCTCCGGCGCGCTCTACCTCTTCGAGCGCGAGGGCGGAGCGTGGAGCCAGCTGGCCTACGTGAAGGCCTCGAACGCGGCCACGGCCGACTCCTTCGGCACGGCGCTCGGGCTCTCGGGCCCGCTGCTCCTCGCCGGCGCGCCGGGCGAGGACGGCGCCGCGACG
>CADEGS010000120.1:0-9727 GCA_902826945.1 uncultured bacterium | reverse complement strand
AGCTCGGCGCGCCGCCCTTCACGCTCTCGAACGCCCAGGACCTGACGATCGGAGCCTACTGATGACCCACGCGATGCAAGCCGCCGCTCTCGCCCTGCTGTGCCTCGTTCCCCGCTCGCTGGCCGATGCGCCCAGCATCCCGGTGGTCGTGCAGCGCGTCCAGGTGGCGCGCGGCCAGGGCGGGCTGACGGGCTCCACGACGCCCGATCCCCTCGACCGCTTCGGCGCGGCGCTCGCGCCCGTCGGCGACCTCGACGGCGACGGCGTGCTCGAGCTGGCGGTCGGCGCTCCCTTCCAGGACGACGGCTTCCCGGCGGGCGGCGGCGGCGTGTGGATCCTGTTCCTGCAGCAGGACGGGCTCGTGCGCGCGCACCAGGAGATCAGCGAGATCCGCGGCGGGCTGGGCAACGTGCTCGACACGCTCGACATGTTCGGCGACGCGCTCGCGGCGCTGGGCGACCTGAACGGCGACGGCGTGGAGGACCTGGCGGTGGGCGCGCCGGGCGACGACGACGGCGGCGCCGACGCGGGCGCGCTCTGGATCCTGTTCCTCGGCGCCGACGGGACGGTCCAGGACCGCCAGAAGGTCAGCAACCTGACCGGCGGCTTCTCGGGCGGCCTGGCCGCCGCCGAGCGCTTCGGCTCCGCCCTGGCCTTCCTCGGGGACCTGGACGGCGACGGCTTCGGCGAGCTGGCCGTCGGCGCTCCCGGCCGCGACGCGGGCGGGCTCGACGCCGGAGCGGTCTGGATCCTGAGCCTGCACGGCGACGGGACGGTGCGCTCGGAGCGACGCCTGGACGCGACGGCGGGCGTGCTGGTGGGCGCGGTGGACGCGGGGGACGCCCTCGGCGAGGGGCTGGCGTCGCTCGGCGACCTCGACGGCGACGGGACGCACGAGCTCGCCGTCGGCGCGGTGGGCGACGAGCTCTCGGGGCAGGGCTTCGGCAGCGTGCTCGTGCTCTCGCTGGCGTCGGACGGAACGGCGGTCGGCCTCCAGCCGATCACGGCCGGCGTCGGCGGCATGCTGGGCGACGGGTTCGCGCTCGGCGCCTTCGGGGCCGGGCTCGCCTGCGCCGGCGACGTGGACGGGGACGGCGTCCTCGACCTGGCGGTGGGCGACTCGCTGAACCGCGAAGGAGCGCTCGGGGCGAGCTCGAAGGGCGCCCTGTGGATCCTGCTCCTGAACCCCGACGCCACCGTGCGCGAGCAGCAGAAGTTCGGCGCGCTGCAGGGCAACCTCGGCGCGCCGCCGGCGGACAACTCGCTCTTCGGGCTGGCGATCGCGTCGCTCGGCGACCTGGACGGCGACGGTCACGGCGACCTGGCGGCGGGCGCGCCGCAGGATCCCTCCGGCGGCACGCTGGCGGGCGCGGTCCACGGCCTGTTCCTGAACCACCTGGCGAGCGCGACGGCGCGCAACGCCGGCGCGAACCCCGCCAGCCTGTCCGCGAGCGCGCCCGTGCTGGGCTCGGCCTGGAGCGCCACGGTCGACCTCGCGACGAGCGGCCACGCCTTCGCGCAGCTCCTGGGCTACGAGACGCCGCTGCAGGCCGGCCTCGCCGGCGGGCAGACGCTCTTGATCAACGTGGCCGATCCGGCAGGGGAGCTGCTCGGCTTCGGGCTGGTCGGCGGGCCCCTGGCGGTCTTCGGCGCGGCGGTGCCGCCCGACCCTTCCATGGCCGGCCGCTGCCTCTCCGTGCAGGCCATCCACGCGCTCGGCGCCGTCCCCTTCGCGCTCTCGAACGCCGTCGACCTGGTGGTCGGCTTCTAGCGCCGCGGGCGCGGCGGCGGCGCGGCCCCCTGAAGAGCGGCGCCGCGCCGCCCTATGCTCTGCGCCCGGTGAGCGAGTACGGCTGGAATCCCGAGCTGAGCCTGTCCTCGGTGTCGGACAGGCCAGGGGTCTACCTGTTCCGCGACGAGGGCGGCAAGGTGCTCTACGTCGGCAAGGCGCGCAACCTGCGCAGCCGGCTGCAGACCTACCGCACGCCCGGCGGCGACGGGCGGCTCTCGATCCGCTTCCTCGAGCGCGATGCCGCGCGCGTCGAGACGATCGTCACGCGCACCGAGCAGGAGGCGCTCCTGCTCGAGGACACGCTGATCAAGCAGCACAAGCCCGCGCACAACGTGCGGCTCAAGGACGACAAGTCGTTCCTGATGATCCGCATCGACCAGGACGAGCGCTTCCCGCGCCTGAAGCTCGTGCGCGCGCACAAGCCCGGCGCCGGCAAGGGGCGCGGGCGCTCGCGGCTGTTCGGGCCTTACGCCTCGGCGCGCGCGGTGCGCCAGACGCTCTCCGACCTGCACCGCGTCGTGCCGCTGCGCGACTGCACCGACGCGGTGCTGGCGCACCGCTCGCGGCCCTGCCTGAAGCACCAGATCGGGCTGTGCTCGGCGCCGTGCGTCGGGCTGATCGACGACGCCGACTACGCCGAGCTGGTCGAGCGCGCCGCGCGCATCCTGAGCGGCGACGTGTCGCAGCTCGAGCACGACCTCGACCAGCGCATGCGCGCCGCCTCGGAGCGCCAGGAGTACGAGCTGGCCGCCGCCTGGCGCGACCGGCTGGCCGCGCTGCGGCGCACGGTCGAGCGCCAGGGCGTGCGGCCGGGCGCGCGCGTCGACCGCGACGTGCTGGGGCTGGCGCGCACGGGCGAGCAGGCGCTCGTGCACCGCCTGGCCTTCCGCGAGGGGCGCCTGGCCGAGAGCCGCGCGCACGCCTTCCGCTCGGAGCTGCCCGACGAGGAGCTCCTGCACGTCGTGCTCTCGGCGCTCTATCGCCCCGGCCGGCGCGAGGTGCCGGCCGAGATCGTCGTGCCCTGCCGGCCGGCCGAGCCGGAGCTGCTCGAGCACGGGCTGGGCGAGGGCCTCGCGCTGGTCGTGCCGACCAGCGGCGAGCGGCGGCGCATGCTCGAGCTCGCGGGCGAGAACGCGCGCGCCGAGCTGACGCGCCGCGAGGCCGCGCGCGGGGCCGACGAGGACGCCGTGCGCCGCCTGGCGCGCCTGGTCGAGGTGGAGCCGGGCGAGACGCCGCTGGTCGTGGACTGCTTCGACGTGTCGAACCTGCAGGGGCGCGCCGTCGTGGCCAGCCGCGTGCGCTTCCGCGGCGGCTTCGCCGACCGCGCGGGCTACCGCCGCTTCCGCGTGCGCAGCGTGGCGGGGCAGGACGACTTCGCCTCGATGCGCGAGGTCGTCGCGCGCAGCCTGCGGCGCGGGCTGAAGGAGGAGGACCTGCCCGACCTGATCGTGATCGACGGCGGGCGCGGCCAGCTCTCGGCCGCGCTGCGCGCGCGCGAGGATGCCGGCGCCTGGGACGTGCGCATCGTGGCCCTGGCCAAGGCGCGCGCCGAGCGCACGGTGCAGGGGCGCCGACGCGCCGCCAGCGAGGAGCGGCTCTTCCTCGACCCCGACGCCGAGCCGATCGAGCTGCCGCGCCACAGCGCCGTGCGCCACCTGCTCGAGCGCCTGCGCGACGAGGCGCACCGCTTCGCGATCACCTACCATCGCAAGGAGCGCGGGCGGCTGCGCTCGCGCCTGGACTCGATCCCCGGCGTCGGCCCGGCGCGCCGGCGCGCGCTCCTGACCCGCTTCGGCAGCGTCGCGGGCGTGCAGAAGGCCAGCGTCGAGGAGCTGGCGGGCGTGCCCGGGATCGGCGCCGAGCTGGCGCGCGCGATCCTCGAGCACCTGGCGCGCGACGAGCGCGCGTAGCGCGCGGCGGCGACCCGGAAGCCCTTTCCGCACGCGGCGGGCGGCGAAGCGCTCTTTCGATTGAAGAACGCTCGCCGCCGGGATCGATGCAGCCCCGGCGCCCGCGCCCCCGCTCCCCGTCCCCGCGGCGCCGCCCCGCATGCGCGTCCTCGCCGTCTCGTCGCTCCTCCCCGCGCTCGCCGCCGTCTCCCTCGCCCAGGAGTCGGCGCGGCGTCCGGGCCTGCCGCCCGCCTTCGTCGCCGGCGCGGATCCGGCCGCGGCCGCGCTCTTCGAGCTGCGCGACGGCGGCGCGCGCCTGGGCTTCGAGCGCGGCGCCTTCTGGGTGCGCCCGGCGGGCGCGCGCGCGGCCGTGCGCTGGACGGTGGCGGGCGGGCGCGACGTGGCGCCGGAGCCCCTCGGCGCGCCGCGCGCGCGCTTCCACTTCCTGCTCGGCGACGACCCGGCCGGCTGGCGCCGCGACGTGCCGGCGTACGCGGGCGTGCGCTATGCCGGCATCCTCGAGGGCGTCGACCTGGTCGTCCACGCGCGCGGCGGGGAGGTCGAGTACGACCTCGAGCTCGCGCCCGGCGTCGCGCTCGACGGCGTGCGGCTGGAGGTCGAGGGCGCCGACGCGCTGGAGCTCGGGCCCGAGGGCGAGCTCGTGCTGCGCGCCGGGGCGAGCACGCTGCGCCAGCGCGCGCCGCGCAGCAGCGAGCGCCTGCCGGACGGCGGCGCGCGCGCGCTCGCGAGCCGCTTCGTCCTGCTCGGGCCGCGCAGCTTCGGCTTCGCCGCGCCGGAGCGCGACCCGGCGGCGCCGCTCGTCGTCGATCCCACGCTGGTCTACACGCGCTACGTCGGCGGGGCCGCCGCGGAGGACGCGCGCGGCGTGGCGAGCGACCCGTTCGGCAACGTCTACGTCGTGGGCTCGAGCGCGTCGGAGGACTTCCCGCGCAAGGGCGGCGTCGGCGCACCGGCCGCCAGCCGGCAGGCGTGCGTGTTCAAGCTCGACGCGCAGGGCGAGCTCGTCTGGGCCAGCTTCCTCGGCGGGACCTGCGACGACGAGGCGAGCGCGATCGCGGTGGACGCGGACGGCGGGGCGGTCGTCGTCGGGCGCACGAAGAGCGACGACTTCCCGACCTCCGCGGGCGCCTGGCGCCCGTATCGCGCGGGCCTGTGGGACGCCTTCGCGGCGCGCCTCTCGCCCGACGGCTCGCGCCTGGCGTACGCGACCTTCCTCGGCGGCGCGGACGAGGAGGAGGCGACCGGGGTCGCGCTCGGGCCGCGCGGCGACGCGCTGGTCGTGGGCACGACGCGCTCGAGCGACTTCCCGTGCACCTCGCACGCGCTCAAGAAGCGCCTGGACGGGATCTCCGACGCGTTCGTCGTCGCGCTCGACGGGCGCGGGGCGGTGCCGATCTTCGCCACGCTGCTCGGCGGCACGCGCGAGGACCGCGCCTGCGCGGTCGCGCGCGACGCGCGCGGGCACGCGCTGGTCGCGGGCGTGACGCACTCGCTCGACTTCCCCAGCACGCGCGGCGCCTTCGACGAGGTGCGCGACGGCACCTGCGACGCCTTCGTCACCTGCCTGGGCGTGGACGGCGGCGCGCTGGTCTGGTCGAGCTTCCTCGGTGGCAGCGGCGAGGACGGCGCGCAGGCGCTGGCCTGGACCGGCGACTCCGTCGTCGTCGGCGGCTGGAGCGCGTCGGCGGACCTCCCGGGCGCCCCCGGAGCGCCGCGCGGGCGCGCCGCCTTCGTGGCGCGGCTCTCGGGCTCGGGCGCCGCGCTGGAGTGGATGCGGGTGCTCGACGGACGCGGGGACGAGCGCTGCAACGCGGTGGCGCCGGCGGCCGACGGCTCGGTCTGGGCGGCCGGCGAGACCGACTCGTCCGACCTGCCGCTGCGCGACGCCACGCAGCCCGCGGCCGGCGGCGGCCGCGACGGCTGGCTGGCGCGGCTCGAGGCGCGGGACGGCGCGCCGGCCTTCCTGACCTACGTGGGCGGCGCGGGCGACGAGACGCTGCGCGGCGTGGCGCCGGCGGAGCGCGCGCGGCGCGTGACGGTGGTGGGCTCGGCGAACGCCGTCCTGCCCAGCGCGCGCGGCCTGCTCGGCGCCGGGCAGGAGCCCTCGGACGACGCGCTGATCGCCGTGCTGGCGAGCGGCCCGTGCGGGCTCGCCGCCGCGCGCGAGATCGTCGGCCGCGGCTGCGGCGCGAGCATGACCTGCGACCTGCCGCGCCTGGGCACCCGCGTCGCCTTCCTGCTGCGCGACGCGCCGCCGGGCGCCGAGGGCGTGCTGCTCTGGTCGCCGCCCGCCGAGGCGCCGCTGCGGCTGGAGGGCTGGTGCGACGTGCCGCTCGACCTGCGGCGCCTCGAGCGGCCGGCGGCGTTCACGACGGCCGAGGACGGCACGGCGCGCATCGTGCTGGACCTGCCCGCGGATCCCTCGCTGTGCGGGCGCACGCTCGTGTTCCAGGCGCTGGTGCTCGCGCCGGGGCGCGGGCCGCTGGCGTTCGGCGCGCTGGGGCAGGCGCTGGCGCTCACGCTGGGGGGGTGAAGCGGGGAGGGGCGGTCGGGAGCTCGGGGGAGCGGGGCCGGGCGCTCGAGTCGTGCCTCGATCGTCAGGGGCGGTGGCTTCTCGGGTGCGTGCTTCCGTCGCTGCGCGACGATGGGCTTCGCGCTGCGCGCGAAGGAGGCCTGCGGCGCTACGGCGCTGCCGCGCCGGCCGCGGCCATGCGGCCGCGGGCTGAGCGACGTTCGTCGCTCAGCCTCGCGGGTGATACAGCCGGTGCAGGCCGCGCACGTGCTCGGCGTCGAGGTGCGTGTAGACCTCGGTCGTGCGGATCGAGGCGTGGCCGAGCATCTCCTGCACCGCGCGCAGGTCCGCGCCGCCCGCCAGGAGGTGCGTGGCGAAGGAGTGGCGCAGCGTGTGCGGCGAGACGTCGGCCAGCCCCGCGGCGCGCGCGGCGGCGGTGACGACGCGCCAGGCGCTGGTGCGGTCGAGCGGGCGTCCGGAGCGCGAGAGGAAGAGCTCGCGGCGCCCGCGCGCGCCGGGCAGCGCCAGGCGGCCGTCGTCGCGCCAGCGCTCGACCGCCGCGCGCGCCCTCTCTCCGATCGGAACGACGCGCGCCTTGTCGCCCTTGCCGTGCAGGAGCAGCACGCGCAGCGAGGGCTCGAGCGCGTCCACGCGCAGGCCCAGCGCCTCGCTGACGCGCGCGCCGCAGGCGTAGAGCACCTCGAGCAGCGCGCGGTCGCGCTGCGCGCGCCAGCCGTCGCCCTGCGGCGCGGCGAGCAGGCGCTCGACCTCCTCGACCGCCAGGGTCGAGGGCAGCGCGCGGCGCAGCACCGGCGCGGAGAGCAGCGCGGCGGGGTCGCGCTCGAGGCGCCCCTCCTGCAGCTGGTGGCGCAGGCACATGCGCAGCGCGCACAGGGCGCGCGCGACGCTGGCCTCGGCCGCGCCCGCGTCGCGGCGCGCGTTCAGCCAGGCCACGATCGTCTGCGGGCGCACGTCGGACCAGCGCGCGAGGGGCTCGTGCTCGGCGGCCCAGGCCAGGAACGCGGCCAGGTCGCGCCGGTAGGCCGCGAGCGTGTTGCGCGCCGCGCCGGCCTCGACCCGCAGCGCGTCCAGGAAGTCCGCCAGGCCCCGGCGCAGGTCGCCGGACGGCGCGCGCGCGCCGGCTCGCTCGGCGGTCCCCGCTCGCTCGGCGCTCATGGGGGACCAGGGTCGGAAGCGCGCGACGGCGCCGCAAGGGGCCCGCGGGCGACCTTGTGGCCCGCGGGGGGCCTCCCTATACTCCCCGCCCCTCCGGCCCGCCGAGGGGGGCACCTTCCAGCACGAACGACGACATGGGACGCAAGCTCACGCCAGCGGAAATCGAGCGCTTCAAGGCGCTGCTCCAGGGGCTCCGGAACGAGCTCAGCGGCGACATCGACCGCCTCGAGGAGGACGCCCTGGGGCACGACGGCGAGCGGGTGTCGATGGACAACCTGGCCGACATCGGCTCGGACAGCTTCGCCCAGGAGTTCAGCCTGGAGCTCCTGCAGCGGGACGAGGCCACCCTCTCCGAGATCACCGACGCCCTGCACCGGGTCGAGGAGGGCACCTTCGGCCAGTGCGAGTCCTGCGCCCAGCAGCTCGGCAAGGCGCGGCTCTCCGCCATGCCGTACGCGCGCCTGTGCATCGAGTGCCAGCGCCTCGAGGAGTCGGGCGCCCGCTGATGGCGGCGGCCGCCGCCCGGCGACCGCCCTGGGGGCGCTTCCTCGCGGCGGGGCTCCTGGTCGCGCTCGACCTGTGGAGCAAGGCGCGCGTCTTCGCGTGGATGGGCGCCGGCCCCGCGAGCGTCGAGGTCGATCCCCACGGGCACGTGCGCCACGTCCTGATCGAGCCCTGGCTGGGCCTGATGCTGAGCTGCAACCCCGGCGCGGCCTTCGGCCAGCTCGGGAGCTGGCCGCGGCTGCTCGTCACCGGGCGCGCGCTGGCGATCGTCGTGCTCGCCGTCGTCGCCTGGCGCGCCGATCGCCGCCACTGGCCCTCGTTCGCGGCGATCGTGCTGGTCCTGGCCGGCGCCGCGGGCAACCTGTGCGACAACCTCTTCCTGGGCTGCGAGAAGGCCGGGCGCTCGCTGCGCGAGGTGCGCGACTTCCTGGACGTGTGGTTCGTGAACGAGCGCTGGGGCTGGGACTGGCACTTCCCGACCTTCAACGTGGCCGACTCGTGCATCACGGTCGGAGCCTGCCTGTGGATCCTGTCCGGGCTCCTGCAGCGCGAGCCGGCGCCCGATCCGGCCTCCGCGAGCGGAGCCGAGGGCGGCTGAGAGCCCCGCGGGCGCTGGGAGCCGGGCGCGCCGGGGCTTAGATTGGTCCGCATGGCCGACCTGGCGGTGCAGCTCGGGGCCCTGCGCCTGCGCAACCCGATCCTCTCCGCCTCGGGGACGTACGGGCACGGGCTGGAGATGTGTCACTTCACGCCGCCCGAGCGCGTCGGCGGGCTCGTCAGCAAGACGGTCACGCTGCGCCCGCGGCCGGGCAACGCGGCGCCGCGCCTGTGCGAGACGGAGGCCGGCCTGATCAACTCGATCGGCCTCGAGAACAAGGGCATCGAGCACTACCTCGAGCGCGTCGTGCCGGAGATGGCCGGCGCCGACACGCTGGTCGTCACGAACATCGGCGGCGAGGCGCCGGGCGACTTCGCCGAGCTCGCACGGCGGCTGGACGCGGTCGCGGCGGTGGACGCGCTCGAGGTGAACCTGTCGTGCCCGAACGTGCAGGGCGGCAAGATCCCCTTCGGCACCGACCCCGAGCTCGCGGCCGCGGTCGTGCGCGGCGTGCGCGCGGCGACGGCGAAGCCCATCCTGGCCAAGCTCTCGCCCAACGTCGCGCGCATCGACGAGATGGCGCGCGCCGTCGAGGCGGCCGGCGCGGACGGGATCACGGCGGTCAACACGCTGCTCGGGCTGGCGGTCGACTGGCGCACGCGGCGCCCGGGCGTCGCCACGGTGCAGGGCGGCTACTCGGGCCCGGGCGTCAAGCCCGTGGCGCTGCGCTGCGCCTGGGAGTGCGCGCGCTCGGTCTCGATCCCGGTCGTGGGCTGCGGCGGCATCGCGACGGTGGACGACGTGCTCGAGTTCCTGGTCGCCGGCTGCCGCGCGGTGCAGATCGGCACGGCCTGCTTCGCCGACCCGGCGCTGCCCGGACGGCTGGCGGCGGAGCTCGCGCTCGCGCTCGACCAGGCGGGGGTCGCGAGCGTGGAGGCGCTGGTCGGCACGATCGAGGACGGACGCCGCGCGCCGGAGGCGCTGCGCGCGCGCTAGCGGCATGCGGCTCGAGCACCTCACCCCCGCCCACGTGCGCCGCGCGCTGGCGGTCTACCTGGAGGCGGCCTGGCCCGAGGGCGCGAGCGGCCGTCCGCGCGTGGACCTCTCGAGGTACGAGGCGATGGTCGACCTCGAGAGCCTGCTCGCGGCCTTCGAGCGCTGCTCGGGCGACGGCGGCGGGCTGGCGCGCTACACGCTGCGCCTGGGCAACAGCCGCTATCCGTTCATGAAGTTCG
>CADEGS010000119.1:4366-13181 GCA_902826945.1 uncultured bacterium | reverse complement strand
AGGGCGGAGCCAGACGGTGCTGGGGGCCGCGCAGGATTCTTTCTCGGGCGCTCAGGAGCGGCTCTGCTCGAGCAGCAGGAACGAGCCGTGCGCGCGCGCGGCGAGGCGATACGTGCCGCCGATCGCGTCCAGGAGCTCGAAGCGCAGCCGACGCCCGCTCGCGGGCAGGCCGGCACCGGCGAAGTAGGCCTGCAGCGGCAGGCCCAGGCGCGTCGCCGAGGGCAGCGCCACCGCGCCGCTCGACTGCCCGCCGGCCTGGAGTTGGACCATGCTCGGCAGCCAGCCGGAGCGCAGCTCGATCCGCACCTCGGCCAGGCGCGGGTCGTCGAGCAGGAGCGGGACGCGCAGATCGCCCTCGAGGTGCGCCGTCACCGTGCCGGGCAGCGGGCCGGGGCCATAGAGGACCTTCCCCGGGCCCGTCATGCCGGAGAGCAGCCCCTGGATCGTGCCGAGCGGACCGCTGAGGGTGACGGCGGGACCGTCCTGCCCCTCGTGGACGAGCGGGAGCGTTCCGAGGTCGTCGTCGGCGGCCCGGGGCGGCTTCGCGCCGCCGCTGTTCGAGGCGGGCAACGTGCCCAGATCGTCGTCGGGGCCGGCCGGAGAGCTGTGCAGGCTCTGGTCCGCGGCGAGCAGCCCCGGCAGGAGCAGCGTCGCGAGCAGACCCAGAGCGGTCGCGCCGAGGCGCGCGCGGAAGGTCATGGAAGTCATCGTCCGATCTCCTCGGCGCCGGCCGAGTCGTCCGGGGCGGCGAACAGCTCGGGGCACCTCTGGACGAGGGCGTCGCCGAAGCCCGGGATGGAGTCGATCGCACCCTGCAGCCGGGGCGAGTTGAGGAACGCCTGCACGACGTCGGCCAGGCGCTCGGGGTGACGGTCGAGCAGCTCGCGGAAGGCGTCCAGCGAGCGCTCCTGGTCGCCCAGGCGGGCGTAGTTCTTCGCGATGTTGAAGCGCGCGACGAAGAAGCGGTCGTCGGCCTCGGCCAGGCCGGCCTTGAGCACCCAGCGGTAGCAGGCGATCGCCTTCTTGTGCTCGCCCTCGGCGGCGTGCAGGACGCCCAGGCGGATCGCGGCGTGGCCGCGGTTCTGCTCCTGGATCGAGGAGCGGAAGACCTGGCGGTACTCGTGCGCGGCGCGCAGCGGCTTGCCCTCGCGCTCGTGCAGGTAGGCGACGTAGAGGCGCGCCTCCTCGTGCTCGGGATCGACCGCCAGCGCCTCCTGGAGCAGCCGCCGCCCCTTCTCGAGCGGGCTCTCGATGCGCTTCAGGCGCCCGTTCAGCATGTGGCGGGCCTGCTCCCAGTCGATGCCGAGCCCGCGGCCGCGGCCGCCCTGCAGCACGCCGTCGACGAAGCCGCGACCGCTGGTCTGCGCCGGCCCCACGTCGACCGGCGCCTCGAACACGCGCGTCGCGATGCCGGGGTCGAGGGCGGTCAGCACGTAAGCCTTGCCGAGCTGGTAGAAGATCTGCGCCAGGCGGTGGCGCAGGTCGATCGCCTCGAGGCCCGGCGCGCCGACCAGCTTGTCGATCAGCTCGTCGGGCCCGACGAGCTGGCGGTGCGCGCGCACCTGGGCGCGCACGTCCTCGAAGAAGCCCGCGCAGGCCTCGCACTCCTCCATGTGGGCCATGGCGCGCACGGCCGCCACCTCGTCGAGCTCGCGGTCCACGAGGCACGAGAGATCCATCTGGAAGAGCGCGCAGACGTCGCGCAGGTCATCGACCCACCACGCTTGGGAGGACCCTTTCATCGCTCACCTGCCTCCGGCTCGCGGCCGGGGGCCGTCTCGACGGCGGATGCGCCGGCCGAGCGCGGGTCGCGCGCCGGCCGCACGTCGGGGGGAAGGCCTTCGAAGACGCGTCGCATGGAGCGGTGGATCTTCCTACGAGCCCTGAAGACCACCATCTTCAGGTTCTCGAGCTTGATCCCTAGCTCCCCGGCCGCGTCCCGGTAACTGAGTCCGTCCACCTCCACGAGGTGGATCGCCCGCTGTTCGCGTTCCGAGAGCATCCTGTAAAAGCTCAGGTACAGGTGCAGGTACAGGACGAACACGCGGTTGCACTCGGCCTGGCTCTCGCTCTGGATCACGCCGCGCAGCGGCTCGCAGCCACCGGGCTGCGGCTGCTCGGGCAGGTCCTCGATCGGGACCTCGGCGCGCCCGCTGCGCGACAGCGAGCGCAGGTGCTTGAGCACGGTGTTGCGCACGATCGTCGCCGTCCAGACGCGGAAGGCGTCGTCGCGCGCCGCGTCGAAGCGGTGCGGGTAGCGGTAGACGTTGACGAACACCTCCTGGAGCACGTCGCTCGCGTCCGACTTGCTCTGGTAGCGGCGCAGGCGGGCCGCGACGTGGAGCAGCAGATGGTGGCGGTTCAGCTCGTAGAGGAGGCCGAAGGCGACGCGGCTCTGATGGACGCGGAAGACCTCCATCAGGCGCGTCGAGAGCGCGTCCCGGCGACCCTCGTGGTCGCGGGCCTCGTCGTTCAGGAGCGCGAGCAGCGGGCCCGGATCCACCCCCGGAACCTCTCGCCCGACCTCGATCAGCCGCCGCTCCAGGTGCTCGGCCGTCAGGCCGCTGAGCCCCCCCCGCTCGCCTCGCTGGGCGAGGTCAGGCCCGATCAAAGGGTTCCCTCCGGAAGACCGAGAGCCTTGGGGCGCATGGGGGTGCAGCGGACGTGGGGCGAGCGGGGAATGGTCTCCTAACCCCGCCTTAGTGAAACTCGAGCGATCGGTTACCGAGACCTTCCAGAGCTCTTCACGACGAGCGCCCATGGTACCCCATGAAGCCGGAACGCCGCCCGGGGGGGACGGGGGATCCTCCGCTCCCCCTCGCCGACCCTCGAGCGGGACCCAGGGGTCGGAGGCGGCGACGCGCATCGCGCTCGAGATCGCCCACGAGGTCGGCTTCGACCTGGCGGGGGTGGCTCCGCTGCGCCCGCCGGCGGCCGCGCAGCGCTTCCGCGAATGGCTCGCCGCCGGCCGCCACGCGGGCATGGCGTGGCTGGAGCGCCAGCGCGAGCGCATCCTCGACCCCGAGAGCCAGCTGCGCGGCGGTCGCTCGATCCTCGTGCTCGGCCTCTCCCACGCGCGCGGCGCGGTGCGGCTCGCCGGCGGCGGCCGGGTGGCGCGCTACGCCGCCGGCCGCGACTACCACAACCGCGTGCGCAAGCTCCTGCGCAAGCTCGCCGGCCGCCTGCGGGCCGCGGGGCTCGGCGGGCGCGCGCGCTCCGTCGTGGACAGCGGGCCGCTCTTCGAGCGCTCGCACGCCGCCGAGGCCGGCCTGGGCTTCGAGTCGAAGGCGGCGAACCTGCTCCACCCCCGTTACGGACCCTGGTTCTTCCTGGGCGAGCTCCTGCTCGACGCCGAGCTGGCGCCGACGCCGGGCCCGCCGCCGGGCTCCTGCGGCACCTGCACGGCCTGCCTAGACGCCTGCCCGACCGGGGCGCTCGTCGCGCCCGGCGTGCTCGACGCGCGCCTGTGCATCAGCTACCACACGATCGAGAGCCGCGCGCCGGTGCCCGAGCCGCTGCGCGAGCGGCTCGGCGGCTGGGCCTTCGGCTGCGACGTGTGCTCCGAGGTGTGCCCCTGGGGCCTGCACCCAGCGCCCGGCGAGGCCGCCGGCCTCGGGACGCACGGAGCGGTGGAGCGGCTCGACCTCGCCGACTGGCTCGCGACGCCGGCGGCGGCCTTCGAGGAGCGCTTCCGCGCCTCCGCCTTCCTGCGCCCGGGGCGCGCGGGTCTGGCGCGCAACGCGGCGCTGGCGCTCGCCTGGGCGCCCTCGGAGCGCGGGCGCGACGCCTTGCTCGCCGCGCTGGAGGACCCCGCGCCGCTCGTGCGCGAGGCCGCGGGCTGGTCGCTCGCCCGAGCGCACGGCGCGGACGCGGGCGCGCGCGCGGCGCTCGAGCGAGCCCTCGCGCGCGAAGCGGACCCGGCGGCGCGCGCCGGCCTCGCCGCCAGCCTGGGGCGCTCCTGACGTTCGCGTTTCGCGACGCGCGCCGCGCGCGTTCGGGAAACGCGACGCGCCCCGGAAGCCCCGGAAGCCCCGCCGCGGGCCGCCAGGGGCGCTCGTCCCCGCCGGCGACCCCGTGAGCGCGTTCGGAAAGGTGAACGCGGGCCGCGGCGGCAGATGGTGGAAACGTTTTTCCCCTCCTGCCCCAAGAGGCTCGCGGACAAGGCCTTGCGCGCCCGGAACGCGATCCGGCCCGCCTGGCAGCCTTCTTGCTCCCTGGAACGTCGACCACAGAGCCAGGGGAGGCGAAGCACATGGACCACGTCGACTACTACAACGACCGCAAGTTCTGCGACCACTGCCAGGACTACGTCCCCTACCTGCACTCGATCGAGCAGTCCTACTGCGCGGTCTGCGGGTCCAAGGTGCGCCTCTTCAACGACGCCGACTGGAGCGCCTTCAACGCCTCCCTCGAGGAGCGCAAGCCCAAGGGCGGCCGCCCGCGCAAGGACCGCGAGCAGGGCAAGGAGTCCGCTTGATTCGCGGCGCCGCCTAGCGTCTAACGACCTCTCCCCGCTGGCACGGCGGGGATCCTTTGGATTGGATTCCTCAGCGGGATCCATCTGGCCAGGGCTCGGCTCGCGCCGGGCCCTGGTTTCGTCAGGGGCGAGCGAAGCCTCCGCGGCGCGCGCCGGCGCTCACCGCTGCCGCTGGCGGTAGAGCCGCAGGAGGGCCTGCGCGCGCGGGTCGTCCCCGCCGCAGGCCTCGAGGCTCCCGGCCGCGTGGCGCGCCCCCTCCTCGTCGCCCGCCAGCTCGAACAGCTCGAGCGCGAGCGCGTGCAGCTCCACCGCCTCGCCGGGCCACAGGCGCGCCAGGCGCGCGACGCTCGTGCGCAGGCCCTCGATCTCCTGGGCGAGCGCCTGCTCGCGCGCCAGCGACGCGAGCAGGTCGGGCCGGCGCGGGTCGGTGTCGAGCTCGGCCTCGAGCGCGCGGCGGCGCTGCGCGGCGGCGTCCGCCGCCCGCCAGCGCTCCTCGACGGCGGCCGCCTCCTCGTCGCGCCCGAGCTCGAGCAACGCGACCAGCCGCGCGTACCACGGCGCGGGCTCCCAGGGCGCGAGCGTGCAGGCCCGCTCGGCGTCCTGGAGCGCTTCCGCGGCGCGTCCGAGCTCGATCAAGAGGTGCGCGCGCCGCGTGCGCGCGTCGGCGTGCTCGGGCTCGAGCGCGAGCGCGCGGTCGAGCAGCTCGAGCGCGCGCGCGTCGTTCCCGAGGCGCTGCTCGGAGAGCGCCAGGCCGCGCAGCGCCTCGACGCTCTCGGGCAGCCGCTCGAGCACGCGCCCGTAGTGGGCGCGCGCCTCGTCGTAGCGCCCCAGGCTGTAGTAGGCGTGCGCGAGCCCCTGCGTGCGCCACGCCTCGGCCGGCGCCACGCGCAGGAAACGCTCGTAGGCGGTGACCGCGTCGCCGTAGCGGCGCAGGCGGAAGTAGCACGTGCCGAGCAGGAGCCAGGCGGGCGGCAGGTCGGGCTCGCGCTCGAGCGCGAGGAAGAGCGCCGCGAGCGCGCCGGGCAGGTCGCCCGCGCGGTAGAGCTCCTGCGCGCCCGCCAGGCCGGCGCGCACCGCCCCGTCCAGCGCGGCGGCGTTCGCCTGCACGTGCTCGGGGTCGAGGAACCCGTCCCAGCGCCCGTCGGGCGCGCGCGGGAGCTGCGCCGGATCGCGCGCGAGCACGGCGGGTGCTTCCGGCGCCGGCCCCCCGGGCGGCGCGACGCCCTCGCCCGCCGCCTGCGCCGCAGCGCCGGCGGCGACGAGCGCGAGGGCCGCGGCGGCCGCGGCGAGGCGCGCGCGAGCGCTCAATCGTCCGCCTCCGATCCGCCGCTCTCCTCGCCCGAGGGCTCGGGAGCGGGCTCCGAGAGCACGAGGCGCCGGTCGGCCGCCACGTCCTCGAGCACCGTGCGCGCGCCCGAGGGCCACGCCACGGTGACCCGCCGCGCGCGCGCCGCGCCGCCCAGGCCGAAGCAGGCCTCCGCCGGCACGGCCGCCTGGAAGCCGCCCGCGGTGCGGATCTCGCGCCAGGCCTCGCCGCCCTCCCAGGCGACGCTCACGCGCGCGCCCAGGCCCTGCGTGTTCGCGCCGCGCCCGCGCAGGCGCACGCAGAGCCAGTGGCGGCCCGCGTCGCCGGCCGTGTTGCGCAGCACGCGCACGGGGCCGTCGAGCACCGCCGCCACGAGATCCGGCGCGCCGTCCTCGTCGAGGTCGGCCGCCGCCGCCGTGCGCGAGACCGACGGCGGGCGCGCGGACAGGGGAGCGGTGTCGAAGCGGCCGTCGCCGCGGTTCCGGTGGAAGAGGTCGGGCTGCGCGTAGCTCGTGTCCGTGCCGGGCAGGTCGGCCTCGGGATAGACGTGGCCGTCGAAGACCGCCAGGTCGAGGTCGCCGTCGAGGTCGAAGTCCTCCATCGCCGTCCCCCAGCCGAGCAGCCCGCGGCTCGGCCCGCCGAGCCCGGCGGCGGAGGCGCGCTCGCGCCAGCGCGCGCGGCGGTCGGAGACGTACAGCGCGTTCTCCTCGCCCGAGAAGTTCGTGGCGAAGATCTCCGGCACGCCGTCCGCGTCGAGGTCGCCGGCCGCGATCCCCATGCCCGCCTGCTCCTTGCCGTTCGCGTCGAGCGCGACCCCGCGGCGCAGGCCGACCTCGGCCAGGCGCCCGCCCTCGTTCTGCCACAGGTGGTTCGGCGTCGAGTCGTTCGTGACGTACAGGTCGGTGTCGCCGTCGGCCTCGAGGTCGAGCGAGAGCACGCCCAGCCCGTAGGCCGCGCGCTCGGGGCGGAAGCCGAGCGCGACGCTCGCGTCCTCGAAGCGGCCCGTCCCGTCGTTCCGGTAGAGCTGGTCGTGCACCGGCACGAGCCCCTCGGGCCCGCACAAGACCGGATGCCCCTTCCAGCGGCAGGCGCCGCTCGAGCGCGGCGCGACCTCGGCCGGGTCGAAGGCGAGGTAGTTCACGACCGCGAGGTCGAGGTCGCCATCCCGCTCGAGGTCGAGGAAGGCGGCGCTGGTCCCCCAGCGCTCGCCCTCGAAGCCGGGCGCCGCGACCTCGGCGAAGCCCGCGCCGGTGTTCGCGACCAGCCGGTCGCGCCCCCACTCGAGCACGACCAGGTCGAGGTCCCCGTCCCCGTCCACGTCGCCGGCGCTGCCGCCGGTGCCGAAGCGGCCGCCCGCGACGCGCCAGGCCTCCCCGGCGGGCAGCAACGCGCCCCGCCCGTCGCCGAGGAAGAGCCGCGGCGGGAGCCCGGCCTCGCCCGCGCGCACGCGCTCGAGCGTCGAGCCGTCGACCACGACCAGGTCGTGGTGCCCGTCGCCGTCGAAGTCGCCCAGCACGAGCCCGGGCCCGTTCACCTCGAGGATCCACTGCTTGTCGGGCGCGCCGCAGGTCGTGCGCACGCCGGGGAGCTCGCTCTCGACGAACGGGTGCGCGCCGTCCGCCGCCTGCGCGGCGGGGAGGGCGAGCACGGCGAGCGCGTGGACGAGCGTCGGAGCGAGCGGGAGCATGCCGCCATTAGAGCCTGGCGGCGCGTGCCGGGCCCGCGCGCGAGACGCTCCGCCGCGGAGCCGGTCCGATCCGGCCGCCCCGGTCGTAACGCGCAGGGCGATCGGCTAGAAAGCCGGCCTCCGCCCCCCGCCCGCCCCGACGCCCCTTCCCTCCGCAGGAGATCCCATGAGCGCCGATCCCTCGACCCTCGACGTCCAGAGCGCCGTGCGCGAGCGCTACGCCGCCGGCGCCCAGGACCGCGTCCCCGAGCTCTGCTGCCCGGTCGAGGTCGACCAGACGCTGCTCGCGGTGCTGCCGCGCGAGGTGATCGAGCGCGACTACGGCTGCGGCGACCCGACGCGCCACGTGCGCCGCGGCGAGACCGTGCTCGACCTCGGCTCGGGCAGCGGCAAGGCCTGCTTCATGGCCAGCCAGAAGGTCGGCCCCGAGGGGCGCGTGATCGGCGTGGACGCGACGGCCGAGATGCTGGCGCTCGCGCGCCGCCACCAGCACGCCGTCGGCGAGCGCATCGGCTGGCACAACGTGAGCTTCCGCCACGGCCTGATCCAGGATCTGGCGCTCGACCGCGACAAGCTCGAGGCCTGGCTCGCCGCGCACCCGGTGCAGGACGCGGCCGGGCTCGACGCGCTCGCGGCGGAGACGCGCCGCCTGCGCCGCGAGGAGCCGCTGATCCCCGACGGCTCGGTCGACCTGGTCGTCTCGAACTGCGTGCTGAACCTCGTCGCCGGCAGCGACAAGCAGGCGCTCTTCCGCGAGATCTGGCGCGTGCTGCGCCGCGGCGGGCGCTGCGCGATCTCCGACATCGTGTGCGACGAGGACGTGCCCGCGCACCTGCAGGAGGACGCCACGCTGTGGTCGGGCTGCATCTCGGGCGCGCTGCGCGAGGACCGCTTCCTGCAGGCCTTCGCCGACGCCGGCCTCTACGGCGTGCAGACCGTCGCCTACCAGGCCGAGCCGTGGGCGATCGTCGAGGGCATCGAGTTCCGCTCGATGACCGTGCTCGCCTACAAGGGCAAGGAAGGCCCGTGCCAGGAGCACAACGAGGCGGTCGTCTACAACGGCCCCTGGAAGCAGGTCATGGACGACGACGGCCACGTGCTGCGCCGCGGCGAGCGCGTCGCGGTGTGCCGCAAGACCTTCGAGATCCTGACGCGCGAGCCCTACGCGGGCGCGATCACGCCGATCCGCCCGCTGCAGGAGATCGCCCCCGAGGACGCGCTCCCGTTCGACTGCCGCAAGACGCCGCTGCGCGACCCGCGCGAGACGAAGGGAGGCGTGCTGCGCGCCGACGTCGCCCCGGGCGCGGACTGCTGCACGCCGGGCTCGGGCGCCTGCTGCTGAGCG
>CADEGS010000119.1:0-4266 GCA_902826945.1 uncultured bacterium | reverse complement strand
CCCGACGCGGCGGCGGGCGACGCGCTCGCCGCGCTGCGCGCCGCGCTGCCCTGGATCGACGCGGTGCAGGTGCGCGTGAAGCCCGTCGGCGCGGCGGGCCTCGCCGCCGTCGCGCCCGCGCTCGAGACGCTCGAGTGGACGCGCCGCGTGCTCGCCCTGCGCGCGGAGGCCGCGAGCGACGCGCTCGTGCTCGTCAACGACCGCGCCGACGTCGCGCGCGCGCTGGCGCCCGAGGGCGCCGACGGCCTGCACGTCGGCCAGGACGACCTGCCGCCGGCCGAGGCGCGCGCGTTCCTCGGCCCCGAGCTGCTGCTCGGCCTCTCGACGCACGACGCACGCCAGGTCGCGCGCGCGCTCGCGGCGCCGGTGGACTACCTCGGCTTCGGCCCGGTCCGGCCCAGCGCGACGAAGGGCCACGCCCACGGCCTGGGCGCCGAGGCCGCCTGGGTCGCCGCCGACGCCGCGCGCCCGCTCCCGGTCTTCCCGATCGGCGGCATCGACGCGACGGTCGCGCTCGAGCTCGCCCCCGTCGGCCGCGCCGCCGTCTCGTCGGCGATCCTCGCCGCCCCCGATCCGGCCGCCGCCGCCCGCGCCCTGCGCGCGGCGCTGGACGAGGAGCGCGAGCGCGGCGCGTGAGAGCCGCGCCCTACAAGAGCAGCATCGCGTCGCCGTAGCTGAAGAAGCGGTAGCGGCGCTCGACCGCCTCGGCGTAGAGGGCGAGCACGCGCTCGCGGCCGGCGAAGGCCGAGACGAGCATCAGGAGCGTCGAGCGCGGCAGATGGAAGTTCGTGAGCAGCGCGTCGGTGACGCGGAAGCGCGAGCCGGGGCGCAGGAAGAGCTCGGTGCGGCCGCCGGCGGGGCGCAGCGCGCCCTCGGGGTCCTGCGCCGCGACGCTCTCGAGCACGCGCACGCTGGTCGTGCCGACGCACACGACGCGGCCGCCGGCGGCGCGCGTCGCGGCGACCGCGTCCACCGTCGCGCGCGGCAGCTCGAAGCGCTCGGAGTGCATGCGGTGGCGCTCGACGTCCTCGACCTCGACCGGCTCGAAGGTGCCCGCGCCGACGTGCAGCGTGACGCTCGCGCGCCGCACGCCGCGCGCCGCGAGCTCGTCGAGGAGCGCGTGCGTCAGGTGCAGGCCGGCGGTCGGCGCCGCGACCGCGCCGAGCGCGTCGGGGCGCGCGTAGACCGTCTGGTAGCGCTCGCGGTCGAGCGCCTCGAGCGCGTCCGGCGGCGCCGGCTCGAGCCGCGCCGCGCGCGCGCCGCGCGCGATGTAGGGCGGCAGCGGCATGCGGCCGTGGTGCTCGAGCAGGGCCTGCGTGTCGGGCGCCTCGCCGCGGCGCGCGAGGCACGCGATCCAGGCCTTGCCCGGCCGGCCCTCGGCGTCGGGCGGCCGCTCGACCAGGCGCGCCTCGAGGTCCTCCTCGTCGAGCGCGAGCACCTCGCCCGGGTGCAGCTTGCGCGCGGGGTTGGCGTAGACCGTCCAGGCGCCCGCGGGCTCGGCCACGGGCTCGAGGAAGAGCAGCTCGACGCGTCCGCCGCTCGCGCGCCGGCCGTGCACGCGCGCGGGCAGCACGCGCGTGTCGTTCAGGACGAGCAGGTCGCCCGCGCGCAGGAAGCGCGGCAGGTCGCGCACGCGCGCGTGCTCGGTGCTCCCGCTCGCGCGCTCGTGCACCAGCAGGCGCGCGTCGTCGCGGCGCTCGGCCGGCCGCTCGGCCACGAGCTCGGCCGGCAGCGCATAGTCGAAGTCGGAGAGCCTCATGCCGCGCGCGCGCGCCCGCGCCCGAGGAGCACGAGCGCCCAGAAGGGTAGGGCGACGAGCGGCCACAGCCAGGCGGGCTCGCTCCAGACCCCCTCCGCGCGCCAGCGCTCGAGCGGCCAGTACGCGAGCGGCGCCGCCGCGACGAGCCACGTCCACGCCGGCCGCGGCTCGAGCGCGAGGAACGGCACGATCCAGGCCAGGTACCAGGGATGCAGCGTCGGCGTCAGGGCCAGGAAGGCGCCCAGGACGAGGAACGCCGCGCGCGCCGTGGCGACGCGCGCGGACTCCCCGCCGGCGAGCGCGCGCGCGAGCCGGCGTGCGGCGGCGAGCGCGCAGCCGAGCCAGGCGAGCCCCGCCAGCGCGCGCCCGACCAGGCGCGGGTCGTGCCAGCTCTCGTCGGGCGCGAGCCGCGTCGCGAGCGCGCGCTCGAGCCAGCGGTAGCCGAGGTTGAGCGACTCCCAGCGCAGCGCGTACGTGCCGAGCCCGCGGCCGAGCCCCTGCCACCCGCCGCGCCAGGCGAGCGGCACGCACAGGCCCAGCGCGAGCGCGAGCGCGAGCGCCGCGGCGCAGCGCGCGCCGCCGCCGCGCGCGGCGCGCGAACTCGAGCGCGACGAGCGGGCTGAAGGCCCACGCGCAGGCGCACGCCGGCGGCCGGCCCGCCAGCGCGAGCAGCCGCAAGAGCGGCACGAGCACCAGCAGGTCGCAGGCGAGGAGCCCCGCGCGCGCGGCGCGCCGCGCCGCGGCGCCGTCGCCCTCGAGCCCACCCGCCGCGCGCACCGCGGCCGCGCTCGCGAGCTGCGCCAGCGGCGGATACGCCGCGCTCACGCCGGGGTGGTTGATGCCGGCGTAGACCCCCGGCCAGCGCGCGCGCTCGGCCGCGCGCTCGGGCGCGTCGGGGGCGTGCGCGTAGGGGCTCTCGCCCTCGAGCACGAGCGCGCCCTCCCACGCGTAGCGGTAGCCGTCGTCGGAGAGCTCGGGCGCCGACGCGAAGGCGACCAGGCGCAAGACGAGCGCGCCCGCGGCCAAGGCCAGCGGACCCGCTCCGGGCGTCCCGGCCGGCAGCCGGCCCGCGGCGGCGAGCGCCAGCCACCACCCCCCGCCCGCCGCGAGCAGCACCGCCACCAGCGGCGCGACCCGGCCGGTCGCGAGCGGGATCCGCTCGACCAGGACGAGCGCCGCGAGCACGACCGCGTACCCCGCCCAGAACCTCCCGAGCGGTCCGCGGAGCCCGCTCACTCCCCGCCTCGGACGCCGAAACGTCCCATGTCCGGGAAACTCCGCGCCTCGGCGGGCTGCCCGGGGAGAAACCGGTGGACTCGGAGCCCGTTCATGCCGTTCAACGTCCCCGGAGCCGCAAGGCTCCACGGCGCTTCACCCGCGCCCGGGGGGGCCACGGGTGGGTGCCGGATATCTCCGCGTAGGGAGATGGACTGGAGAGGCGTCGACAACGGGACACGGTCGGCGCCTCTCTTTCTTCCAGCCCCCGGCGCGCGAGCCGGCTAGCCGGCCGGGAGCTCCCCCGCCGCGCGGGCCTGGCGCGCGAGGGTAGCGGGATCCCAGCCCAGGAGAAGCGCGGCGCGGCGCTTGTTCCGGGAGCCCCGGCCGGGACGCCGGGCGAGCCGCAGGGCCGCCGCCAGCGCCGCCCGGTCCGGGGGCCGCGAGGGGATGCGCTCGACCAGCGCCACCCCGCGCGCGGTCGCGACCGCGCGCACGGCTCGCTCGCCGATCGGGGCGAGCGCCGCGCGCTCGCCCGCCGCGCGGGATCGCGCGCGCGCGCCGAGCGCCGCGGCGAAGGCCGCGAGCTCGGGCAGGTTGCCCGGCCAGGGCTGGCGCCAGAGGAGCGCCTCCGCGCGTGGCGACAGCGCCCGCCCGCGCAGGAGCAGGGCGAGGAGCGAGGGGAGCTCGTCGCGTCGCTCGGCGAGCGGCGGGACGACGACGCGCACGCTCGGGATCGCTTCGTCGCCCTCGGGCGGAAGCGCGGGCGGGTCGGAGGGCCGGCCGAGCACGAGCAGCACCGAGCGCGGCCCGCTCGCGGTCCGCTCCCGCTCGCGCCGCCGGCGCGAGCGCCAGGCGGCGCACAGGGCCGGCGAGAGCGCGGCGCCCTCGAGCAGCACGCCGAGCGGCTCCTCGGAGTCCAGCCGCGCGACGAGCTCCGCCTCCCCTGCGCGCCCGAGCGCGACGAGCGGCGCGCGCGGCCCGGGCCCCTCGAAGTGCAGCCAGCGCGCGACGACCGCGCGGCCGACGCCCGGCTCGCCCAGGATCTCGAGCGCGCGGCCGCGGCGCGCGGCGAGCGCCAGCCGCGCGAGCGCCGCGCGCCAGCCGTCCGGCTCGAGCGGGAACGCGACCGCGCGCCCGAATCGCCGCTCGTGCCAGCGCGCGAAGGCCGCCGCGCGCCAGGTCGCGCCGAGCGCCGCCGCGGCGGCCGCCAGGCGCGACGCGGCGCGCTCGCTCGCGCGCCGCTCCGCCTCGACGCACACCACGCCGTGCACGCGCCGCGCGTGCGCGAG
>CADEGS010000118.1 GCA_902826945.1 uncultured bacterium | reverse complement strand
GCGCAGCGGGTCGTCGGCGCACAGGAGCGCGACGCGGTAGCCCGCGCAGCGCTCGCGCAGCGCCGCGCCGAAGCGGCGGTAGGTCGTCTCGAGGTGGTCCTCGCCGCGCCCGCGCCCCGCGCCGACGCGCCGTCCATACGGCAGGTTCGAGACGACCCACGCGTTCCAGCCCGCTCGCGGCGCGAATTCGCGCGCGTCGCCCGGCTCGAAGGCGACGCGGCCCTCGAGGCCGGCCGCGCGCGCGTTCGCGCGCGCGCCCTCGAGCGCAGCGGGGTCGTGGTCGGAGCCGACGACGATCGGGCCGCGCCGCGCGCCGCCGACGCGCAGCGCGCCGCCGGCGCGCTCCCAGCCGCTCGCCTCGCGCGCGCGCTCGCGCTCGCGCTCGAAGGCCGCCGCGTCGTGGCCGACCCAGCGCTCGAAGCCGAAGCGCTCGCGGAACAGGCCGGGCGCGACGCCGAGCGCCGCCAGCGCCGCCTCGATCGCGATCGTGCCCGAGCCGGCGAAGGGGTCGAGGAGCGGCGAGCGCAGGTCCCAGCCCGCGAGCGCGACGCAGGCGGCGGCCAGCGTCTCCGCCAGCGGCGCGCGCCCCTGCTCGCGCCGCCAGCCGCGCTTGTGCAGCGCCTCGCCCGAGGTGTCGACCGCGAGCGTGCAGCGCTCGCGCGCCAGGTGCACGTGCACGCCGAGGTCGGCCTGCTCGCGCCCGACGCTCGGCCGCCCGCCGCCGCGCTCGCGGAAGCCGTCGACGATCGCGTCCTTCACGCGCTGCTCGACGAAGCGCGTGTGCGCGAGCTCCGCGCTCGTCCCCTGCGCGTCGACGATCAGTTGCCCCTCGGGCGCGAGGAAGCGCGCCCAGTCCACGCCGCGCGCGCCGTCGTAGAGCTCCGCCTCGTCGCGGCACGCGAAGCGCGCCACGCGCAGGAGCACGCGCACCGCGGTGCGCAGCCACAGGTTCGCGCGCCAGGCGTCGGCCAGCGAGCCCTCGAAGTACACGCCGCCGACCTGGCGCTCGATCTTCGCCAGGCGCAGCGCCTTCGCCTCGGCGTGCAGCACCGGCTCGACGCCGGGCGCGCAGGTGGCGAAGAAGGAGAAACGCTCGGCCATCGCGCAGCAGGCTAGCCGCCGGCGCCCGCGCGCCGCACGCCCCGTGTCGCTCCGACCGCGGTCGCGGCGCGCCCGGAGCCCGCGTACACTGGCGCGCCAGGCGCCCGTAGCTCAGCTGGACAGAGCATCGGATTTCTAATCCGACGGTCCCAGGTTCGAGTCCTGGCGGGCGCGCCACGGCGGACGGCGCTCATTCCTGCGGCGGGCCCGCGTCGCCCTCGACCAGCGCGCGCAGCTTCGGGTAGAGGCAGCGGGCGACGTCGCGGCCGAGCGCCAGGCCGGCGGTGTTGTCGGAGGCGATGTGGTAGCCGCCGAGCACGCGCGAGAGGCCGGCCATCTCGGCGGTGGCGGTGAAGGTCGGGAGCGGCAGGCGCACGTCGCAGGTGAGCTCGGCGCCGGGCGGGAGCGCGGGCAGGCGGCCGAGGACGCGCTGCATCGTCGCGCAGGGGAAGCCGTCCTCGGTCAGGGCGCCGGCGCGGCGCGCCTCCTCGACGTCGAAGACGTCGCTCCCCGTCCACAGGCGCAGGATCTCGGCGCACGCGCCGCTGACCGTGCTGTGGCCGGAGGGGTAGCCCGGGAAGGGCGGCGTGACGAAGGTCGCGGGCGAGTACGGGTGCCAGCGCTCGGCCGGGATCTCGATCGTGCCGCGCCCCGGGCCGCCCCAGCCCGCGAGCGTCTCGCCCGCGTGCAGCCAGCGCACGAGCGTCCACGGGCGCGAGCTGTCGTAGAAGCGCTTCGCCTCCCAGGAGGCGATGAAGGCGTCCATGGCGGTGGTCGCCACGGCCAGGAACAGCGGCACGTCCCGGTCGAGGTCGTTCCGGTCGCGCGCGGAGACGTCCTGCGCGAAGCGCAGCC
Source organism: uncultured bacterium (assembly GCA_902826945.1). The sequence continues at coordinate 11,226 of CADEGS010000118.1, read as the reverse complement.
AGTGGCCGGACTGCCCGGTCGAGCGCGGGCCGTCGCGCATGAACTCGACGATCGCCTTCTGCTCGGGGTCGAGCGCGGCGTTGAAGGCGATGCACTCGTCCACCTCGCGCGCCAGCTCGGGCGAGCCGACCAAGGGCGGCGGGCCGGGCCGGAAGGCGCCGGCGCTCGGCAGGCCGAAGGGGCGCACGCGGTACCAGTGCGGCGTCAGGAAGCCGGGGACGATCGTGCCGCCCTGCCCGTCGTCGAACGGGATCGGCTGCCAGCGGTCGGGGTCGAGGACGCGCTCGGGCGTGTTCACCGGCCGGTACATCGTGTAGTCGGCGTACGGCGTGCCGTCCGAGCCGGGCTCGTCGCCGAGCTGGTTCGCGCCGTCCGCGTGGCGCGACGCGACCAGGGTGCGCGCGAGGAAGGCGCCGAGCCCCGCGGACGTGCGCGCGTCGCGCGTGTCGAGGTCGGGATCCTGGCCGAGCGCGCGCATCGCCTCGCGCAGCGCGTCCGCCTGGGCGGGGAACTGGTCGAGCGCGGCGCGGTACACGGCGTGGCCGATCGCCGTGGCGCGCGCCTCGGCGGTGCGCTCGTCGGGCGGGCGGCGCAGCGCGCCGCCGAAGAGCGTGCCCAGCGCGCGCTCGTCGTAGCACGCCCAGGCCTCGTACATCGCGACGATCGGGATCGCCATCTGGCGCGAGAGGATCGTCGGCCGCGGGCCGACGCGCTCGACGTCGCGCGCGGCGACCTCGAGCACGACCTCGAGCCAGCGGTAGGCGAGCGAGGGCTCGTGGCCTTCCGGCGGGACGCCGTGGAGCTGGTGCGCGGGCGCGGCGGCGGGCGCGGCCGCCGGCGACCCGGAGCTCGTGTCCGCGCCCGTGCGCTCGGCCGACACGGGCGGCGGCTTCGCGCCTGCCGCAGTCGCACACGAGGAGCCGAGCGCCAGGACGCCGAGCAGCAGGCCGCTCAGCGCGCGCGCCGCGGATCCGACGCGGCCGAGCGGAGCGGATGGGATGCGCCGGAGCACGGGCGCATGATACGGGGTCGCACCCGCCCCGCCGTCCGGCGGACCGCTCGCCGGCGCGAGCCGGGCGAGGAGCGGCCGTGCGGCGTGCGAGCGCGCGTCAGATCTGTCGCACGTGGGCCCGCTCGCTCGGGAGCGGGCCGTGCGTCGGGCAGGCGAGCCGCGCCGCGGGGTCGCGCAGGACGTTGACGAGGAACAGCGCGCCGCACGGCTCGCACGCGCCGAGCAGGCCGAGCCGCGCGTGGCAGGCCCCGCACTCGAAGGCGACCGGGAGCGGGTGGTCGGGATGGCTCATCGGGAAGGCCACCATCGGGCGCAGGTCGATCACGCGGCCGCAGGCGCACGGGCGCGCGAGCGCCGCGCCGCGCGGAGCGGGAGCGGCGGCCCCGTCGCCAGCTCCCCTCGCTCCGCCGGCGCCTGCGTCCGACCGGTCGGCGGCACCGCCCGCGGCCTGCTCCTCGTCCGCGGCCACCGGCGGCTCAGCCCGCGCGGCCGTCGCCGATGGCGCCGATGACGTGCTTGAGGCTCTTCGTCAGCGTGCCTTGCAGGTCGGTCGCGACGCCGAAGGGGTTGGCGTCGATGTGCGCGATGATCGGGTCGGTCTTGACGAGCTGGACGTGGCGCGTGAGCAGCGCGCGGGCGCGCGCGAGCGCGGCCTGGCGCTCGCGGCCGTCGGCAGCGGCGGCCTGCTCGAGCAGCTCGGACAGGTCGTCGTCGAGGCTCTCGAAGACGCGGTCGAGCGCGCGCAGGCCCTGCTCGAGCTCGGCGACGGTGTCCGCGCCCTCGCCCGCGAAGGCCTTGCGCACGGCGCCCTTGAGCTGCTCGACGCGCGCGTGCACGGCGCCGCGCGTCGCCGTCCAGAGCTGCGGCGCCTTGGCCAGCGCCGCGCCGGGACGCGGCTCGTGCGAGTCGCCCGCGCGCCGGCCGGCGGGGGCGTCGCTCCCCGCGACCTCGAGGTCCGGACGTCCGGCGTCGCGCTCCTCGGCGCCCGGCGGGCCGCCCTCGTCCTCCTCGCCCGCCGACTCGCTCCCGATCGTCACGCGCAGCTTCTTGCGCGTGAAGTGCACGATCGAGCGCTGCAGGAGGCGCGCCAGGCCCGGCACGTCCTTCGGAAACTCGAACACGAGCTCCACGCCCTCGCGCCGCACGCTGCCGTCGCGCAGGAAGCGCTTGCTGCCCGAGACCTCCGACAGCCGCTTCAGGCGGCGGCCGCCCGGGCGCGTCTTGCCCAGCGCGAGGTAGCAGTGCGGGCGCGCCAGGCACACGACCGCGTGCCAGGGCTTCGTCGCGCCCTTGAGCTTCTCGAGCGCCTTCGCGAGCTCCTCGGGGTAGGGCACGCGGCCGTCGTCGTCCTCGTCCTCCTCGTCCTCCGCGTCGTCGTCCGCCCGCGCCGCCGCCGCGCGGCCCGCGGCGAGCTTCTGCTTCTCGAGCGAGCTCTCCTCCTCGCGCGCCGCGGCGAGCAGCTTGTCGAGGTAGGCGGCGAGCTCGCGCTCGGCGGCGACCTCCTTCTCCTTCCTCAGCGCGCGCGCGCAGGCGCTGACGCGCGTCACCGCGCGCAGCCGGCCCTCGTGGTCGTCGTCGCCGGCGGCCTGCAGGTCGGCCAGCGCGCGGCGCAGGTCCTTGTCCTTCAGCTTCGCGTCGCGCGCGGCCGCCTTCCAGCCGGCCTCGGTCAGGTGCTTGGACGTCATGGCCGTGCTCTCCCGCTCACGCGACGATCACCTTGCCTTGCCACAGGTCGCCGCCGAGCGCGGGGTCGAGGAAGGCCTCGACCTGGTAGCTCTCGACCGGCGCCTTCGGATCCGGGGCCGGGAAGCGCTTCTTGAAGCCGGGGATCTTCACCGTGTGCGCTTGCCCCTCGCCGGTCTTCGTTTGGCCGTCGGCCGGACCGATCACGACCTTGACCACCTTGGGCTTCGCTCCCGGCGGCGTCACCTTGACCGTGGCCTTGAAGGCGTCGATCGGCGCGTCGCCGACCGAGTGCAGGAAGAGGTTCAGCTCGTCGGTGTCGGCGAAGTAGAACGCGGCGTCGCGCTCGGAGTCCCAGCGCGCCTCGGCGCCCGACTCGTGGAAGGTGTGCGGCTGGCGCCCGTCGGTGCTGGGCTTCTCGGGCTGGCCCTCGCGCAGCGCGGCCCAGGTCTGGTTGCCGACCACCCGGTCCACCTGGAGCTTCTCGCGCGTCTGGAACGCGACCACGGCCTTCTCGGTGGCGGCGCCGAAGTCGCCGTCGAGCTCGAGCTTGGTCCCGAGGTGCGCGTTCAGGAGCTGCTGGAGGTACTCGACCCAGCCGTCCTTCCCCTTGTCGCCCTTGCGCAGCGTCGGCTGGCGCGCCTCCGCCGGCGGGTTGAACTCGTCGGTCTCCTCGATCCCCGGCGTGGGCGGGATCGGAGGAATCGGGGGGATCGGAGGGACGGGCGGCACCGGCGCCGCGTCGCCCGAGAGCGTGAACGCCACCGGCACGTTGTCCTCGCCCTGGCCGATCTGGTCGAGCGAGCGCAGCCCCGGCGCGGCCGGCTCGAGCTTCGCCTCGGTCGTGTTGCGCGCCTGCTCGGGGTTGTCCCACGCGACGCGCCAGGTCGCGAGGGCGGGCGTGCCGACCTCCCACACGAGGAAGCCCTTGCAGCCCTGCTCCTTCGCGCCCGGCGTCTCGACCGAGGCGCAGGTCGTCGACGCCCCCGGCTGCAGCGTGCGGCCGGGGAAGGTCATGAAGTCGCCGCGCTCGTGCCCCTGATCGACGAGCGTCAGGACGTGCTGCGTCTGGTTCGTGACCGTCACGAGGCAGCTCGACTTGACGTCGGCGCCCGGCGTCGGCGGCACGGGGCCCGGCCCCGGCGGGCCGCTCTTCGCCTTGAGCACGTACGAGAATTTCGCCTGGTCGCCCGGCCCGGCGTTGCTGCGCGCGAGGAAGTTCCCCTTGTTCGGGCCGATCACCTCGGTCGGCGCCTCGTTGCTGCCGAACGGGTTGAAGCGCGGGTTGTCCCAGCCGATGCGCCAGCGCGTGCCCTGCTCGTCGATCACGTACTCGAGGCTGCCCTCGGCCCCGCGCAGGAACGGCGGGTTGTTCGCCGCGCGGAACGTGACGCCGCGCTCGCGGCGGTCGATCTCGTTCGGCGGCGCCGGGTCGAGCCGCCCGCTCGGCGTCTTGATGCTGCCGACGTCGAGGCGCAGCACGAAGTCCGTCTCGTTGTCGATCGTGCAGTCGCACGAGACCTTGAACGGGATGTCGGTCGGGTCGATCCCGAGCAGCTGCTTGCGCTCGCCGCCGACGCCCTCCGCCGACTCCTGGCGGCCGGCCGCGCCCGACGGCGGGGCCTCTCCCGCCAGGCTGCCCAGGCGTGCGACCCAGGCCCGCTGCGCGGCCGTGGGACCCGACGTGCGGCTCTCACCCGTGACCATGGGACGCTCCTCCAGGACGGCCGGCCCGGCTCGACGGGACCCCGCGGCGCGGCGGCATCATACCGCCGGAGCGCGAGCCGGTCGCGCGGGGCGCGGGCGGGGGCGCCGGCGCTAGTCCAGGAGCTCGTCCGCGGTGGAGCAGGTGATCAGCAGCAGGCAGCCCCCGTCGGTGGTCTGCACGGGGTGGCGGCTGCCCTCCTCGACGTGCTGGAAGTCGCCGGCGCGCATGTGCAGCTCGTCGCCGACGCGCAGGTCGCCGGAGACGACGAAGCAGCTCTCGGGGCCGCCGTGGCGGTGGCCGGGATAGGAGGCGCCGGGCGCCATGCGCACGAGCATCGTCACGCGCTCGCCCGCGGCCGAGACGTGCAGGCGGCGCGTCTCGACGCCGGGCACGCCGCTCGGCTCCCACGCGGAGCCCGAGGGCACGAAGCCGTTCGCGGGATCCCAGCGCCGCCAGGGCTGGAGCGCGGCGGGCGGCGCGTCGAGCGTCGCCGCGCGCACGCGGCGCCACAGCACCTCCGCGCGCGCCGGCGCGCGCGCGCGCGCCTCGCGCTCGAGCGCGGCGCCGACCGGCACGAGCAGCGCCACCTCCGCGCGGCACGCCTCGCACGCGACCAGGTGCGCCTCGAAGGCGTTCTGCTCGTCGGGCTCCAGCCGCTCGAGGACGTAGCCGAGCGCGCGCTCGCGCGCCTCCTCGTCGAGTCGTCCGTGCGGTCTCATGCGCTGCGCTCCTCCCGCTCGCCCGGCCCCATGCGCACGCGCAGCGTGGCCAGCGCGCGCCGGATGCGGGTCTTGACCGTCCCCAGGGGCTGGCCGAGCGCCTCGGCCACCTCCGCGTGCGACAGGCCGCCGAGGAAGGCCGCCTCGAGGCAGCGGCGCTCCTCCGCCGGCAGGCCGGCGAGCGCGCTCTCGATCCAGAGCGCCTGCTCGCTGCGCGCGCTCGTGTCGCTCGGATCGGGCTCGCGCGAGGCGACCAGCGCGAGCTCGCGCTCGCCGTCGAGCGCCGCCGCGGCCGGCGCGCGGCCGCGCGCGCGCAGCCGGTCGAACGCGCGCCGGCGCGCGATCGTCGCCAGCCACGCGCCGACGCTGGCGCGCGCGGCGTCGTACGCGCCGGCGCCGCGCCAGGCGCGCTCGTAGGTCTCCAGCACGACCTCCTCGGCGGCGTCGCGCCGGCCGAGCAGGCTCCAGGCCAGCGCGTGGACGCGCGCGTGCGTGGCGTCGAACAGCTCGCGGAACGCGCGCTCGTCGCCGGCGGCCACGCGCGCCATCAGCGCGCCGCCCGCGCGGCGCCCGGCATCGGCCGCCGCCGGCTCGCGCGGACCGTCCAGGCGCGTCGCGTCCATCCTCCGGATCTTGCCGCGCGCGCGCCGGTCTGTCGAGGCGTGCGAGCGGCGCTCGCGCGGCCGAGGGGCGCGCGCGAGGAAAAACCGCTCCGGCGCAATCCGCGCGCGCGGGGCGAGCGAAGACCTTTGCGCACGGTCCCTCCCCCGACCCCTTCTCCTCTCCATGCACGCGACGCCGCTCCTGGCGGCGGCCGGTCTCCTCGCCGCGCCGCTCGCCCTCCATCCCTCGTCTCCCTCGAGCCACCGCGAGGCGCCGAACGTCACGCGCCTGCCGAAGATCGACGGGACCGATTTCTACTTCTTCCGCAGCTACGAGGCCGGGCGCGAGGACTCGGTCGTCCTGGTCGCGGACTACCTGCCGCTGCAGGACCCCTACGGCGGGCCGAACTACTTCAGCCTCGACCAGAGCGCCCTGTACGAGATCCACGTCGACAGCGACGGCGACGCGCGCGAGGACGTCACGTTCCAGTTCCGCTTCGGCTACGAGCTGCGGCCGATCACGCTCGCCGTCGGCAATCCGGGCGAGGAGGTGGACGTCGCGATCCCGCTCGTGAACGCGGGACCGATCGCCGCCGGCGACACGGCGAACCTGAACACGGCCGAGACCTACGGCGTGCGGGTGGTGCTCGGCGACCGCCGCACGGGCGCCGTGCACACCGTCACGAACGCGGACGACGGCGCCGCGGTCTTCGCCAAGCCGGTGGACAACATCGGCAACAAGTCGATCCCCGACTACGCAGCCTACGCGGCGGCCCACGTCTACTCGATCGCGCTGCCGGGCGGGGCCACGGGCCGCATGTTCGTCGGCCAGCGCAAGGACCCGTTCGTCGTGAACCTGGGCGAGGTCTTCGACCTGATCAACCTCGACCCCACCGGCGACGTGGACGGCGCGAGCGACGACCTGGCCGACAAGAACGTCACCTCGCTCGTGCTCGAGATCCCGATCGCCTTCCTGACGCAGGGCGAGGAGAGCGTGCTCGGCGCCTGGACGACGGCCAGCCTGCGCCAGGCCAGCGTGCGCAACCCCGCTCCCGCCGGCCCGGACAGCGTCACGGTGGACGGCGGCGCCTGGACGCAGGTCTCGCGCCTGGGCATGCCGCTCGTGAACGAGGTCGTGATCGGGCTGCCCGACAAGGATCGCTTCAACGCCTCGGAGCCCGCGGGCGACGCCTCGTTCCTCTCCTACGTCACCAACCCGACCTTCCCCGAGCTGGTGCAGGTCCTGTTCGGCGTGCAGGCGCCGAACCTGTTCCCGCGCTCGGACCTGGTGGCCGTGTTCCTGACCGGCGTGGACGGGCTGAACCGGCCGGCCAACGTCGTCGCGAGCGAGATGCTGCGCCTCGACACCGCCACGCCCGTGACGGCGGCCGGCGCGCAGAGCAACCTGGGCGTGCTCGGCGGCGATTCCGCCGGCTACCCGAACGGCCGCCGGCCGGGCGACGACGTGGTGGACATCACCCTGCGCGCCGCGATGGGCGCGCTGCTCGACGCGGGCGTCGCGCCCGACGGAGCGCTGCCCTACACCGACGGCGCCTTCGTGGACGACACCTTCTTCGACGCCTCCTTCCCCTTCCTGCGGACGCCCCTGCCGGGCTCGCCGAGCGGCTCGTGAGGCTCCCGGACGACCGCCGCGCCCCGCGCCGGGCGCGTCCCTCCCTGGGCGCCGCTTTCCTGGCCGCGGCGCTCGGCGCCGTCGCCTGCAGCTCCGACGACGACGGGGACGGCAAGACCGACCTCGAGGCCTTCGTGCGCGCGCAGCTAGCGGCCACGGCGGAGAACACCGACCCGGTCTCGCTGGAGGGTATCGTGTTCCGCTTCGACGAGGACCCGGATGCGTTCGACGACCTGTTCCCCTGAGCGCGCGCGCCGCGCGCGCACACGATCGGTCGCGCGCGCCCTGGTCGCGGCGCTGGTGCTCGGCGGCGCGGGCTTCGCGCACGACTTCTGGATCGAGGCCTCGAGCTTCCGCCCCGACCCGGGAGCGCTCGTCGCGCTGCGCTTCCTGGTCGGCGAGCGACTGGAGGGGAGCGAGCTGCCGCGCCGCGCCGAGCGCATCGTGCGCTTCGTGGACCGCGGTCCGGGCGGCACGGCCGAGGTGCTCGGCCAGGACGGCGGCCAGCCCGCGGGCCTCTTGCGCCCGGACGAGCCGGGGCTGCACACGGTGCTCTACGAGGGGCTGCCGAGCACGATCGAGCTCGAGGCGCCGCGCTTCGAGGCCTACCTGCGCGAGGAGGGCCTCGAGCGCGTGATCGAGGCGCGCGCCGCCGCCGGACGCTCGCAGGAGCCCGGCCGCGAGCGCTACGCGCGCTGCGCGAAGAGCCTGCTCTGCGTCGGCGGCGCGCCGGCCGGCGGCTTGCTGGAAGCGCTCGCCGCCCCGCTCGGCGCGACCCTCGAGCTCGTCTGCGAGGACGACCCCTTCGCGCCGCGGGCCGCGAGCGCCGCGGCTCCCGCGCGCTTCCGGCTGCTCTTCCGCGGCGCGCCGCTCGAGGGCGCGCTGGTGGTCGCGCTGTGCCGGCCACAGGGGGCGGCGCAGGGGCTCGAGACCGACCGCGCGCGCAGCGACGCCGACGGGCGCGTGCGCCTGCGCCTCGGCGACCAGGGGCTCGTGCTCGTCAAGGCCGTGCACATGATCGCGGCCGACGAAGGCGACGCGGACGCGGACTGGCAGAGCTACTGGGCCTCGCTCGCATTCGAGCGAGTCGCCGCCGCGAAGGACTGAAGCGCGCGCGCTCGCGCTGGGCCGTTCGCGCGGACGCGCGCGCGCACGAAGGCGTATGGGCTCGCGGCGGCGCGCTCGCGAGACTGCGCGCGGATCGTGACGGACGACGGGCACGGTGACTCCCGCCGCTCGCCGCGATCCGGGAACCATCTCGACGGGATGCGACGCACGCAGGCACTCCTCCGACCCGGACGATCCCCACGTCGGAGTCCGTCCTGCCGCACCGGCCGGCGATCCGGTGCCGCGGGGCGACACGACCTCCGTAGCGAGGGGGTGACAGGGATCGTCCGGACGCCATCGGCGCCCGGGCGCCGGACGTGCGTCGGTCCGGGGGTCGCGCCGCGCGCCCTCGCGCGCGGTCGCTTCCTCCCCGGCCGCGCGGGGGCGCTCGTGCGCCCCCGCGCGGCACGGCCCCGGTCTCAGTTCGCGAGCGGCTGGCCGAGGCGGTCGATCTCGATCACGTCGCCGTAGCCGAGCGCCTGCAGGCCCGGCAGGACGGTCGCCTTGTCGCCGACGACGAGGATCGTCATGCGGTCGGGGTGCAGGCGCTCGCGCGCCAGGCGGTCGAGCTCGTCCTTCTGGATCGACTGCACGCGCGCCAGGCGGCGCGTCGGGAAGTCGTCGGGGTAGCCGTAGCGGGCGACCTGGTCGATGAAGCCCATCAGCGCGCCGGTGGACTCGAACTGGCGGCTCATCGACTGCGCGATCGACTCGCGCGCGAAGGCCAGCTCGTCCTCGCGCACGCCCTGCGTGATGCCCTGGAGCTCCTTCATGAGCTCGACCACCGACTCGGCCGTCACGTCCGTGCGCACGCCGGACGAGGCGGTGAAGGGCGCGGGGTGCAGGCCGCCGTCGAAGCCGCTGCGCGCGCCGTAGGTGTAGCCCTTGTCCTCGCGCAGGTTCAGGTTGATGCGGCTGGTGAAGCTGCCGCCCAGCGGGAAATTGAGGATCGTGAGGTCCCAGTACGCCGGGTCGGTCGAGGACACGCCCGGCTCGCCGATGCGGATCTCCGACTGCGCGGCGCCGGGCTTGTCCACCAGGTAGATGCGCGTGCGCTCGGCCTGGCGCAGGCGCGGCTCCTTGAAGGAGGCCTCGGCGACCGCGCTCGGCTCGCCGCGCCATTCGGTCGCGATGCGCCCGAACAGCCGCTGCACGCCGGCGGCGTCGAGGGCGCCGACGAACGACAGGCGGGCGCTGCCGGGCAGCGCGTGCTGCTTCCAGAACGCGCGCACGTCGTCCACGGTGAGCGAAGAGACGCTCTCCTCGGTCCCGATGCCGGGCTTGCCCGCCACCGTGTCGGTGCCGTAGAGGAGCGCGCTCCAGGCGTCGGCGGCGATCGCGCGCGGGTTGTCGCCGCGCTCCGACAGCGCCGTCAGCGTCTCCTTCTTCACGCGCTCGAAGTCCTTCGGCGCGAAGCGCGGCTCGAGCAGCACGTCGCGCACGAGCGCCACGGTCTCCTCGAGGTGCTTGTCCAGCGTGGAGACCGAGAGCGTGATCTCGTCGTCGTCCGAGCGCACCGAGAAGGTCGCCCCGAGCGCGTCGAAGGCGTCCTGCAGCTCGGTCGTGTCGAGCGCGCGCGTGCCCTCGGTCAGCATGTCGGCCACCAGGCTCGACAGCCCGACCTTCTCCAGCGGCTCGCGCAGGTGGCCGGCGGGCACGGCGATCTGGAAGCGCGTCAGCGGCAGCTCGTCGAAGCGCGTGCCGACGACCTCGACGCCGTTCGGCAGGCTGGCGTGCCACACCGGGGGCGACTCGAACGCGGGCCGCGGCGCGGCGCCGGGCTTCTCGGAGCGCTCGACGCGCGCCTCGGCCGTGACCTGCTCCGCCGTGCGCCCGCTGGCGGCCTGCTCGAGCTTGCCCTTCGGAACGGTGGAGAGCACCACCGCCGGGCGGCCGACGACGTAGGTCGTGAGCACGCGCTGCACGTCCTCGGGCGTGACGGCCAGCACGCGCGCCAGGCGCGTCTTCACGTGCTCGGGATCGCCGTGGAAGAGGTTGCCCTCGCCCAGCGCGGCGGTGCGCGCGGCGACGGTCTCCAGGCCGCGCACGACGCGCGCCTCGTAGACGTTCTTCAGGCGCTGCACGCGCTCCGGCTCGACGCCGCCCTGCGCCAGACCGTCGAGCAGCCCCATGACGCGCTCCTCGATCGTGTCCAGGCTCACGCCCTTCTGCGCGCGCACGGTGATCGAGAAGGCGCCGGCGATCTCCTCGGCGTCGTTCGAGGCGCTGACGCTGCTGGCGAGCTCCTCGTCCACGGTCAGCGCCTTGTCCAGCACGGCCGAGCGGTTCGCGGAGAGCACGCTGGCGAGCAGGTCGAGCGCGGCCTCGTCGGCGTGCTCGGCGGGCACGGCCGGCCAGGCCCACGTCACCTGCGGCAGCTGCACCTGGTCCTCGAGCACGACGCGCGAGCCGGCCTCCAGCGGCGCCGGGCGCGGCCGGGGCGCCGGCACGGCGGGCCCGCGCGCGATCGGGCCGAAGTAGCGCTCGACGAGCGCGCGCGCCGCCGCGGGGTCGAAGTCGCCGCCGATCGCGAGCGTGGCGTTGTTCGGGCCGTACCAGCGCCGGAAGAAGCCGGCCACGTCCTCCATCGAGGCCGCGGACAGGTCGTCCATCGAGCCGATCGTGGTCCAGCTGTAGGGGTGCCCCTGCGGGAAGAGGTGGCGCGCGATCGTCTCGTACTCGAGGCCGTAGGGGCGGTTCTCGTAGTTCTGGCGGCGCTCGTTCTTCACCACCTCGCGCTGGTTGTCGAGCTTCTCCTGCGT
>CADEGS010000117.1:8741-13274 GCA_902826945.1 uncultured bacterium | reverse complement strand
GTCGGGCGGCTGCTCGCAGAAGTAGACGACGATGCGCTCCTCCTCCGCGGGCGGCCGCACGAGCGCCTCGCGCAGGCGCGTGCCAAGGCGCCACACGGCGTGCGGCAGGAGCTCCTTCGGCGTCAGCAGGTAGACCATGCCCGGGATGTGCCCGAAGCGCGCCTTGAAGAGGTCGCGCCGGCGGCCGGCGTAGCCGCGGCGCAGCACGACCTTCATCGTCTGCACGAAGGACTGGTAGCTGGCCTCGGCGTAGCCGGAGACCTTCTTCTCGAAGGTCGCGTAGTGGTTCAAGAGGCCCGCGCGCTCCTGCGCGGCGGGCGAGAGGCGCAGGCCGAGCTGCACCTTCCCGTCCGGGAGCGCGCGCGCGCGCAGCAGCGGGAAGCGCGCCGGCCGCACCAGACGGACGCTGCCGTAGACCGCGCGCGGGTGGTCCATGAACGAGCGCCCGACATGGCCGCCGGCGTCGCCCAGGCCGGGCGCGAGCAAGAGCAGGCGCGCGTTCTCGATCCCGCCGCAGGCGAGCACGAACGACCGCGCGCGCACCTCCAGCCGCTGGCCCTCCAGCGTGCCCAGCGCGAGCGACTCGATGCGCGCGCCGCCCTCGTCGCGGCGCAGCGCCAGCGCGTTGGCGCGCAGCAGGACGCGCACGCGCGACGCGCGCGCCAGCTCGCGGCGGTGGTCGGCGCCGAAGCGCTTCGGCGCGCGCGCCCAGAGCGAGACGGTCGGCGCCAGCGGCTCGTCGAAGAGCGCGCGCTCGTCGGGCCCGAAGCGCGCGGCCCAGCGCGCGGGCTCGAAGCGCTCGGGCGCGGGCAGGCGCAGGAGCTCGGCCGCGCGCGCGTGGTGGCGGTCGAGCTCGTCCCAGGCGATCGGCCAGCCGCTCTTGGGCACCCAGGCGCGCTCCTCCAGGTCGCGCGGCGCGAGGCGCATGCTGCGCCCGGCCCACAGGTTGCAGCTCCCGCCGAAGTAGCGCGCGCGCGCCATGAAGTTCTCGCGCACGGGGTAGAGCGCGACGTCGTGCTCCGCCAGCGCCTGCGTGGCCTCGTCGGGGCGCAGGTCGCCGCTCTCGACCAGGCACACCTCGCGCCCGCGGCGCGCGAGCTCGCGCGCCAGCGTGATGCCGGCCGCGCCCGCGCCCACGACGCACACGTCGCAGGAGAGGGTCGCGCCGGCGAGCGTGCGCGCGTCGAGCAGCGTCACGAGCCGGAGCCCCCGCCGCGGCGTCGCTCCCGCGGCCCCTCGCGCTCCTCGTTCCCCGCCATCGGCCGCGCATGGTGGCATCCGGCGCGGGCGCTTCCCAGCGAAGGGCGTGCCGCGCGTACGGGATTCCGGCGAAGCGTGCAACCCCCGGGACGAGCTCTCCTAGGTGCTCTGGCCGCCCGCGAGGCTCCCGCGCTTGCCTTTTCGCCCGCTTTGTGGGAGGCATGGGGGCCGCGCGTGAGGCGGCCAGCACCATGAGGGCCGAGCGTCCCGCCCGCCTCGCGCGCGCCTGCGCATCGTCCGGAAAACCCTTACAGGGTTCGGCTCCCGGCGAGCGCCCTCGTGCGCCGAGGGTGAGGGGCGAGCGGGAGCCGCCACATCCTCCGCGGCAGCGGGCACGGGAGGCACGGATCATGACGACGACCGGAAGGACGCGCGCAACACGGCCCGGGGGGATCGCGCTCGCGCTCGTGCTTGCGGGCTGCGGCGCGGGCGGCGGCGCGTCGGGCGGGACGATGTCCTTCGCGACCGGCGGCGCGCTGGTCGTCGATCCGCCGGGCGCGCTGGCGGCCTTCGGCGCGCCGGGCGGGCCGTTCGCGCCGGCGCAGGCGACGGTCACGCTCTCGAACGCCGGCACGGAGGGGCTGGCGTGGTCGGTCGAGCTCGCGGGGAGCTGGGCGAGCGTCTCGCGCACGTCGGGCGTGCTCTTGCCGGGCGAGTCGCGCGCGCTCACGGTCTCGGTCACGAGCGCCGCGGACGCGCTCCCGGCCGGAGCGCACGCTGCGAGCCTCCTGTTCCGGAACGACACCGACGGCAGCGGCACGACGATCCGCGGCGCGGCGCTCTTCGTCGGCCCGACGCCCGACCTCGTCGTCGCGCCGCTCGCGAGCTTCGACGCCGTCGGCGCGAAGGGCGGCGCCATGGTGCCGCGCGAGACGACCTACACGCTGGTGAACGCGGGCGTGGCGCCGCTCGCCTGGTCGGCGACGCGCTCCGCCGCGTGGACGACGCTCGGGGCGAGCGGCGGCGTGCTCGATCCCGGGCAGCAGGCCTCGGTCGCGGTGCGGCTCGACGCCGCGGCGGTCGCGCTGCTCGCGCCCGGCCGCCACACGGGCGGCGTGGCCTTCACGAACGAGACCAGCGGCAGCGGCAGCACGGAGCGCGCTGTCGCGCTCGAGCTCGTGGAGGCGCAGGAAGCCTTCCTGGCGACGCCGGAGGAGGGGCTCGTCGCGAGCGGGCCGGCTGGCGGGCCGTTCGAGCCGGAGCGCGCCGACTTCGCGCTCGCGAACCTCGGCGGCCAGGCGCTCGCCTGGACGGCGAGCGCGGGCACGGCGTGGGTCGAGCTGCCCGCGCCGAGCGGCCTCGTCGCGCCCGGCGGCCAGACGCTCGTCTCGATCGGGATCGATCCCGCCGCCGCCGCCGCGCTCCCGCCGGGCTCCTACCGCGACACGGTCGTGCTCGCGGGCGGCGGGCGCACGCTCGCGCGCACGGTCGACCTGACGGTGACGGGCGTCGCCGCCGGCCTGGGCGTCGAGCCGGCGCTCGGCCTCGCCGCGAGCGGCTCCGCGGGCGGCCCGTTCGCGCCGGCGTCGATCGCCTACACGCTGGAGAACCGCGACGCGGCGCCGCTCGCGTGGACGGCCGCGACGGCGAGCCCGTGGCTCGCGCTCTCGAGCACGGGCGGAACGCTCGCGCCGGGCGAGCAGACGGCGTTGCTCGTCTCCCTCGACCAGATGGCGGCGGCCTCGCTCGCGCCGGGCGCGCACCAGGCCAGCGTCGCCATCGCGAACGAGACGGACGGCGCGGGCACGACCGCGCGCTCGGTCGTGCTGAACGTCGTGTCGGCCGGCGGCTCGAGCGCCGGCGCGCTGAGCCAGTTCGGCATCACGTGGACCTTCGACCGGCCCTACGAGGTCGGGCGCTTCGCGAACGGCGACTGGTGGGTCGTCGGACCGGTGACGATCCTCTCGATCGACCCGCCCTCGGTCGCCGGCGCGCGCGAGCGCAACGGCTCCATGGTGAACCCCGATCCACGGACCCAGAGCCAGGGGTACGACAGCGCGATGTACGGGCAGTACGCGTGGGCGACGTCGTACGAGCCCGAGCGCAACGCGGCGCGCGGCGTGTCGCCGGCGCAGCCGCTCGTGCTGCCGCCGCACTCGTCGCTGGTCTCGACGATCGGCCGCAACACCGCCGGCGCGCGCCCGCAGCTCGCCGCGGCGGCGGTGCTCACCGTGCTGCCGGCACCCGCGCCGCCGGGCAGCTTCCGGCCCCCGTACTGCGGCGCCGACAAGTCGATCGCGTTCCACGTCGGCCAGCTCGACCGCGCGAAGCTCGCGCGCCTCGCGCCGGTCGCCTCGACGCCGCCCCTGGCGACGGTCGAGGCGTGGTTCGAGCGCCCGTGGATCGACCACGTGCCCGACTGGCTGGGCCGCTACTGCCACCCCGCGGAGAACATGCCCGACTACGGCCGCGAGATGTGCGACGAGGTCGGGACCGCGGCCTTGATGCTGCACCTCGACCTTCCCGACGCGGAGAAGGAGACGCTGCTCGTGCGCTTCGTCCAGCTCGGCATCGACCTCTTCGGCGTCGTCCAGGCGGGCGGCACCGGCAACTGGCCGGCGGGCGGCGGGCACCACTCGGGGCGCAAGTGGCCGATCCTGTTCGCGGGGCTCCTGCTCGGCGACGCCGGCATGGCGGACATCGGCCTCGACGCGCGCGTGGCGTTCAACGAGGACGACCAGACGTTCTACGTCCAGGAGACCGCTCCGGGCGTCTACAACGGCGGCTACGGCGGCTACGGGCCGCAGCACGTCGGCCTGCCGGAGTGGGGCAACCAGCACGCGAAGAACCTCGGCCAGGACGACGCCACGTGGTTCGGCAACTCCTACCGCACGTGCTGCACGGCGAACGTCTGGTGGGGCGAGGTGCTGGCCGCGCGCATCATGGGCGCGCGCGCGCTCTGGAACCACGACGCGCTGTTCGACTACCTGGACCGCTATCGTCAGGTGGCGCCGGGGACGGGCCAGGCCGCCTGGACGATCGGCTGGACGGCGTTCCCGCTCGCGATGTGGGACGCCTACCGCGACGCGTTCTGAGCGGGCGTGCGCCGATCGCCGGCCAGGAAGGCGGCCACGACCCAGAGGAGCGAGTGGTCGAGCGGCAGGCGGAAGCGGATGCGGGTGAAGAACACCGCCGTCACGAGCGCCATCGCGAAGTACACGACGACGAGCAGCCCCTCGCCCGCGAAGGGCGCCGTGCGCCGCCAGCGCGCCAGCCGCCACAGGAAGACGGCGAAGAGCGGCACGAAGAAGAGCGCCAGCACGAGCGACTCGG
>CADEGS010000117.1:0-8641 GCA_902826945.1 uncultured bacterium | reverse complement strand
AGGTTGCGCCCCGAGTTCGTCGCCAGCGGCACGAACGCGCCCAGCGCGCGCTCGTTGCGCAGCCCCCAGGCGCCGAGCCCGGCGGCCACGCACACGAGCGCGACCAGCACCGCTCCCGCGGCACGCGCGCGCCAGCGGACGAGGCACCAGGCGAGGCCGAGCCCGACCGCCGGCAGGAAGGTCGGCACCGTCATCGTCAGCGCAATGCCGACCAGGCCGAGCAGCGCGCCGCGGCCGGCGCCCGGCGCGCGCGCGCCGTCCGGCAGGAGCAGGTAGAACACGGCGAGCAGCAGCCCGGCCAGCGTCTGCGGATAGATCGTGCCCGCCGTGTACACGAACGGCGGGTAGACCGCGCACAGGACGGCCGCGAGCGCCGCCGCGCGCGGCAGCCCGCGGCGCGCGAGGAAGCGGCTCCCGACCAGGATCGTGCCCGCGAGGAGCGCGAAGTTCGCCATGCGGATCACGACGCCGCTGCGCCCCGCGCACGTCAGCGCGGCGAGCAGCACCGGGTAGCCCGGCGCGCGGTAGGCGGTCGGCCGCTCGCCGCTCACGGTGAAGCGGCCCTCGTGGCACAGGTACCAGCCCAGGTGCAGGTAGTCGCGCTCGTCGCCGAAGCGCTGCGTGCGATCGAGCGCGCTCGAGTACAGCGCGCCGACGAGGAGCACGCACAGCGCGGCCAGGAGCGGGACGCGGCGCAGCCAGGCGGATTCGGGGCGGGGCTCGGTCACGGGCCGTCGGCGCGGGGCGAGGCGCACGGCCCATGCTAGCCGCCACGCCCCGGGACCCCGCGCGCGGAATCGCGCTCGGGGAGGCGGGCTCGCGCGCCGCGCGCGGCTCCCGTACAAGGGACGTCGCCATGCGCCGCCGTCCGCTCCTCGCCCGGCTCCTCCCGCTAGCGCTCGGCGCCCTCGCGCTCGCGCCCGGCGGAGCGCCGCCGACCGCGGGGCTCGTCGTGCGGCCGGCGGCCGCGTTCGCGCCGAGCGGCGCGGCGGGCGGACCGTTCGAGCGCGCGGCGAGCGCGTACGCGCTCGCGAACGACGGGTCGCGGCCGCTCGCGTTGCGCACGCAGGCCGGCGCGACGTGGCTCGCGGTCGAGCCGCAGGCGGGCACGCTCGCGCCGGGCGAGGAGAGCCTCGTGCGCGTCGCGCTCGTCCCCGCGGAGGCCGCGCGGCTCCTGCCCGGCGTGCACGCGGCGCGCGTGCGCTTCGAGGACGCGGCCGGCGTCGAGGCCGCGGTCGAGCGCGAGGTCGCGCTGCGCGTGCGCGCGCCGCCGGGCCTGGCCGTCGTGCCGGCGGCGCCCTTCGAGGCGCGCTGGGCGGACGGCCCGGAGCCCGCCGCGCAGCTCTACGAGGTGCGCAACGCCCAGGCCGACGAGCTCGCCTGGACGGTCGAGCCCGGCGCGGACTGGCTGGCCGTGGCGCCGCGCGCCGGGCGGCTCGCGCGCGGCGAGCGCGCCCTGGTGCAGGTCGTGCTCGTGCCCGAGCGCGCGCCGCGCGCGGCCGGCGTGCACGAGGCGCGCCTGGTCTTCCGCGACGCGCGCGGAGACGAGGCCGACGCCGAGCGCCTCGTGCGGCTGCGCGTCGCGGAGCGACCCGGGCTGGTCGTCTCGCCGGGCTCGGACGCGCCGGCAGCGGAGGCGGGCTACGAGCTCGCGAACCGCTCGGACGCGGCGCTCCGCTGGCGCGCCGCGACGGCGGGTGCGGGGCTCGCCGCCCTCCCGCCCGCGGGCGAGCTCGCGCCGGGCGCGAGCGTGCGCGTGCGCGTCGTGCGCGCGGCGCAGGACGGCGCGGGCCTGGTCGCGTTCGTGAACGACACCGACGGCCGCGGGACGACGACGCGCCGCGTGGGGGCCGGACCGGGGCAGGCGACGAGCGGCGCGCGCAGCGCCAGCGTGTCGCGCTCGGGCATCACGTGGACCTTCGCGCGCGACGAGCGCGTCGGGCGCTTCGCGAACGGCGACTGGTGGGTGGTCGGGCCGGTCGCGCTGGTCGCGATCACGCCCGGCAGCGCGCGCGCCGGCCCGCGCGTGCTGAACGGCTCGATGCGGAACCCCTCGCCGCGCGACGGCGGGCAGGGCTACGACAGCGCGATGTTCGGGCCGTACCGCGCGCCGGGCTCCTACGACGACGCGCGCAACGCGGGCCTCGACGTGTCGCCGCAGCACCCGCTCCTGCTCGCGCCGGGCACGTCGCTCGTGTCGACGGTGAGCGAGCCCGCGCCCGGCGCGCGCCCGCAGCTCGCCGCGGCCGCGATCCTGACGGTGCTGGCCGAGCCCGCTCCCGACGACGCCTTCCGCCCGCCGTACTGCGGCGCGGACAAGACGCCGCGCCACCGCGCGGGCGCGCTGCGGCGCGAGCTCCTGCCGCGCCTGGCGCCGGCACCGGGCATGCCGCCCCTGCGCGAGGTCGAGGGCTGGTTCGAGCGCCCCTGGCTCGACCACGTGCCCGACTGGCTCGGGCGCTACTGCCACCCGGCGCAGAACATGCCCGACTACGGCCGCGAGATGTGCGACGCGGTCGGCACGGCGTCGCTGGTGCTCTTGCTCGACCTGCCGCCCGAGCGCAAGGAGACGCTGCTCGTGCGCTTCGTGCAGCTCGGCATCGACCTGTACGGCATCGTGCAGGACGGCGGCGAGGACAACTGGCCGCCGGGCGGCGGGCACCACTCCGGCCGCAAGTGGCCGATCCTCTTCGCCGGCCTCTTGCTCGACGACCCGGGCATGCGCTCGATCGGCGCGCGCGCCGACGTGCAGTGGAACGAGGACGGCCAGACGTTCTACGTCGAGGAGACCGCGCCGGGCGTCTTCAACGAGGGGCACGGCGGCTACGGGCCGGAGCACGTCGGGCTGGCCGAGTGGGGCAACCAGCACGCGAAGAATCGCGCGCAGGACGACGCGCGCTGGACCGACACGGACGGCTCGAACCCGCACCTCGACTACCGCACGTGCTGCACGGCGAACGTGTGGTGGGGCGAGGTGCTGGCGGCGCGCGTGCTGGGCGCGCGCGAGCTGTGGCGCCACGACGCGCTGTTCGACTACCTGGACCGCTACCGCGCGGTGTGTCGCACGAGCGGTCAGAGCGGCTGGACCGTGGCGCGCACGCCCTTCGCGCTCGCGATGTGGGATCGCTACCGGGAGAGCTACTGAGGGCGCTGCGGGGCCGCGGGCGCGAGGCCCCGCGCGGCCAGCGCCTCGAGCAGCGCGCCGGCCTTCGCCTCCCAGGTCTCCGCGCGCACGCGCGCGCGCCCGGGCGCCGGGTCGTGCGGGCCCGCCAGCGCCTCGCGCACGGCGCGCGCGAACGCCGGCGCGCCGTCGGCCACGCGCACCAGGCCGCGGTAGCGCTCGAGCTCGTCGAAGGGCGTGCTGACCACCGGCCGGCCGACGGCCAGGTACTCCTTGAGCTTCACGGGGTTGCAGGCGCGGATCCACTCGCTCCGGTTCCAGGGCATCAGGAGCACGTCGCAGGCCGCCATGCAGTCGGGCACGTCCTCGTAGGCGCGCTGGCCGAGGAGGTGCACGTTGGGCGCGTCGCACCAGCCGGCGGGGAGCGAAGAGGCCCCGACCAGCACGAAGCGCACCTCGGGCAGCGCGCGCGCGACCGCGAGCAAGAGCGCGGGGTCGAACGTGTGCGCGTCGATGCCGCCGACGAAGCCGGCGCGCGGCCGGGGGAGCGCCGCGATCGCGGGCGGCTCGGCGCGGCGGTCGCCGGCCGCCGCGAAGGCGTCGTAGTCCACCCCGTGGTCGAGGTAGAGCGCGTGCGGCGTGCGCGCGCGCTCCTCGTCCAGGAGCGCGTGCGAGCAGTACAGGACCAGGTCGGCGCGCGCGGCGAGCTCGGCGTGGCAGGCGCCGATGAACGCGGGGTCCACGCCGGCGAAGGCCTCGAAGCGGTCCGTGCGCTGGTAGACCAGGCCGACGGGGCGCAGCGCGCCGACGAAGCGCGCGGCCGGCGGGCAGGCGACCCACACGAGCGGGCGGCGGATGCCGAGCTCGAGCGCCGCGCGGCGCACCTGCTGCGGCACGAAGGCGCGCGAGACGCTGGTCCCGGTCCGGCCGGGCAGCGCCAGCGGCGAGAGCACGCCGAAGCCCGGGCGCACCAGGCGCAGCCCGCGCGCGAGGCTCGCGAGCTTGCGCCGCACGCGGCGCACGAACATCCCGCCCTCGCCCGGCCGCGGCACGCGCATCGCGAGCGAGTTCACGTACAGGACCGGCACGCGGCGCGCGAGCTCGCGCATCAGCTGCAGGTCGTAGTGCCCGCGGTTGTGGTACCACCAGTCCACGCCGCCGAAGCAGACGACGCCGTCGAAGGCGCGCGCGGGCGCCGCGTCCGTCGGCGCGGGGCTCATCGCTGGCGCGCGGGCGAGGCCTCGACGAAGGCGCGCAGCGCCGCCAGCAGCTCGGGCGAGGCGCGCGCGGGGAGCGGGTCGGGCGCGGCCAGCCCGTCGAGCGCGTCCAGCAGGCGCACGAGCTCCTCCTCGTCGAGCGCGACGTGCACGCCGGGCCGGCCGCGCAGCCGCTCGGCGGTCGCGAGCTGGTGGTCGTTGCGCTGCTCGCGCAGCGCGGCGCGCCGCGGCAGCACGACGACCGGCTTGCCGGCCTCGAGCGCGGCGAGGATCGTGCCCATGCCCGCGTGCGACACGACCGCGCGCGCCGCGGCCAGGCGCGTCGCGAGCTCCGCCGGCGCGAGGAGCGGCGCGCTCGCCAGGTGCCGCGGGCGGTAGGCGCCCGCGCCCGTCTGCGCGAAGACGTCGCCGCGCCCGCGCGCGCCGGCCCACAGATCGACGGCGCGCACGAGCCGGTCGAAGGGCAGCTGCCCGCCGACGGTGACGAGGATCACAGGACCCCGCCCAGGCAGCGCGGTCCGCCGGGCCGCGCGAGGTGCGGCCACTGCGTCAGCCACAGGTCGGCGAAGCGGCGCGCGTGCCGGCCCGAGAGCGAGAGCTCGCCCGCGTTCGCCACGCTGTCGACCCACACCGTGCGCGCGCCGAGGAGCTTGCCCGCGACGAGCCCCAGCCAGCCCGGCGCCGCGCCCGTCGTCACGACCACGTCGGGCCGCACGCGCCACACCAGGCGTGCGACGCGCAGGGCCACGCGCAGCAGGGCGAGCTTGCTCCAGCGGCTGGCGTCGCCGACGGCGTGGAAGGCCGCGCCCGCGGGCGCCTCCGCGCGGCAGGCCTCGTCCGCGCAGGCGCACACGAGCGCGTGCCCCTCGAACGCCGGCAAGAGGCGGCGGAGCTGCGCCCAGTGACCGCCTCCCGAGGAGATGGCCAGCACCACGCGACGCCCGGCGGCCATGGCGCGCCATCCTCGGGGCCCCGGCGAGGCGCGTCAAGGCGAGCCGCGGCGCGCCTGCGCCAGCCACTCGGCGCGCCGGCGCCAGACCGAGCGCCAGGTCGTCGCGCGCTCGCGCGCGCGCGCCGAGAGCGGCGCGAGGGCGCCGAACAGCGCCGCGCGGCTCAGCGCCCACAGCCCGAGCAGGCGCGCGCCGAGGCGCGCGCGCGCCGGCGTCCAGTGCTTGGCGAGGAGCTGCGCCTTGGCGCGGAAGAGGCGCACGAGCTTGTCGGCGCGCGAGCGCTCCGACGCGCCGCCGTGGTGCACGAGCACGGCCTCGGGCGCGATGCGGCAGGTGCGGCCGGCGGCGCGCACGCGCAGGCACAGGTCGGCGTCCTCGCCGTACACGAAGAAGCGCTCGTCGAGGCCGCCGAGCTCCTGCCACAGGTCGCGCCGGATCAGGAGGAAGCAGCCCGACACGATGTCCACCGCGCGCGCGTCGTCGCGCGCCCAGCGGCCGAGCGACTCCGGGTCGAACAGCCGGCTCCCGCGCCAGAGCGAAGCCAGCCCGGTCGCGTGGCAGGCGAGGCTCCACAGCGTGGGCGCGCCCCAGCACGAGGCGCGGTTCAGCGCGCCGTCGGCGAACAGCGTGCGGCCGCCGACGACGCCCGCGTCGGGGTGCGCGCGCGCGAAGGCCAGCGCCGCCGCCAGCGCGCCCGGCCGCACCTCGGTGTCGGGGTTGAGCAGGAGCAGCCGCTCGCCGCGCGCCAGCCGCGCGGCGCGGTTCGTCGCGCGCGCGAAGCCCAGGTTCTCGGCGCTGCGCTCGAGCCGCACGCCCGGGAAGCGCGCGGCGATCGCGTCGGCCGAGCCGTCGGGCGAGGCGTTGTCGACGACGATCGTCTCCAGCGCCAGGCCCTGCGCGGCGCGCTCGAGCGCCTGCAGGCAGGAGAGCGTCAGCGCGCGCGTCCCGTAGCTGACGACCAGGACGCTGAGCTCGAACGGCGCGTCCTTCATCCGCCGCGCAGGGGCCCTGGCGAGCGGGGAGCGCGCGCGCCGAGCGCGGCGCTCGGTGCCCGGCGGCGCGGCAGCGGCCGCGGCGCGCCGCGCGAGGGGAGCGGGCCCTCCGCCGGCGCCGGCCGCGCGGCCGGGCCTGCGCGCGCGCCCTCGCCGCGCGCGACCGCCTCCGACAGGCTCGCGATCGCGCCCAGCACGAGGTACCAGCTGAACTGCATCTGGCCGAAGTACGAGACGCCGATGAAGTTCACGGCGTGCACCCACAGGCACACGCCCAGCCCCCAGGCGAGCGCCAGCCGGCCGCGGTCGTGCTCGACGGCGCGCCAGGTGCGGCCGGCGGCGGCGAAGGCGAGCACGAGCGTCGCATCGAACAAGACGAGCGTCGCCAGGCCGCCGTTGACCGCCTCGTAGACGTACTGGTTCGTGATGTCGAAGAGCTGGATGCCCCAGTGCGCCGTGCTCGTCACGCCCAGGAGCGCCCACTCGCGCCAGCGCTCGACGCACTGGTTGATCAGGTTGTAGCGGTGCCAGCCGGTCGAGCCCCCGACCAGGTCGATGCGCGCCAGGAGGTGCCACACCGGCATCGTCATCACCGCGTGCAGAGCGAGCAGCACGCCGAGCGCGCCCCAGCGGATCGCGCGCATCGAGCGCCGCAGCGGGAACAGGCACGCGCCCGCCAGGCCGGCCAGCGCGGCGCCCCAGGGCGTGCTCGAGGAGCTCGTCAGCACCACGGTCAGCGCGCCGGCCAGCCCCGCGATCCCGAGACCCCGTCCCTCGCGCGACCAGATGCGCGAGCCGGCCAGCCCGGCCAGCGCGGCGAAGAAGCAGCCGGCCAGGATCGGGTGCGCGAAGGCGCCGTTGCAGCGCAGGCGTCCCTCGCGCACGGCCGTGATCGGGGGCACGCCGCCGAACAGGGCGAAGGGGTTGCGGCCGGTCGCGCGCTCGATCAGGAAGAAGAGCGCGATCGGGACGCACAGCGCGGCGAACTGCGCCGCCAGGCGCTCGACGTCCTCCCACCCGCGCAGGAAGCCGCGGATCACGGCGAAGAGCCCGAGCGCCTCGAACAGCCGGCCGCACTGGAAGATCACGGCCGAGCGCTCGCCGCCGCGCAGGGCGACGAAGGCCAGCGCGCCGACCAGCGCCCAGGCGAGCACGACGCGGTCGAGCGCCTTCCAGCGCACGGCGGCCAGCTCGCCCCTGGCGACCTGCCGCACGAGGCCGCACACGACCAGGATGCGCAGCAGGTTGAAGTCGAGCCCGGCCACGGCGACGCGCTGCGCGCTCGACACGAAGCACACCAGCACGAGGAACGGCAGGAGCGCGCTGCGGCGCGGGAGCGCGAGCACGAGCGCCCCGCACGCGCTGACGATCAGGGCCCCCAGCGGGTGCAGGTTCGTCGTGTCGTAGTACGCGCGCGCGTAGAACGGCTGCTGCGCGAGGGTGGCGAGGATCGTCTGCAAGCGCTCGGCCGGCGCGGAGCGGCGGCGCCGATCCGGCGCCTCCGGGGTGCCGGGCGCCGCCGGGGCCGCGCCGAGCCTCCGGGCATGCTACCCGATTGCCCGCGGGGGCCCGGGGACCTAC
This sequence comes from uncultured bacterium, assembly GCA_902826945.1. The sequence continues at coordinate 780 of CADEGS010000117.1, read as the reverse complement.
CGTTGCGCCGGTCCGCGCACGTTCCCGATGTCCCTCCGCTCGCTCCTCCCGGCCCTGGCCGCCGGCCTGCTCGGCGCCTGCGCGACCGCGACGCCGCTGCCCGACATGGTCGAGCCGCTCAACGCGACGCTCACGCTCGACCCCTTCACGATCCAGGCGGGCGACCGCATCGCGGTGCAGTTCACCGGCAACCCGCAGTGGAACGAGGTCGTGCGCGTGCGCCCCGACGGCACGGCGAGCTTCCCGCTCGTCGGCCGCCTCGCGGTCGAGGGCCTGACGATCGACGAGGTCGAGACGAGCGTGCTCGAGGCGTACCAGAAGACGCTCAGGGAGGCCTCCGGCGTGACCGTGGACGTGCCGGACCTCGCGCGCCGCAGCGTGCTCGTGCTGGGCGAGGTCCCCGCGCCCGGACCGGTCGCCTTCCGCGAGCGCGAGCTCTCGCTGGTGGAGGCCCTGGCGCAGTCGGGCGGGCCCGACTGGCGGCAGGGGCGCCTGGGCAAGACCGTGCTCCTGCGCTGGTTCCCGAAGGAGAAGAAGCGCGTCGCCTTCCAGGTCGACGCGAGCCTCGAGTACTGGGGCACGGCCGAGCAGATCTGGCTGCAGCCCGACGACATCGTCTTCGTGCCGCCCAAGCCGGTGGTCGTGATCGGCAACTGGATCGATCTGCACATCCGGCGGCTCCTGCCGGTGCCCTACCTCGTCCCGGCGCGGATCCTGTACTGAGCCTGAGAAAGAATCCTGCGCGGCCCCCAGCACCGTCTGGCTCCGCCCTGGCGGCGT
>CADEGS010000116.1 GCA_902826945.1 uncultured bacterium | reverse complement strand
CCTCGGAGATCCTGGCCGCCTTCCTGTGGGCGCAGCTCGAGGCGCGCGAGGCGCTCCAGGCGCGCCGCGCGCGCATCTGGGACCGCTACGGGGACGAGCTGGCCGAATGGGGCGCGGCGAACGACACGCGCCTGCCGCGCGTGCCCGCGCACTGCGAGCACCCGAGCCACGCCTTCTACCTGCTCCTGCCCTCGCTCGAGGCGCGCACGGCGCTGATCGCGCACCTGAAGGAGCGCGGCATCCTGGCCGTGTTCCACTACCTCCCGCTGCACCTCTCGGAGATGGGCCGGCGCTTCGGCGGGCGGCCCGGCGACTGCCCGGTGACCGAGTCGGCGAGCGACCGGCTGCTGCGCCTGCCGCTCTACTCCTCGCTCTCCGCCGCCGAGCAGGGCGAGGTGATCGAGGCCGTGCAGAGCTTCTCGGCCTGAGCGCTCGGATGGCGCGCGCTCGATGGGGCCTGGCCGGCTGCGCGCTCCTCGCGTGCGCCGTCTCCGCCGCGCTGCACGCGGGCCTGGGCGACGTCGACCTCAACCTCGCCGACGAGGGCTTCCTGTGGTACGGCGTGCTGCGCACCCTCGAGGGGCAGGTCGCGCTGCGCGACTTCCAGTCGTACGACCCCGGGCGCTACCTCTGGTGCGCCGCCTGGTGTGCGTGGCTCGGGCAGGGCGTGCTCGCGCTGCGCGCGGCGCTGGCCGCGTTCGGGGCGCTGGGCCTCCTGGCCGGGCTGTGCGTGCTGCGGCGCGTCGCGCCGCGGCCGTGGGCGCTGGCCGCGGGCGCGCTGGTGCTCTCGCTCTGGATGTTCCCGCGCCACAAGCTCTTCGAGCCCTCGCTCGCCATGCTGGCGGTGCTCCTCGCCGTGCGCCTCGCGGAGCGGCCGAGCCTCAGGCGCCACCTCGCCAGCGGGGTCGCGATCGGCCTGACCGGCCTGGTCGGCCGCAACCACGTGCTCTACGGCGCGCTGGGCTTCGGGCTCTGGATCGCGCTGCTCGCGCTGTGGCTGGCGCCCGAGGACGGCGGGCGCGGAGCGCCGGCGCGCCTGGCGCGGCGCCAGGGCGCCTTCGCCGCCGGGGGCGTGGTCGGCATGCTGCCGCTCCTCGGCATGCTCGCCTTCGTGCCGGGCTTCGGCCGCGCCTACCTCGACTCGGTGCTCTTCTTCAGCCGCGAGCACGGCACGAACCTGCCGCTCCCGTATCCCTGGCCGTGGCGCTTCGGCCACGCGACGCTGGCCGCGCCCGAGCGCGTCGCGCTGGCGGCGGCCTTCCTGCTGCCGCTCGTCGTGGTCGCCGCGGCGGCGCTCGTGGCCTTCGCGCGCGCGCGCGGCGGGCGCGCGCGCGAGCTCGTGCGCACGGGCGGCGTGCGCGTGCTCCTGGCCGCGAGCGCGATCGGCGTGTTCTACGCGCACCACGCCTCGGTGCGCTCGGACGCGGCGCACCTGGCGCAGAGCCTGCACCCCGCGCTGCTCGGCGCGCTGGCGCTGCCGGCGGCGCTCGGCTGGCGCGCGCCCGCGCGCGCGGCCGCGTGGGCGGCCCTGCTCGTCGCGAGCTGGCTCGCCGCGAGCGCGACGAACCCGGTGCTCGCGCCGCTGCGCGCCTTCCGCCGCGCGCCGCTGGTCGCCTGCCAGGTGGCCGGCGAGCGGCTGCGGCTCGCGCCGGACGTCGCGCGCCAGGTCGAGCTGCTCACGCGCACGGTCGCCGCGCGCGTGCCGGCGGACGAGGCGCTCTTCCTCGCGCCGGGCCTGTGCACGCTCTACCCGGCCTGGGGCCGCGTCTCGCCCGTGTGGGGGATCTACTTCCTGTGGCCGGCGAGCGAGGAGGAGCAGCGCGCGCTGCTCGCGGACCTCGAGGCGAAGGACGTGCGCTGGGCGCTGATCAAGGAGGCGCCGCCCGACGGGCGCGCGGACCTGCTCTTCCAGCGCACGCACGCGCTCGTGTGGGCCTGGCTCGAGCGCCGCTTCGAGCGCGTGCCCACCCCCGAGCTGCCGCCGAACTACTTCTTCCTGCGGCGCCGCGAGCGCTGAAGCGCGGCGCGCGCGAGGAGCGCCGCCGCGGCCAGCGCGAAGCCCAGCTCGGGCACCCAGCTCCAGCGCACGGCGGGCAGGAAGGCCAGCTCGACCGTGCTCGTTCCCGGCGGGACGCGCACGCCGAGGTAGAAGCCGTTCACCGGGAGGCAGGCGAGCTCGCGCCCGTCGCCGCGGGCGCGCCACTGCGGGTGGTGCTTTTGGCTGACGAAGAGCAGCGTCTCGCGCTCCGCGGGCGTCACGCGGAAGGCCAGGCGGTCGTCCTGGTCGCGCGTGCGCTCGACCGCCAGGAGCCCGGCGTCGCGCAGCTCGCCCTCGATGCGCGCGCCGTCCCCCTCCAGCGCGTAGGCGCTCGCCTGCGCCTCGAGCGGCGGCTTGCGCTTCAGCGCGTAGACCAGCGCGCCGGCGTAGTTGCCGGCGGGGCGCAGCCCCGCGAGCGCCATCGGCTTGCCGGAGAGGAAGAGCGAGATGCCGGTGAAGCCCAGCTCCGGCCCGTCGAGCAGCGCGTCGGAGGACAGGTTCGTGAACAGCCGCCCGTAGGTCTGCGCGCCCTCGGGGCTGATGCGGCGCGTCCAGTCCTGGTAGCTCTCGGGCGAGAGCGAGTTGTACGAGTGCACGCTGCGCAGCCCGAGGAAGGCCTCCTGGTTCGAGGGCAGCATCGTGCCGAAGCCGCCCGCGACGAGGGCGAAGCGCCAGCCGCCGTCGGTCTGGCGCGCGATGTAGTCGACCAGGGGCGAGGTGCGCCGCACGTCCCCGATCGGGCGCCACAGCGCGAGCCGCGGCGCCTGCCAGAGCGTGAGCGCGGCCACGACCAGCGCGGCCAGCCACGGTCGGCGCAGCCACGCGAGCGAGAGCGTCGCGAGCGCCGCCAGCGCGCCGGCCGCGACGAAGCGCGCGTCGAGCAGCCCGCGCAGCTCCCAGGCCGCCGCGGCGAGGACGCCGCCCGCCGCCAGCCCGAGCAGCGCCACGGCGGCGCGCTGCGGCCGCTCGTGCAGCAGGTGCTGCGCGCCGCGCGCGGCGAGCAGGACGCCGGGGATCAGGGCCGCCGAGAGCGGCACCGTGCGCGAGAGCGACAGCCCGAGATGCCGCACGCCGAAGGCGTAGGCCGCGGGCCAGACGGTCATCACGAGCGTGCCCAGACAGAACGCCTGCAGCGGCCACACGCGCCGCACCAGCGCGGGCGAGACGAGCGTCACGAGCGCCAGCGTCGAGAGCACCGGTCCCAGCGAGACGCCGTTGAAGCGCACCGGGTACTCGGGGCGGATCGGGTTCCCGAACCAGAACGCGTCGAAGCGCTGCAAGAGGAAGCCGGCGACGTTCCGCCAGCCGTCGAGCGGCGGCAGGATCTTCAGGAAGAAGGCCGTGTCGGCGCCCAGGCGCGCGGACAGGCGCGCGTTCAGGGCCACGTCGAGGTAGACGGGCAGGACGGCCGCGACGCCGACCAGGACGGCGGCCCCCAGGCGCGCCAGCGCCCGCGCGCGCGCGCGCCCGCCCGGGACGCGCGCCAGGCGCCACAGCGTGAAGCCGACGAGCAGATACGCGTGCCACACGATCTGCTGCGGGTAGCCCGAGAGCAGGAGCGCGTAGAGCGCGCAGGCGATCCCCGCCAGGCGCGCCAGCGCGGGGCGCTCGAGCTCGCGCGCGACGAGCCACAGGAGCGCCAGCGTCCAGCAGGTGCCCCACAGGAACAGCGCGAACGTCATCCAGTAGGTCGGGAAGACGCCCAGCGAGAGGCCCAGCGCGGCGACCAGGCAGGGCACCGGCCCGAGGCAGAGCGCGCGGCACAGGAGCCAGGCGAAGAGCGCGCACAGGCCGAGCGCCAGCACGACCTGCGCGCTGTACAGCCGTAGCGCGTCGCGCGTGAGCCACGACAGGACCAGCGTGGGCGGGAAGGCCTTGCCGAAGCCGGCGAGCTGCGCCGTCGGGCGCCCGAGCTCGACGTGCGGGTTCCAGGTCGAGATCCAGCCCGCCCCGTCGCCGTTCAGGTGCTGGTGGATCTCGGGCACGTAGACCGAGCTCTGGTCGTTGAAGTCGCGGTTCTGGACGCGCCCCCCGTCGCCCGGCGGCAGGCCGACCTCGAGCGTGTTGTCGTGCCCGAACACGACCCAGCCGCGCGCGAGGATCGGCGACAGGAAGCCCAGCAGGAGGAGCGCCACCAGGGCCGCCGCCGTGCGGTGCCCGGGGCCGGGCGGCGGCGGCGGAGGCAGCGCGCTCCCGCTCATCGCCGGCGCGGCCGCCGCTCGCACGCGCTCGGCCTCACTGCCCCTTGCTCTCGGCGTACCCGAGGTCGCGCAGGAGCTCCACGTCCTCCTCCGCGGCGGACGCCTCCTCCCGGCCGCCGTAGCGCTCGTCGTCGGGCTCGGTGCTCGCGCGCCAGCGCAGGAAGGTCCCCAGCAGCCGGTTGAAGCGCCCGCGCCCCTCGGGCGTGCCGTAGAGATCGTGCTCCTCGAGCGGGTCCGTCTGGAGGTCGTAGAGCGACTGGCGCGAGACGCGCTCGCCGTCGAGGGCGAAGAAGAGCTTCCAGCGCTCGCCGTAGCGCACGGCGAAGTGCGACTTGACCTGCGCGACGCGCAGGCGCTGCTCCTCGAAGGGCGCCGGCCCGCCTCGGATCAGGCCCATCAGGCTCGTGCCGCTGACGCCGGCCGGCGCCTCGACCCCGAGCGCCTCGAGCAGGGTCGGCATCAGGTCGATCGTCTGCACCGGCTCGGCGCGCGTCCCCGCCCAGCGCCCGCCCGGGAAGCGGATCAGGAGCGGCACGTGCAGCACCTGCTCGAGCATCGCCCCGTGCCCGACGATGTCGCCGTCGCCGAAGGACTCGCCGTGGTCGCTCGTGAAGACGACGATCGAGCGCTCGAGCAGGCCGCGCGCGCGCAGCTCGTCCAGGAACCCGCCCAGGATCGTGTCGGCGCTCGCGACCTCGCCGTCGTAGAGGTCGGCGACGTAGCGCTCCTCGTCGGGGCCGTAGCGCTTCTGGTGGATCAGCGCCTTGTACTCGGGCGCGCGCAGGTGCAGCGGGTCGAGCTCGCCCTGGTACCAGCCGGCGTACTGCGTGCGCCAGGGCTCGGGCGGCCAGTACGGCTGGTGCGGGTCGTAGCCGTGCACGAGCAGGAAGAACGGGTGCGCCTGGTTCGCGTCGAGCCAGGCGAGCGCGCCCGGCAGCACGTCGGCCACGTCGCGCCAGAAGGGCCAGCTCTCCGGCGCCGGCCCGTCCCAGCTCTCGAACACGTCGAAGCCCGTGCCGTGGCCGTACTTGGCCTGCAAGAGGCCGTGCCCGGTGAAGGCGGCCGTGCGGTAGCCGTGCGCGCGCAGCACGCTCGCGAGCGGCGCGCCGGGCACGCGCACGTCGCCGTTCTCGCTCAACCCGTGGCGGTGCACGTACTGCCCCGTGAGCATGCTCAGGTGGCTGGGCGCGGTCAGGCAGCTCTGCGACAAGCAGTCCTCGAAGCGCACCGACTCGGCCGCCAGCGCGTCGAGGCGCGGCGTGGGGCGCGCGGCGCCGTAGCACGAGAGGCGGTCCGCGCGGCAGGTGTCGAGCGAGATCAGGACCACGTTCAGCGGCGCGTCCTGCGCGCGCTCGCTCCCGCAGCCGCAGAGCGCCGCCCAGGCGAGCCACGCGAGCGCCGGCGCGCGGCGCGTCGCTCGGCTCCCGTTCGAGGCAGGCATCGGTCGTGGGGGCGGGTCGTGGCGGAGGGGGAGGGCGAGCGGGAGAAGGACGCGACTCTATCGGTCCGCGCCGGGGCTGGCAAACGCGCGGCGCCGGGCCCTGCGGGCGCTCGACATTCGCGCGCCCGGGCCCACAATCTGGCGCGCGCCGCGGTCGCGGCGCCCCCGGGTTGACGCCGCGCATCCACCACGTCGGACAGCTCGTCCAGCGGATCGAGACGCACCTCGAGCGCTCCCTGTGGAGCGCGCGCAGCCCGATCGTCGTCGACCCGTTGCAGGGGGCGCGCCTGGTGCTCGTCGCGCTCCCCGGCGACGAACGCTCGCCCTTCGTCGAGCTGGTCGAGCCGCTGGGCGAGGGCACGCCGGTGTGGAGCGCGCTGCAGAAGGGCGTCTCGTGGCACCACGTGTGCTACGAGGTCGGCCCGCGCGCGGAGGCCGAGCGCCTGGTCGAGCGCCACCGCATGCTGCCGGTGACGCCCTGGCAGCCGGCGGTCCTGTTCGGGGGGCGCGCCGTGCGCTTCGTCTTCACCCGCGCGCGCGAGCTGGTCGAGTTCCTGGCCGATGAGCAGGCCTGACCCGATCGAGGCGGCGCTCGCGGCGCCGACGCGCGCCGCGCTGCGCGACGCGCTGCGGCCGCGCCCGTTGCTCGCGCGCCCCGACCTGGCGCGGCTGAGCGCGCGCCTGCGGGCGCTCGACGAGCCGCGCGCGCCGCTGCGCCTGGCGCTCGTGCGCACGTACGCGACCGAGCTGCTCGAGCCGTGGTGGACCTTCGAGGCGCTGCTCTTCGGCTTCGACGCGGAGATCTACACCGGCGCCTACGGCGCGCTGCGTCAGGAGGCCGCGCCGGGGGGCGCGCTCGAGCGGCACGCGCCCGAGGTGCTCTACGTGCTCGGCCGGCTCGAGGACTGGCACCCGGGCTGGCGCCGGCCGCGCAGCCTGCTGGCGGCCGGCGAGCGGAGCGCGCTCGTCGCGGAGACGGTGGACGCGCTCTCCGCCGACCTGGCCGCGCTGCGCGCCGTCGTCCCCGGGCTGGTCGTGGTCGCGCTCTTGCCCGAGCAGGGGCCGCCCGAGCTCGGCTTCCAGGACGCGCGCGTGCCCGACTCCCAGGCCGCGCTGCGCGCCGAGCTGAAGGCCGCCCTGGCCGCGCGCCTCGCGGCCGACCTCGCCGGCGTGCTGCTGCACGACCTCGACCGGCTGGGGGAGGAGCTCGGGCGGCGCGGCCTGTTCGACGCGCGGCTGTGGCACGCGAGCCGCTTCCCGTTCTCCTCGCACGGCGCGCAGCGCGTCGTGCGCGAGCTCGCGACCTACGCGCTCGCGCGGCGCGCGCCGCCGGCCAAGGTCGTCGTCGTGGACGCCGACAACGTGCTGTGGGGCGGCGTCGTGGGGGAGGAGGGGCCGGCGGGGATCGCGCTCGGGCCGGAGTACCCGGGCTCGCTTTTCGTCGCCTTCCAGGAGCGCCTGCTGGCGCTGCGCCGGCGCGGGCTCCTGCTCGCCCTGTGCAGCAAGAACGAGGAGAGAGACGTGCTCGAGGTGCTGCGCGAGCACCCGCACCAGGTGCTGCGCGAGGAGCACTTCGCGGCGCGGCGCGTGAACTGGGAGGCGAAGCCCGAGAACCTGCGCGCGCTGGCGCAGGAGCTCAACCTGGGGCTCGAGTCGTTCGTCTTCGTGGACGACAGCCCGCACGAATGCCACGCCGTGCGCCTGGCGCTGCCGGCGGTGGACGTCGTGCAGGCGCCGGCCGACCCGCTGCTCCTGCCGGGCTGCCTCGACGAGGAGCCGCGCCTCGAGGTCCTGGCGCTGACCGACGAGGACCGCGCGCGCGCGGCGCTGGTCGAGGCCGAGCGCCGCCGCGTCGAGCGCCGCGCCGGCGCGCGCGACCTCGACGAGTACCTGCGCTCGCTGGCCATGGTCATGCGCGTGCGCTTCGACGACCGCGCGCACCTGGCGCGCATCGCGCAGCTCACGCAGAAGACGAACCAGTTCAACCTGACCACGCGCCGCTACGGCGAGGAGCAGGTGCGCGCCTTCATGGACGGCGAGCGCTCGTTCGTCGCCTCCTTCTCGCTGGCCGACGTCTTCGGCGACAGCGGCCTGGTGGGCGTGGCCATCGTGACCCCCGACGGGCCCGACGCGCTGGCCGTGGACACCTTCCTGATGTCGTGCCGCGTGATCGGCCGCGGCGCCGAGACGGCCTTCCTGCGCCGCGTCCTCGAGGCCTGTCGCGCGCGCGGCGCGCGCCGCGTGCTGGCGCGCTACGAGCCGACGCCGAAGAACGCCCAGGTGGCCGGGTTCTGGGCGCAGTGCGGCTTCCGGGAGCTCGGCGAGGGCCGCTTCGCGCTCGAGCTCGCCGGCCCCCTCGCGCTCGCCCGGCCGCCGATCGAGGTCCTGACGGAGGGTGGATGAGCGCCGCGCGGCGCGATCCCCCGCGCGCGCCGAGTAGGCCCTTGCGGCGCGGCGCGCCGGCGGGCTAGCTAGTGGCCCCGCGCGCCGGCCGGAAGGGCCGCGCGCGCCCGCGACCCATGGCAGAGAACCTCGAGCAACGCGTGCGCGCGGCGATCGCCGCCACCTTCGGCCTGGCGCCCGAGGAGGTCGGCGCGCGCGCGGTCCAGGCGGACGTCCCCGGCTGGGACTCGGTCGGGCACCTGAACCTGATGCTGATGCTGGAGGACACCTTCGGCGTGCGGCTCGACGTGCCCGACATGGAGCGGCTGACGGGCGTCGAGGCCATCGTGCGCTTCCTGGAGGAGCGTTGAGCTTCGCGCTCGAGGAGCGGCGCTTCCCCGCTCCCGACGGCCCGATCGCCTGCGCGCGCGTCCCCTGGGACTCGGCCACCTTCGGGGTCGCGTTCCACCAGCTCTCGTTCCCCCCCGGCCCCGCCGGCCCGACCAGCGACGCGCTCGCCGTCGAGCGCCACCTGCCGGCGCTGCTCTCCGAGCTCGACCGCGAGCGCCCCGCGCTCGTGGCGACGAAGATCCCCGTCGCGGCCGTCGCGCTCGCGGAGGTGCTCGCGCGCGCGGGCTTCTACCCGGTCGAGACGATGCTCGAGCTGCACCTGCCGCTGGCGCGCTTCCGGCCGCCGGTCGAGCGCGTGCCCGAGGGCCTGGCGCTGCGTCCTGCGGCCCCGGCGGACCTGCCCGCGGTGGCGGCCATGGCGCGCGACGCCTTCCGCACCGACCGCTTCCACCTCGACCCGCACCTCTCGAGCGAGCGCGCCGACGAGCGCTACGTCGCCTGGGTCGAGCGCGGCCTCGCCGCGGGCGAGCCGGTGTTCGTCTACGAGGACCGCCCGCGCGCGCGCCTGCTCGGCTTCTTCCACGTGCGCGAGGTGCAGCCGGGCGTGGTGGACCTCAGCCTGGCCGCCGTCGAGCCCGGCGCGCAGCGCGTGGGGGTGGGACTCTTGCTCTACCAGGCCGTCGTGGCCGAGTGCCTCGCGCGCGGGATGCGCGCAGCGCTGACGCACGTGACCGTGGCGAACCTCGACGTGCTGAACCTGTTCGCCCGGCTCGGGTTCGCGCTGCGCGACCCGCGCCTGTGCCTGCACCGGTTCGCGGGCTGATCCGCCTGGCCGCGGACGGAGCTCAGTCCTTGGCGGCGTACCCCAGGTCCTGCAGTCGCTCCAGCGACTCCTCGGCGCTGAGCTCGCCGACGAGCGCCTTCCCGTAGCCCTCGACCAGGAGCGCCTTGTAGGCGTCGAGCTTCTGGACCAGCGCGCGCTGCGCGGGGTCGGCGGGGTCGTACACGTCGCGCGCCTGCTCGGGATCGCTGGCGAGGTCGTAGACCTGGTAGCCCCAGCGCGTCCCGTCGAGGTTGCGGTGCTGGCACACCAGGTCGCCGTCGCGCACGCGCACCCAGAGGAGCGCCGGATCGGGCCGCGGGAAGAAGGTCTCCCCCAGCGGGTTCTCGGCGTGGATCGCGACGTGCGCGCCCTCCAGCGTCGTCGTGTGGGAGTAGGCGAGGAGGTGCGGCGGCGGCGCCTCGCCGCGCACCGCGGCCGAGAGGTCGGTGCCGTCCACGGGCGCGTCGGCGGGGATGCGCACGCGCGACAACCCGCACAGCGTGGGGAAGACGTCGATCGAGCGCGTCACCGCCTCGTACGCGGAGCCCGCGCGCACGCCCAGGCCTGGCCCGCGCACGACCAGCGGGATCGAGAGCACGTCGGGCGCCAGCTCGCCGCCGTGCGCCCACTGCGTCAGCGCGCCCTCGCGGTAGAAGGTCTCGCCGTGGTCGGCGGTGAAGGCGACCAGGCTCTCGTCGAGCACGCCGGCGGCGCGGATCGAGTCCACCAGCTTGCCGAACTGCGTGTCGAGCAGGTGGATCTTGACCTTGTAGGCGAGGCGCTGGACGCGGTCGAGGTCCGCCACGTCGTCCGCGTCGAGCGCGAACGTCTCCACGGCGTCGGCGAAGTCCCATTGCAGGTCGAGGCGGTTCTTCTCCTTGTTGCCGTCGAGCAGCGTCAAGAAGCGTTGCAGCATCTCGCTCGTCACGCCGGCCGCCTCCTCGGGATAGAGGCGCGCGAACTCGTTCAGCATCGCGGGCGTCATCCCGCGGTGGTAAGGGCTGTGCGAGACGGTGAAGTTGACCTGCACGAAGGCGCGGTACTCCGGCTCGCGCGCGAGGCGCTCGAGGATCGCCGCGAAGCGCCCGTCCACCGCGGTGTAGGCGTCGAGGTCGCGCGCCCCGTGCACGTAGGCGTGCTCCTGCGGCACGCCCTGGCCGTAGCCCAGGTTCCAGGCGCCCATCGCCTGGCCGCTCCAGAAGAAGGTGTCGTAGCCCGCCTGCGCGTACGCCTCCGAGATCTCGAACAGGCGCCCGTCGATCTTCTTCGGGTGGCAGTACACGCCGTGGCGGTAGGCCTGCGTCCCGGTGAAGAGCGCCGCGAAATCGGTGCCCGACTGGCCGGCCTCGGCGGTGTGGCGCGTGAAGACGCACGACTCGGCCGCGAAGGCGGCCAGGTTGGGCGTGTAGGGAACGCCGGCGTCGTAGGGCTGGAGGAAGGCCCGGCTCACCGAGCACGGCGCGTACAGGACGACGAGCCGCGGCCCGTCCGCCTCGCTCCGCCCGCCGCAGGCGGCCAGGACGGCCAGCGCGGCCGCCAGCGCCGGCGCGCGCCGGCGGCGTGCGCGCGCGCGGGGAGTCGGAAGGAAGGGCCGGTCCATGGGGCGCACTCTAGGTGCGCGCGGGGCTACGGTCCACGGCGCGCGGCGTTGGCGCGCGCAGGCGCGCGGCTATGCTGGGCCCGGTGTCGGCCCTGCAGTCCACCCGCTACCACGGCTCGCGCAAGCTGGCGCGCGAGGACCTGCTGCCGCCCGAGGAGCGCTGTCCCGTGTGCGGCGCGCGCGGCTCGCGCGCGCTCGTCCAGCGCCTGCAGGACGACCCCGAGGTGGACCTCCTGCGCTGCGACGCCTGCGGCGCCTGCTCGGCCGCGCGCATGCCCACGCCCGATCTGCTCGAGCGTTACTACGCCGGCTACTACCGGGAGGGCGGCGAGAAGGCGACCTTCCACGACGTCGGCCTGCTGGCGCGCCACGTCTGGCGCGCGCTGGACCCGGCGGCGCTCGGCGCGCGGCTGCGCGTGCTGGACTTCGGCGGGGGCGAGGGAGCGCTCTCGCGGCACCTGGCCGGCCTGCACCGCGCCGCGCGCGACGACGGCCACACGTCGATCGCGCTGGTGGACTTCGAGCGCACGCCCGCCGCGCGCGGCGAGGGCTGGACGCTCGAGCAGGTGCGCACGCTGGAGGAGGCGCCCGGCGCCTTCGACGTCGTGCTGGCGAGCTCGATCCTCGAGCACGTGCCGGCGCTCGGCGAGGTCCTGCGCGCGCTCTTCGCGCGCGTCGCGCGCCCCGGCTTCTTCTACGCGCGCACGCCCTTCATCGAGCCTTTCTGCCGCCTGAGCCGGCGCGTGGACGTGACCTATCCCGGCCACGTGCACGACCTCGGCGAGCGCTTCTGGAGCCGCGTCGTCGCGACCTTCGGCCTGCGCGGCGCGCGCCTGGTCGTCTCGCGCCCCTCGCCGGTCGAGACGCGCCTGCGCGACGCGCCGCTGCGCACGCTGGCCGCGCACGCGCTCAAGCTGCCCGCGTTCCTCGAGGCGCGCCTGCGCGCTCCCGCCGCCACGCCGCGCCTGTGGACGCTGGTCGGCGGCTGGGAGGTCGTGCTGCGCTTCGACCCGCTCCCCGGACCGCCCGACGGAGGACCTGCGTGATCGCCCCCTACAAGCGCGAGTTCATCGACTTCATGCTGCGCTCTGGCGCGCTCACCTTCGGCGAGTTCACGACGAAGAGCGGCCGCCAGACGCCCTACTTCGTGAACACCGGCCGCTACCAGAGCGGCGCGCAGCTCGAGCGCCTGGGCGGCTTCTACGCGCGCGCCATCGCCGAGCACCTCGGCGGCGGCTTCGACCTGCTCTTCGGGCCGGCCTACAAGGGCATCCCGCTCGTGTGCGCCACCGCCATGGCCTTCGCGCGCGAGCACGGCCGCGACGTCGCCTTCTGCTTCGACCGCAAGGAGGCCAAGGACCACGGCGAGGGCGGCCGCCTGGTCGGCCACCAGCCCGAGGACGGCGAGCGCGTCGTGATCGTCGAGGACGTCACGACCGCCGGCACCTCGGTGCGCGAGACCGTGCCGCTCTTGCGCGCGGCGGCCGACGTGCGGCTGGGGGGGCTGGTCGTCTCCGTGGACCGCATGGAGCGCGGGCGCGGCGAGACGAGCGCGCTGGCCGAGCTGCGCGAGGAGTTCGGCATGCCGACCTTCGCGATCGTGACGATCGACGAGGTCGTGGCGGACCTGGCCGGCCGGGCGGTGGACGGTCGCGTCGTGCTCGACGAGCGCGCGCTCGCGCGCGTGCGAGACTACCGCGCCGCCTGGGGGGCGCGGGCGTAGCGAGCGCGGGACGCCGGGCACGAAATCCTGGGAGCGGCCTGGGAGCGGCCGGAGACACGGCCGATAAGGCCTGCGGAGAGCGGGACGAGCCCCTTCGGGACCCTGCCCAGGGATCCCGGATTTTCTGTCGCAAGGACCCGGGGGATCGGGCATTCTGCTCCTCGGCCCTTCGGCCTCCTGCCGCTCGCGCGAGCGCGACTTCCGTACGCGGCGCGGCGAGACTGGCGCGGGGCGATGACGGCTCTCACGCCGTCGGAAGGGCCCGAGGACCCGGATCTCCAGCCGATCCTCCCGGACGTCGTCCGTCCGCGCCAGCAAGGCGCAGGCTTCGATGCGCTCGGCCCCGCCGGGCACGGGTGGCGGTCGTGAACCGGGTCCCGGATCGAGCCGCTCCAGGCGTCCGCGGCCGTTCGCCGCGGGGTCCGCCGGCCCTTCTCCCCGACATGCCGACCGCTCCGCGGTCGCTCGCTGGCCCCCGCAGGGCCGTTCCCGCAGCCAGAGACCACTCCTTGGCTTCCAAGAAGACACCCGACAGCCCGTCCTCCGGGACGCTTCCCTTCGGCGCCGGCGCGATCGACGCCCCTCCGGCGACGCGCTCCGACGACGGCGCGCAGGACGGACGGCACGCCGAGCGCGGCGAGCGACCCGAGCGGCAGCGACCCGAGCGCAGCGAGCGACCCGAGCGCAGCGAGCGACCCGAGCGCGGGGAACGACCCGAGCGCGGCGAACGAC
>CADEGS010000115.1:11731-13401 GCA_902826945.1 uncultured bacterium | reverse complement strand
GCTCGACCCCGAGCTGCTGCCGCTCCCTCCAGGTCCCGAGCAGCGCGCCTCCGCGCCCGAGCGGAATGCCGTTTGCGGCCCGTCCTGGCATGAAGAGCGACCCCCGACGCGATCCCGCGGACGCCGAGCGAGCGCCCGCCGCCTCCCGAACGCCCTCCGTCCCGCGCGCGGCGCGCGCTCTCGCGCCCCGCGACCGACCGCCGCGCGGCGAGGCGCCCGCGGACGACCCGGACGCGCACGGCGTCACCGCCGAGGACGCGGGCGGCGTGGGCGCGGGCGAGGAGGGCTTCCGCGCCGAGGACTACCCCGGCGACAACCCGCTGCGCGGCGAGAGCGAGCGCGAGCACGAGCGCCGGCACGCGTACGCCTGGAGCTGGCCGGTGCCCCCGCCCCACGCGCTGGCGCACACCGGCACGGGCGCGGCGGCCGACCGCCGCATCTGCGAGGAGATCGGCCGGCGCATCCTGCGCGCGGAGCCCGACCTGCGGCGCGTCGTCGTGCGCGTGCTCGACGGCGCGGTGACGCTCGACGGCGAGGTCCGCGCGCGCCAGGACGAGCGCGTCGTCGAGGCGCTCGCGCAAGGCGTGGCGGGCGTGCGCTCGGTGCGCAGCGCGATCGCCGTGCGCTCCGCGGACTGAAGCGGCACGCCGGACCGCCCTGCGCCCCCCGGCGCACCGTTCCGGAGCCCGCCGGGGCCTGCGCCGGCCGCGCGCCGGCACGGCCGCGCCCCGGCCCCCCCTCCCGACCGTTCCCGCCCGGGCCGCGATAGGATTCTCGGGTCGTGTCGAAGCTCCTCCGTCTCTTCGGCCTGCTCGTGGCGGCGGCGCTCCTCGGCGCCGCTCCGGCGGCGTCCGGCACCCCGCCCTCCGGAGCGCACGGGGCCGCGCTCGGCAGGGACACGCTGCACCCGGCGCTGCACGCCGAGCGCGCGCCCGGCGCGCCGGCGGTGCAGGCCGAGCGCGGCTCGCGCAGCGACGGGAGCGACGCTCCCGGCGGGCACGCGGCGCCCGCCCCCGATCGGCCGCTGCCGCGCGCGCGCGGGCTGGCCGGGATGGAGCTCGCCGCGGGCGAGCGGCCCGGGGCGCTCGCCTTCCTGCTCGTGAACGGCTCCGCGGACGCGCACGGCGCGCGCGCCTGACGGCGCGCAGGCGCCCTCGCCAGAGCGGCGCGAGTCCTCCGCGCCGCGAACGGACCCGTCACGGGTCCGGTGAGCCGAGCCCTCGCGGGCTCCCGCTCCGCCCGCGCTCGACCGAGCGCCGCGTCCGCCGTGCTCCGACCCCGATCACGCGATCCGCCCGCGCGGATCCACGCCCGCAGACACCGACCGATGAACGCGATCCTCGACTGGCTGAACCGTCTCCGTCCGTCCCGCTCCCCCGCCGAGCCGCCCGCGAGCACGCTCCTGCGCGCGCGCGGGCTCGCGCGCGAGGGACGCGCCGACGAAGCCTCGAAGCTGCTCTGGAAGATCCCCCGCAAGCACCTGACGGCCGAGATCCTCGTCGAGCACGCCGAGCTCCTGATGCAGCAGGGCGACCACTTCGGCGCCGCGTCGCGCGCCGCGCTGGCGAGGGAGCGCGACCCGCAGGACACCCGCGCCGCGGCGATCCAGCGGCGCATCCTGAAGCTCGAGGAGGAGGAGCGCCGCCGGACGTAGCGCCGCCGGCGCTCCC
>CADEGS010000115.1:0-11631 GCA_902826945.1 uncultured bacterium | reverse complement strand
ATCCTGAAGCTCGAGGAGGAGGAGCGCCGCCGGACGTAGCGCCGCCGGCGCTCCCGTCGCTCGTCGCTCGCGCGCACGAGGCTCGAGCGGCGACGCCGCCGGGCTGCGCGGCAGACCGGCGCTACAGCCGCGAGATCCAGACCTCGATGCGCGCGCCGTCGTGCTCGAAGACGCCGTCGTCGTCGGGCTCGCCGAGGACCTTCTTCAGGTCCACCGGCTGCCAGCCGGCGCCGAGCGTGTTGCCGTTGACCGCCAGCACGCTCGTGTCGCCGCGCGCGATCGCGGCGTGGAAGAACTTGCCGTCGTTCAGGCGGAAGAAGCCGACGGCCTTGCCGCGCTGGATGCGCTCCTTGCCGTCCCACTTCTTGCCGGCCTTGAAGGCGAGCACGCTGGTCCAGGCCTGGCCGCTCTTGCCCTCCACGTCGCTGGCCTTGATCTTCGTCGTGCTCAGGTACACGACGTAGGCCGCCGCGTCGTAGCACACGCCGTTCGTGTACGCGCCGATCTTGGCCGTGCCCTTGATCAGGGCGTCGGCGTGCTGCTTCTTCTCCTTGGCGCCCATCGTGGCGACCTGGGCTCCCAGCGCGGTCAGGTGCATCTCGAATCCTCCAGTGCGGGCGGCGCCGACCGGAGCGGCCGGCGGACGGCGGACGGCGAAGGCCCGCTGCCGCGCGGGCCGGGGAGATCGTAGCGGCAGGGGCGTCCGCGCTCGCGCGGAACGGCCGGCTGCTCCCCGACGGGGCGGAGGCGCGGGCCGTCCGTGCCCGCGGAGGCGCGCGCGGGCGGGAAGGAGCGGGTGGGGCGCACCGAACCGCGCCTCCTCCAGTACGATCCGTTTCCCCTCCCCCGCCGTCCCCCCCCTGTGAAGGGCTCCGCTCGGGAGCCTCGGGCCACCATGATCCTGCGCACGTCCCTGCTCCTCGCCGCCGCCGCGACCCTCGCCACCGCGATGCAGATGCAGATCGCGAGCACGCTCGAGGACTTCCGCATGCCGGGGACGCAGCCCGGCGACCTGACCGACCCGATCGTGTCGGTCGCGAACTGCACGTTCTGCCACGCCTACTTCGACCCCGACGACGAGCCGTACACGCGCTGGGCCGGGACGATGATGGCGAACTCGATGCGCGACCCGGTGTTCCACGCCGCGCTCGCCATCGCGAACCAGGACGCGGCGGACGCGGGCGAGTACTGCCTGCGCTGCCACGCGGCGGGCGGGTGGCTGGCGGGGCGCTCGACGCCGGCCAGCGGCTCGGCCCTCGGCGGGTCGGACTACGAGGGCGTGACCTGCAACCTCTGCCACCGGCTGGTCGACCCGATCGCCGACATGGCGAACCCGAGCGAGGACACGGCGATCCTGGCCGGGCTCGCGGACGCGCCGAGCCAGTTCCACGCCGGCCAGTACGTGATCGATCCCGACGACGTGCGCCGCGGGCCGTTCGACCTCGGGCCGAGCTTCCCCTGGCACGACTGGCTCGAGTCGCCCTTCCACCGCGAGTCCGCGCTGTGCGGCACGTGCCACGACGTGTCGAACCCGATGTACGTGCGCAACGGCGGCGCGACGCCGGCGGCCTCGGACAGCTACGACCTCGACACGCTCGACCAGGAGCACCCCGACTCGGGCCTGAAGACCGAGATGTTCCCCGTCGAGCGCACCTACACCGAGTGGGCGCTGAGCGACTTCGCCGTCGCGCCGATCGACATGACGGGCCGCTTCGGCGGCAACAACCCGCTCGTCTCGACCTGCCAGGACTGCCACATGCCCGACACGAGCGGCACGGCCTGCGCGGACGGCCTCGGCGGCACGGCGCGCACCGACCTGCCGCAGCACGACTTCGCCGGCGCGAACAGCTGGGTACCGGAGGCGGTCTACCGCCTCGACCAGAGCCTCGAGCTCTACGGCGAGGGCGAGATCAACGGCGAGCCGCTGCAGGTCTTCCAGGACGCGATCGCGCGCAACGTCAGCATGCTGGAGCGCGCCTGCGACCTGGACCTGGCCGTGGTCGCCGGCGACCTGCGCGTGCGCATCACGAACCAGACCGGCCACAAGCTGCCCACCGGCTACGGCGAGGGCCGGCGCATGTGGATCGGCGTCCAGTACCTGCGCCGCGACGGCTCGATCCTGAAGGAGCACGGCGCCTACGACGCCGTCACGGCCGAGCTCGACGAGGCCAGCACGAAGGTCTACCGCATCGATCAGGGCCTGGACGCGGCGGCGGCCGCGGCCGCCGGGCTCTCCGCCGGCGCCTCGTTCCACTTCGTGCTGAACAACTCGATCGTCTTCGACAACCGCATCCCGCCGCGCGGCTTCGACAACGCCGCCTTCGAGGCCGGCCAGGCGCAGCCGGTGGGCTACGCCTACGCGGACGGCCAGCACTGGGACGACACGCTCTTCCCGATCCCGCTCCTGGCGGACCGCGTGCGCGTGACCGTGTACCACCAGACGACCTCGAAGGAGTACATCGAGTTCTTGCGCGACGAGAACCTCACCAACGACGCCGGCGACATCGCCTACGACCAGTGGGTGCTGGGCGGCATGAGCGCCCCCGTCCCGATGGTCACGCGCACGCTGCGCCTCGCGCCGCGCCACGTGCCGCAGGCCGGCGGGCGCATGGCGTTCTGACCCCGACGGGCAGGCGCGCACCGGGTGCGCGCCCGCCCGTCACAAGGTCGTGCGCACGTAGACCGTCGCCGTCCAGGCGTCGTAGTCGCTGGCGTCCAGGATCTCCGCGGCAGCGAGCTGCGTGTACGTGACCTCGACGCCGACCGTCACGCGCGGCGACCAGGCCCACGGCAGGTCGAGGTCGCCGATCGCGTAGCTCAGGGGGCTGTCCCCCGAGACGTCCACGTAGCTCGCCGAGAGCCGCGGGCGGAACGGCCCCGCCTCGTCCAGCCCGAGCGAGGCCGTGTAGCTGTGCTCGTAGCTCTCGTAGGTCTGCAGCGTGCCGGTCACCGGGCCGACCGACAGCAGATCGGTCGTCAGGTCGAGCTCGCGGTAGCTCGCCGACAGCGCCGCGCGCAGCCCCTGGACCGGCTGGAGCTCGAGCGCGAGCGTCGCGCGGTCGTCGCGCGCGGTGCCCGTCACGGCCGCGCTGTCCTGGTCCTCGTGCCGCCCCTCCGCCAAGAGCGTCGCGAGGTCGCTCGGATGGAAGCGCCAGAGCAGGTCCACGAAGCGCGTGCGCAGGTCCTCGATCACGTAGATGACGCTCGCGCCCGGGTCGCGCGTCGGCTCCCAGGCCAGCCCGCCCGAGAGGTGCGCCTCGTGCGCGCCCGCCTGGAGGTCGACGCCGGCGCGCACGCCCCACTCGTCCAGCGGACCGTCGAAGCTCCGGAACACGAAGTCGATCGCGTGCTCGAGCTCCAGCTCCTCGTGACCGTACTGGAGCGCGAGGCTGGCGCCGACGTGCTCGCTCAGGTCCACGTCGGTCTCGACCTCGAAGAGGTCGAGAGCGCTCTCCAGCAGGGCCGTCTCGCGGATCTCCGAGACCGTCGGCGGGAAGCCGCTCAGGTCGTCGATGGTCCTGATCGTGCTCACCGAGCCGTCCTCGCGCCCGTCGGAGCGCGTGTAGCGGAAGGCCAGGCTCGCGCCGGGCGCCAGCTCGAGCGTGAGATCCACCCAGGCGTCCGCGTCGGTCGTGCGGAAGGTCGAGCGGGCGCGCACGGTCTCCGCCAGCGGCGAGGCAGGCGAGCCGAGGAAGCCGAGCTTGTCGACCGCCAGGTCGCCGTCGATGCGGTTCGCGCCGCGCCGGTAGCCCGCGGCCAGCACGACGCGGCCGTCGTCGAGCGCCCGCCGCACGTGCGCGCCGATCGTGCTGCCCGACCCGCTCAGGTCCTCGTCGGACTCCTCGCTCAGCGGGTCGTCGGGGAAGGCGGGCAGCGTCTCGGAGAAGACGGTGCGGCCGCGCGACGCGACGCTGGAGAGCCCGCCCTCGAGCTCCCAGTCGAAGCCGCCCGCGCGCCCGCCCCAGAGCGCGTCCAGACGCAGCTCGTCGCCGTGGCGCCGCACGGGGAAGTCGCCCACGCTCGAGAAGAAGCCGACGATCCGGTCGCCGCCGCCGACGCGCTCGTAGTCGTGGCGGTTTGCTCGGATCCAGCCGTGCGCGCGGGTGCTCCCGCTCGGCGCGTGCTCCAGTCGCAAGGTGGTGCTGTCGCGGTCCAGGTCGATCGCGTGGATGTCGGTGTCGGTGGTCGCCTCGAAGCGCGTGCGCCGGTGCTCGACCGCCGCGTCCCAGCCGCCGAGGTCGAGCGTGCCGCCCAGGGACGAGTACGGATCGCCGACGCCGGCCACCTCGAGCGAGTACGCCTCGACCGGGCCCTCCCCGGCGGCGCGCTCGCCCTCGAAGCGCAGCGCGCGCAGGACGACGCCGGAGCCCAGCCGGAGGTCCTCCTGGAACTGGGCGTCGCTGCCGTGGACGTCCACGAAGCGGTAGCCGAGCTCCAGGAAGCCCGAGACGGCGAAGTCGCCGAGCCGCGGGCCCTCGCTCTCCACCGCCGGCGCGAGCGGCGCGGGGTCGCCCGTCGTCTGCGCTTGCGGCTGCGCCTGCGCCAACCCTCGCCGGGCCAGCGACGCGAGCAGCGCCAGGAGCCAGGCCGGGTCGACCATCAGCGGAAGAAGAAGAGGTCCCAGTTCGACCCGTGCACCTCGACGTGGCAGTTCAGGCACTCGAGGAAGGCGCTGCCGGGGAGCTGCTGGTGGATCAGCTCGATGCCCGTGTGGCACTTCGTGCACAGGAAGCTCGTGCGCGCCTGCGTGAGCATGCGGCGGTTCGCCGAGCCGTGGGGCACGTGGCACGAGAGGCAGCGCTGCACGCGGTTGCCGTCGTGCTCGAAGACGAAGGGGCCGCGCAGGTCCTGGTGGCACGCGACGCAGCGCTCGAAGCGCAGCTCCGAGCGCTCGCGGCGCGGGTTGCCGCCGTGCGGGTCGTGGCAGTCGGTGCAGCTGGCGGCGACGCCGAGCGGATGGGAGAAGGGCAAGTCGAACGCCGCGCGCACGCTCGCATGGCAGGCGACGGCGCAGCCGACGGTCTCGACCGCTCCCGCGCCAGCGGCCTCGGAGTGCTCGCCGTGGCACAGCGCACAGCTCGCGCGCTCGGGCGTGCCGCGGTGGGCGCGGGATGCGCGCACGGCCAGCGCCTCGTCGACGTGGCACGCGACGCAGCCCTTCCCGCCGTCGAGCGCTGCCGACTCCTGCGCCGTGAGCTCGCGCACCGGCCCGCCCAGACAGGCGGCCAGCGCCAGCGAGAGCACCCCGGCGACGGCGAGCGCGACCCGCGCCCCGCTAGCCGCCCGGCCCTTCCTCCGTCGCACCATGGAGAGACCTCGAGCGAGCCCGTTCCTCGCACGGGGATGATAGCGGGCGCGCCCGCAATGTGCGGCTCGGGGGCGCGGGTTGCGCCTAGTACCCGACGAAGAGCGTCGGCTCGTGGTTCGTCAGGCGCGCGCGCGCGCCGAGCAGCGCCTGCCAGCAGAGCGTCGCGCCGAGGAGCTCGTTGGGGACGGCGAAGCGCTCCTCGCCGCGTCCGCTCGCGCCGAGCCGGCCTGCGGCGGCCAGAACGGCGTCCGCGGGGTCGAGCCACAGCGGGCCGAAGGCCGTCGCGACGGGCGAGCGCGCGCACGTGGACGCGAGGAGCACGAACGCCTCCCCCTCCGCGCCGAAGAGCTCGAGCCGCAGCGGATGGCCGGCGCGCGGCAGGCTGCGCCAGGCGAGCGCGCTGCGCGTGTTCGTCAGCACGTGCCGCGTCGTGACCAGGTCGACGTCGCCGTCGCCGTCGAGGTCGCCGGCGACGAGGGAGCTGTCGCGCGCGTCGATGCGGCGCTCGAACGCGAGCAGGCGACCGCTCCCGTCGTTCGCGTAGAAGACCGTCGCGCTGGACTCCGGGACCACCGTCGCGAAGTCGCTGCCGCCGACGACCACGTCCGGATCTCCGTCGCCGTCGAGGTCGGCAGCCGCCACGCTCACGCCGATGTCCCGCGTCGGGTGGCTGGCCGTCACGGTGAACCGCCCGCTCCCGTCGTTCGTCAGCGACTGGTCGGGGAGCGGCAAGGTCTGGTCGATCCCCGGCACGCCGTTGACCAGGAACGCGTCCAGGTCTCCGTCGCCGTCGAGGTCCGCCAGGGCCAGGGCCAGCGTGCCGTGATCGAACGCCGCGTCCGGCAGGTTGCGCGAGGCGTCCTCGAACCCGCCCGCGCCGTCGCCGAGGAAGAGCGCCTCCGGTCCGATCTTCCCCACGAGCACGTCCAGGTGCCCGTCGCCGTCGAGGTCGCCGACGGCCGCCGCCCGCGGAGCGACGAGGTCGCCCGGCAGCGTTCCGGCATCCTCGAACGCTCCGCGCCCGTCGTTCCTCCACCAGGCGCTCGGGAAGGACGGGCCGAAGATGCCTCCCGTGCCCTGCGTCAAGAAGGCGTCGAGGTCGCCGTCCTCGTCGAGGTCGGCGAGGTCGAGGCTGACCGGCGGCGCGAGCGTCGCGGGGATCGCCGACGCCGGCGCCAGGTGGAAGCCGTCCTCCTGACCGAGGAAGAGCCGGATCGGGCTGACTTGGTCGCCGCAGAACAGGAGATCGCCGGCGCCGTCCCCGTCCACGTCCCCAAGCGCGACGTCGCGAGCCCTCACGGGAGCGTCGAGGAGCTCCGCGGCCGGCTCGAACCGCCCCGTCCCGTCGTTGCGCCGGACGCCGTTCGAGGCGACCAGGTCCAGGTCCCCGTCGCCATCCAGGTCGGCGAGCGCGAGCGGCGAGGCCGGCAGGCTCTCGAGCACCGTATCGCGCCAGGGCTCGAGGAACCGCCCGCTGCCGTCGTTGAGCAGGAGCTGCACGCGGCTGTTCGCCCCCTCGAAGACGAGGTCGAGATCCCGGTCGCGATCGACGTCGCGCACGACCAGGTTCGAGCCGGAGACGCCGGGCAGCCCGCTCGTCACGTCGGCGAAGCCGGCGGCGCCGTCGTTGCGCAGGAGCGCGCGTCCGCGAAGCGACAGGACGTCCGCGTCTCCGTCGCCGTCGAAGTCCGCGATGCGGATCTCGAACAGCCGCGTCACCGCCGGGAACGCTCCCGGCACCTCCTCGAAGGAGCCGCCGCCCAGGTTGCGGAAGAGACGCAGCTGGAAGCTCGGAAACGTCCCGGTGCTCGCGAGCACGTCCGGCCGGCCGTCCCCGTCCACGTCGCCCACCTCGAAGCCGTGAGGGGACACGGTGGGGAACGGCGCCGGAACGAACTGGTACGAGCCGTCGTCGAGCAGGAGCTGCAGCGTGCTGCTGCCCTGGCGCAGGAGGTCCACGCGTCCGTCGCCATCGAGATCGGCGGCGCGCACGACCGCCGTCGACGCCATCGCGGGCGCGAGCGGCGCGAAGGACGCTCCGCCGTCGTTGCGCCAGAGCGTGGTGCGGCTCGCGTCCACCACGATCAGGTCCGGATCCCCGTCTCCGTCCAGGTCGGGGAACAGGACCTGACGGACGCGCGTTCGGACCGGCAGGCTCGCGACGTGCCGCGGAGCGCCGCGCGCCCGCGCGAGGAAGACCGCTCCGCCGACGAGGAAGTCCTCGCGCCCGTCCCTGTCGAGATCGGCGCCTCCGAAGGCGTGGTCGTCGAGCGGCTTCTCCGCCTCGAGACTCTCCTCGGCGAGCGAGAACGTCCCGTCGCCGTCGTTGCGCAGGATCGACGGATCGGCATGCGCGTCCGTCACGAGCCCGTCCGTCACGATCACCTCCGGCGCTCCGTCCCCGTCCAGGTCGGCCAGGGTGGGTCGGCGCGCCAGGGCCGGCAGCGCGCGGCGCAGCTCGAGGAGCTCGTAGGGAGCGGGCGTCGGGCCCTTCGTGGTGCCCGCGAGCTGGGCGAGGACGCAAAGGGAGGCGAGGAGGGTCATGGTGTCGGCAGGGAAGGGCGCCGGCGGCGAGAGGACATGGAGCGACGAGAGCAAGCCCCGTGCCCGCGCTCCTCGACCCCGCCCGGGAGCGGCGCGCCGCGCGCCGTTCCCGGGTGGTCAGGAAGCGTCACCCCGCCGTAACCCGGTGGGCCCGCGCGCTCGTTGCCCGACCGCCATACCGAGCGCGAACGCGCGCCGCGTTCGACCTCTGTCAGGGGCCGGCGCGCGCCGCCCATCCGTCGCTAGAGTGACGGTCATGAAGATCCGACGACGCGAGCTGCTCCAGGCGGCGGCGCTCGGGGGCGCCGCTCTCGCCACGTCCTCCCTCTCCTTCGGCGCGCCGCGCCGCCGCGCGCCGGGCGCGCTGCGCATCCTGATCCTGGGCGGCACCGGGTTCCTCGGCCCGGCGATCGTCGAGGCGGCGAAGGCGCGCGGCCACGCGCTGACGCTCTTCAACCGCGGCCGGACCGAGAAGCGCCTCGGCCTGCAGATCGACGGCGTCGAGCGGCGCGTCGGCAACCGCGACCCCGAGCTCCCCGCGGACGACGAGCGCGGGCCCGACGGCGCGCTCCTGCGGCCCGATGCGACGCCGCGCGGACTCGACGAGCTGCGCGAGGGCACGTGGGACGTCGTCTTCGACGACTGCGGTTACTACCCGCGCCACGTGAAGGCGTCGGCGGAGCTGCTCGCGCCGCGCGTAGGGCAGTACGTCTACGTCTCGAGCATCTCGTGCTACGCCGACAACTCGAAGGCCGGCCAGGACGAGGCGGCGGCGCTGGCCACGATGGCGGATCCCACGCTCGAGACGATGGGCCCGCAGTACGAGCACTACGGCGCGCTCAAGGCGCTCTGCGAGCAGGCGGCCCAGGCGGCCGCGCCCGGGCGCACGACGGTCATCCGTCCCGGCTACATCGTCGGCCCCGGCGACCCGACGCAGCGCTTCACCTACTGGCCGGTGCGCTTCGACCAGGGCGGCGACGTGCTCGTGCCGGGCACGCCCGACGACCCGATCCAGGTGATCGACGTGCGCGACCTCGCCGCCTGGATGGTGCGCGTCGCGGAGACGAAGACCACGGGCGTGTTCAACGCCTGCGGGCCGGAGACGCGGCTCGCCTGGGGCCGCGTGATCGCCGCCTGCCAGAAGTGCGCGAGCGCGGCGAGCAAGGCGCGCTGGGTCCCCTCGGCGACGCTGCGCCCGCTGCTCGAGGCGAAGCCGATGGAGTTCCCGATCTGGTCGGCGCCCGAGGGCGACGCGCTGGGCTTCCACCAGTGGAGCAACGCGCGCGCGGTCGCCGCGGGCCTCTCCTTCCGCTCGATCGACGCGATCGCCGCGGACACGCTGGCCTGGTTCAAGGGCCTGCCGGAGGAGCGCCAGAAGCGCCTCGTCGCGCGCGCCGAGGCCAGCGGCCTGACGCGCGAGAACGAGACGAGCCTGCTGGCGCAGGTCGGATAGCGCGGGCGCGCGGCGAGCGGAAGCCGCGCGCGCGCCAGGTCGGCCGCGTACCGCTCCACCTCACGCCGGGCACGACCGACGTCGTGCGCTGGTGAGCGGCGGCGCGCGCGCCCTGTCCAGACGCGACCGCTAGGCCTACAATCGCCCCCGATGGGACACGCTCGCCGACCCGCGCGCGGCGCGCTCGCGCGGATCCTCCTCGCGCTCCTGGGCCTGACGGGCCTGGCCTCGGCCCAGATCGGCCGCCCCCTGCCGGCGAGCGAGCTCGAGGGTTTCTCGCAGACGGGCGCGCAGTCGCTCGGCGACCTCACGGGTCGCACGGTGCTCATCGAGTTCTTCGCCTACTGGTGAGGCCCGTGCAGGCGGTCGGTCGACCACCTGAACGCGATGCAAGAGGCGCTGGGGCCGAAGGGTCTGACGATCCTGGCGATCACGAGCGAGCCGAAGAGCGCGACGGAGACCTTCGTGCGCGACACGGGCGCGCGCTACGGGTACGCCTACGACCCCTCGGGCTCGTTGATGCGCGCGCTCGGGCTGAGCGCGTACCCCTCGTCGGTGCTGGTGGACCCCTCCGGCACGGTCGTGTGGAAGGGACATCCGGCGCAGCTCACCGAGGAGCTCGTCACCCCTCACCTGGCCGGCGCCATCGCCCGACCCGTGTGGGAATGGCCGAAGGAGACCGCCCGCGCGCGCAAGGCGCTGCAGAAGGGCGAGTACGCCAAGGCGCTGGCGGAGCTGGCGAAGCTCGAGGGCGAGGGACTCGCCGAGATCAGGGCCTCCGTCGAGGCGATCGTGACGCGGCGCTTGGACGCGCTCGAGGCGGCCTTGCGCGAGGGCGACTTCCTGGGCGTCAGCGAGCGCGCGCCGGAGCTCAAGGCGGCGGTGGACGGGATCGTCGCTGCCGAGCGCCGGGTGGGCGCGGTGCTGCAGGCCCTGAAGGCCGACGAGGACGCCCGGCGCGTGATGAAGCTCCAGCAGGCGGTGCGCGCGCTGCGCGCGAAGCGCCTGAACACGGCCGACGACGCGCGCAAGGTCGTGGCCGAGCTCGAGGCGCTGGCCGCGAAGGCGGCCGGGACCTACGCGGCACGGGAAGCCGAGGCGTACGCGGCCGAGCTGCGCGCGCGGCTGAAGCGCTGACGCCCGCCCTGCGCCGCGAGCGGGCCCGCGCCAGCTCGGCGCGCCGGCGCCTCGTCCGACGCCCTCCGGCCCTGGGCACGGCGGAGCCGCCGCCTCGAGCTCACTCCGAGCAGCGTCTCCTCCCCCGCGCGCGAGTCGTCCGTGGAAGTGAGCTTCACGGTCCGCGGCCATCGTAGCTCGCCGCGCGCGCCGCGGACGGTCGAGCGCACGCCCGCGACACGCGCGCAGAAGCGCGAGAAGCACGGACCCTTTCCCCCTCGCCGAGACAGCGACCCGTCGCAGGCAGCCATCCCGCGTCCCGGGGGCTCGGCCATGCGCCCTGCGACGGGCGCGGCGGGCCGCCGGGCCTCCCCCCGGCCGCCCGCCGCAGGGTGGCGGCGCCGCGGCGCGCAGCCGCCGGCGCCGCCCGCGATCAGTCGTTGCCGGCGGCGCCGAACTGGCCGGTGACGGTGTTCGAGCTCGCCGACGCGCCGGAGGGCACGAAGGGCGCGAGCGAGACCCGCGCGTAGATCTCGTCGCGGTCGGCGAAGATCGGAACGCCGAAGACGACCGTGTCGCCGTCCTCGTCGAGCTTGCTGCGGGACACGTCGGCGGCGAAGTTGCGGTTGACGACGCTGCTGCCCGCCTTCACGTGCCCCGCGTGGATCTGCGCGAGGTTGTCGTCCCAGATCGGATCGTCCCCGCGCAGGAGGACGGTCTCGCGGAAGACGGAACCCGCGAGCACCTCGAGGCTCGAGAAGCCGAGCGAGTACGTCACCTTGACGCGGCGCTTGCTGGTGCTCCGCGTATCACCGGCCTTCTCGATCGAGAGCTTGACGTTGTGGATGGACGGCATGGAACTTCCCCTCTCCGGTGGCGCCCGCAGCGGCAGGTCTCGCCGGTGGCGGCGGGCAGCGCGCCGGCGGGCCAGGGCATGCGGGTCGACGCGCCTGCGGACGTCGCTCCCCGGTGGGCGGGCGAGTCCCGCCCACGCGTGGAGAACACGCGAGAGCGGGTGCGTGCCGTCAGATTCCCGCGTTTCGCGACCGGCGGCTCACTCCGAGGCCCATGCGGCGAGCTCGGCCTCGAGCGCCTCGCGGCGCGGGTCGTGCTCGTCGAGCGTCGCGAGCGTCGCCTGCAGGACGGCGCGCGCGTCGTCGCGCGCGCCGGTGGCCGCGAGGCAGCGCGCGAGGAGCTCCTGGTCGCCCGC
>CADEGS010000114.1 GCA_902826945.1 uncultured bacterium | reverse complement strand
GTCGGCTCCGAGCAGCGCCTGCACTTCCGCCAGCTCAAGGGCGTGCTGGCGCGCATGGGGCTGGAATGGGAGTCGCGCGTCGAGCACGTCGACTTCGGCCTGCTCAAGCTGCCCGAGGGCAAGCTCTCGACGCGGCAGGGCAAGGTCGTGTTCCTCGACGACCTGCTCGACCGCGCCGTGGCCGAGGCGCGCCGCATCATCGCCGAGAAGAACCCCGACCTCGCGCGCGCCGACGTCGTCGCCGAGCAGGTCGGCGTCGGCGCCGTCGTCTTCCACGACCTGAAGAAGGAGCGCGTCAAGGACGTCGTCTTCGACTGGGACGAGGTGCTCTCCTTCGAGGGCGAGACCGGCCCCTACGTGCAGTACTCGCACGCGCGCATGGCCTCGATCCTGCGCAAGGCCGGCGGCGCCCCGAGCCCCGCGGCGATCGACGGCGCGCGCCTGGCCGACGCCGCGCCGATCCTGCTCGCGCTCGGGCGCTACCCCGAGGTCCTGCGCCGCGCCGCCGCCGCCGCGGAGCCCTCGATCGTCTCGGTCTACCTGCTCGAGCTGTGCCGCACGCTCAACGCCTGGTACGTCGAGCACCGCGTGCTGGTGGACGACGACGACGCGCTGCGCGACGCGCGCCTGGCGCTCGTCGCCGGCGCGCAGAGCGTGCTCGCCAACGGCCTCGCCATCCTCGGCGTCGCGGCGCCCGAGGAGATGTAGCCGCGCGCGGCCTCAGAAGGCCGTGAAGGTGACGCGCTCGAGGTTCGTGAGCAGGATGGGATCCCCCAGCGCGGACTGGAAGTAGAGCGACAGCCCGACCAGCCCGGGGAGGCGCGGGATCGGCAGCACGAAGCTGTTGCGCCCTTCCGCGTCGAGGACGCCGCTGGCGAAGATCTCGAACGCGGCGGGATCGACCTTGAGCGTGCCGAGCGGCGGCAGCTCGAGCTCGCCGGGAGCGAGCGCCGCGAGCAGCCAGTAGGGACCGCCGGGGCTGCCGGACTGGTCGAGGACGAGCTGCTTCCCGATGGCGGGCAGGCCGCGCCAGGCCAGGTGGCGATAGAGGTTGGAGTAGAGGCGCGTGGCGCCCAGCAGGTAGGGATACGGCAGGATCCCGCGGCCGCCGACGACCATGGCGTCCTCGTCGCCGTCCTCGTCCACGTCGCCGACCAGCACCTCCCAGGACAGCTCGTCGATGCGCGCGCCGAGCTGGCTCGAGGCGTCCGTGTACCCGGTGCCAGGCCCGGCCGACTTGCGCAGGAGCTGGTCGAGCGCGCTGCCGTTGTTGTCCCAGTTGGCGAAGTACAGGTCGCGCAGGCCGTCCCCGTCGAAGTCGAGGAACGCGACGGACATCGCCCTCCGCGTGGAGCTCGGCAGCGTGAGGGAGGCGAAGCCTCCGAACCCGCTGTTGCGCAGGAACCGGTTGCTCGTGCCGGCTCCCGTCCCGATGGCCAGATCGACGTCGCCGTCCGCGTCCGCGTCGCCGGCGGCCACGCACGTGCCGGACCCGAGGTTGGCGCCGAGGGTGAAGCCGGCGCTGCCGTCGTTCCACAGCAGGAAGCCGCTCGAGGAGGTGACGGCGACCAGATCGGACGTGCCGTTGCCGTCGAGGTCGGCGGCGAGACAGTCGTCGACGATGCCGCTGATCGGCAGGGCGGGCGCCAGCACGAAGCCGCCCGATCCGTCGTTCCGGTACAGGCGGGTGGGGTTGGTGAAGTTCTGCCCGAACAGGACGTCGACGAATCCGTCCGCGTCGAGATCGGCGATGGCCAGCGCCTTGCAGCTCGAGGCCTCGGGGAAGGCGCCGGGGACCTCGTTCCACGTCGGGCCGTCCTTCCGCAGGAGTCGGTTCGTCCCGCTCTCCGCCCCCACGATCAGGTCGAGGTCGCCGTCGCCGTCCGTGTCGGCCGCGCCGGGCGCGCGGAAGTTGCCGGGAGCGACCGAGAGCGCGGACGTCGCCTCCGCGAAGTCGCCCGCTCCGTCCCCGAGGAACATCCGCAGGGGTGTGGAGGCCGTGGACGTGAGCACGAGGTCGAGGTGTCCGTCCTCGTCCATGTCGCGCAGGAGGCCGCCGTTCCCGCCGGTCAGGGCGAGCACGCCCTGGAAGGCGGAGGACGTGGCCAGGAACTGCCCCGTGCCGTCCCCGAGCAGCAGGTCCGCCTGGCTCCTGCTGGCGAGCACGGCGTCCAGGTCGCCGTCCCCGTCCACGTCGCCCACCTGCACGCCGACCGGAGGAACGATTCCCTGCGGCACCGCGGCCTCCGCGAAGGAGCTCCCGTCCCCGAGGTAGAGGTGCAGCCCGCTCAGGGGGCTCGCCACGAACGCGTCCGCGCTTCCGTCGGCGTCCACGTCGGCCAGCGTGGGCCGGCTTCCCGGAGCCCCGGGGGGCAGACCGCCGGCGGCGATCGTGAAGAAGCCGGTGCCGTCGTTCGCGAGCCTGGCGCTGGCGCTCAGCGCGTCCGGGTCGCCGTCCCCGTCGAGGTCCCCCAGCGCGAGCGGCAGGGAATCGGGCAGCGCGGGCAGGCGGAAGCTCTCCTCGACGAACGTCCCGCCGCCGTCGTTGATCAGCACGTGGTGCTGGGACTTGTGCAGCACCAGGTCCAGGTCGCCGTCCAGGTCCACGTCGCTCACCGCGATGGCGCCGGTCCGCCCCGAGAGCGAGGGCAGGGCGCCGCTCGCGGAAGCGAACACCCCGCCGCCGTCGTTGCGCGCCAGCGCGTCGAACGGAAGGGAGAAGCCCGGCTCGTTGCCCAGGACGAGGTCCTCGTCCCCGTCGCCGTCCAGGTCCGCGCTGGCGGCGGAGAACGTGTGGTCGAGGAGCGCGGGCATCTGGCTCGCGGTCACGTTCGCGAAGCCGGCGCCGTCGTTGCGATACAGGAGGTTCTGCGCACCGACCGCCTGGAGGAGACCGAACATGTCGGGCTGCCAGGCGGCAACCCCCAGGAGCACGTCGAGGTCGCCGTCCCCATCCACGTCCGAGAGGAGCGCCGCGGTCAGGTTGGTCACCAGCCCGCCCGCGAAGGCGGGCAGCGCGAGGGAAGCGGGCTCGCCGAAGATCCCGCGGCCGTCGTTGTGCGCCAGGGAGACGGCGGGAGCGGCGCGGAACGAGAGCAGGTCGAGGTCGCCGTCCCCCTCGACGTCTCCCAGCCGGTGGAAGGTGTCGCGCGCCTCCGCGGGCAGCATGCGATGGATCTCGTCCATGCGCAGCGCCTGGGCGGACGCTCGACCGCCGACCAGGAGGAAGAAAAGGGTGCCCAGCGCCGCCAGTGCTCGCCTGGTCATGTCGAACTCCTCGATTCCCCCGAATGAGGCTCCAGCCTAGCAGAGCGGCGCGGTCGTGGGCTGGCGCCCGCGGGAAGCCAGCTCCGCGGACGGGCTAGCCTGCGCGGCGTCGCATCCCCGGGCGCCGCCTTCTCAGAAGCCCAGGCTCAGGTCCTGCGCGTTCGAGAGCGCGAACGGCTGCACGCCGCCGAAATGGATCGCCTGGCTCGAGAGCGTCAGGTTGCACAGCGCGAGCGAGGCCGGCACCGGCGCCTGAAAGATCGCCAGCGGGCCGGCCGCGGGACCCAGGCCCGCACCGCCGAGGAGCTCGCCCGCGCCGAGCGTGTCGAGGCACAGGAGGTGCTGCCCACCGGGCAGCGCCACGTCGGCCGGCGCGGCGAAGGCGAAGAGCAGCGCGAAGGCGTGGCCGGTCGTGGCGAGGTCCACGGCGGCGACGAACGTGCCGCCGAAGGCGGGCGGCAGGCACAGGTAGCTCGACGGGTTCGCGCCGGCGTTGCGGCTCGCGGCCAGCGCGCGCCGGCAGACCTGGCCGCGCAGCTCGCCCGTGTCCGGGTGCGCGGCGCTGTGGATGTCGAAGTAGACCTGCCCGGCGAGCAGGTCGGCGATCTGTCCGGCGTTCAGCAGCGCGAAGCCCGAGACCTGGCCGCTCGTCCCGCCGGGCGTGGGGAAGAGGACGATCGGCAGCGCCGTCGCGCCCGCTCCGGCGGGGCCGTGCAGGTGCGCCGCGGTCGGCAAGCCGCTGAGGCCCGTGTACGTCGCGACCAGCGTGCCGTTGCCGGTCATCGTGTTCAGCGAGAGCATCGCGCTGCCGCTGGCCGCGCTCGCCACCGGCGGCACGACCTGCGCGGGCTGCAGCGGGAACTCGAAGACCTGCGTCTGCGCCGCGGCCGGGGCGCCGAGGAGCGCGAGCACCAGCGCCCGGGCGCCGGCGAGGAGCCGCGTACGAGGGAGGTGCATCGCTCCCTCGAAGATGGGCCGGCGCGCGCGCGGCGCAAGCCCCCTCGACCGACCGGGAGCGGATTGGATTCCTTGCAACGGGCGGAGCCGGCGGGCTCCCCGCTCTGCGTTTCTCCACGCTCCGCGCCCACGGGACCGCCCCCCGGCGGCTGCTAGAATCCCGGCCGCGGCCGTCCAGGGGAGGATGCGCTTCGCTGGGCCGCGCGCCGGGCGATGGCCGAGCACGAACCCGATCCCGCGTCCGAGCGCTCGTTCCCGCTGACCGAGCGCTTCTACGAGGAGCTGCACGCCATCGCGCGCCGCGCCTTCGCGGACGAGCGCGGCGGGCACACGCTGCAGCCGACCGCGGCGGTGAACGAGGCCTGCCTGCGGCTGCTCTCGAGCTCGCCCCTGCCCGACGTGCCGCGCGTCGAGCAGCTCGCGCTGGCGGCGCGCGTCCTGCGCCAGGTGCTGGTGGACCACCACCGGCGGCGCAGCGCGGAGAAGCGCGGGGGCGCGCGCCTGCGCGTCGAGCTCGACGACGACGCGGCGGCGGGCGGCGCGACCGAGGTCGCCGACCTCGAGGCCTTGCAGCAGGCGCTCGAGCGGCTGCGCGAGCTCAGCCCGCGCCAGGCCGAGGTCGTCACGCTGCGCGCCTTCGGCGGCCTGGCGATGGAGGACGTGGCGCGCGCGCTGGGCGTCTCGAAGCGCACAGCCGAGGCCGACTGGACCGTCGCGCGCAGCTGGCTGCGGCGCGAGCTGGCGCGCTCGGGAGCGGACGGGAGCGCGTGAATCCCGCCGAGCTGCACGCGCGCGCGTCCGAGCGCTTCCTCGCGCTGCGCGCGCTCGCGCCCGACGCGCGCGAGCGCGAGCTGGCGCGGCTCGCGGCGGACGGCGCCGGCGGCGCGGCGCTCGCGCGCGAGGTGCGCTCGCTGCTCGCCTTCGACGTCGCCGACGCGGCGCCCGAGGCCTCGCGCCCCGCGAGCGCGCGCCCGGGCACGCCCGAGCTGCCGCGCCGCCTCGGCCCCTACCGCGTGCTCGAGCGCATCGGCCGCGGCGGCAGCGGGCACGTCTTCCTGGCCGAGCAGGACGAGCCGGTGCGCCGCCGCGTGGCGATCAAGGTCGTGCCCTCGGCCGCGCTCGACCCCGAGCTCGCGGCGCGCTTCGAGGTCGAGCGGCGCGCGCTCGAGCACACCAGCCACCCGAACGTCGCGCGCCTGGTGGACGCCGGCCGCACGCCCGACGGGCTGCCCTACCTGGTGATGGACTACGTCGAGGGCGTGCCGATCACCGAGCACTGCGCGCAGACGGGCCTGGGGCTGCGCGAGCGCGTCGCGCTGCTCTTCGGCGTCGCCGACGGCGTGCAGCACGCGCACCAGCGCGGCCTGATCCACCGCGACCTGAAGCCCGCCAACGTCGTCGTCGCGCGGCTCGACGGGCGCGCGACGCCGATCGTGCTCGACTTCGGCATCGCCAAGCCGATGGCCGACGCGTTCGAGGAGGCCTTCCCGCCCACCGGCGGCTGGCCGGTCGGCACGCCGGCCTACATGGCGCCCGAGCAGGCGCGCGCCGGCCCGATCGACACGCGCGCCGACGTGTACGCGCTCGGCGCGCTGCTCTACGAGCTCGTCGCCGGCCGCCCGCCGCTCCCGCCCGCCGGCGACCTGGCGCAGACCTTCCAGCGCCTGCGCGACGTCGTGCCCGAGCCGCCGAGCCGCGCCGCGCTGGCGGCCGGCCGCACCTGGGACGCGCCGCGCGCCTTGCTGCGCGACCTCGACGCGATCGCGCTCAAGGCGCTCGAGAAGGCGCCCGAGCACCGCTACCCGACCGTGGCCGCCTGGCGCGCCGACCTGGCGCGCGCGCTCGCCTGCGAGCCGATCGACGCGCGCCCGCCGTCGTGGACCTACCGCACGCTGTGCTTCGCACGCCGCGAGCGCGCGCTCTGCGGCGGCCTCGCGCTCGTCTTCGGCGGGCTCGTGGTCGGCGTCGTCGGGCTGGCGCTTGGCCTGCGCGAGGCGGCGCGCCAGCGCGCGGAGGCGCTCGACCAGCGCGAGGCGCAGGTCGCGATCAACCGCTTCCTGACCGACGACCTGCTGGCCGCCGCCTCGCCCGGCGAGCTCGGCGGCGACGTGCCGGTGCGCGAGCTCGTGCGGCGCGCGAGCGAGGGCGTCGACGAGCGCTTCGGCGACCGCCCGCTGATCGCCGCTGCGATCCACCACACCCTCGGCGACGTCAACGCCGAGCTGGGCGAGCTCGCGCAGGCCGACCTGCACGTCGCGCGCGCGCTCGCGCTGCGGCGCGCGGCGGCCGGTCCGGACGCGCCCGAGACGCTGCACAGCGAGATCGCCGCCGCCAGCCTGCTCGCGCGCCACCAGCGCTTCGCGCAGGCGGAGGCCGCGCTCGACGCCGCGCTCCCGCGCGCGGAGCGCGCGCTCGGCGAGGCCCCGATCGTCTACGCGGCCTGGAACGACCTCGGCGTCGCGCTCGACGGGCTCGGCCGCCACGAGGAGGCGCGCGCGGCGCTCGAGCGCGCGCTCGAGGGCCGCCGGCGGCTGCTCGCGCCGGGCGACCGCGCGATCCTCGCCACGCTGAGCAACCTGGCGCTGACGCGCGGCGAGCTCGGCGACTCCGAGGGCGCGCTGGCGCTGCTCGAGGAGGTGCTGGCGCTGCTGCGCGCGGACGCCGGCGCCTCGCCGCTCTCCCTGCTCTCGCTCGAGAACAACGTCGGCGCGACGCTGCTCGACCTCGAGCGCCAGGCCGAGGCCGAGCCGCACCTCGCCGCCGCGGCCGAGCTCGCGCGCACGGCGCTCGGCGAGGACTTCCCCGCCACGCTGACGATCCGCGCCAACCTGGCCTCGCTGCAGGCCGACCTGGGCAAGCCCGAGGCGGCGATCGACGAGTACGCCGACGTCGCCGAGCGCCAGGCGCGGCTGCTCGGCGCCGACGCGCCCGACGCGCTGAGCACGCGCCACGGTTTGTGGACCAGCGTCTGGAAGGCCGGCCGCCTCGAGGACGCGGCGGCGGGCTTCGGCGAGCTCGCGCAGGACTGCGCGCGCGCGCTCGGGGCGGAGCACTGGCTGACGGCGCAGACGCGCGCCTCGCTCGCGCGCGCGCTCTCCGACGCCGGCCGGCCCGCCGAGGCGCTGCCGCACGCGCGCGCGGCGGCCGCGTCGCTCGCCGCGGCCTACGGCGCCGACAGCCCGCGCGCGCGCACCGCGGCGGCGCTCGCGGCGGACCTCGAGGCGCGCGCCGGCGGCGCGCGGCCGGGGCCGTGAGGCTCGCGCGCGCGCGGCGCGCCCACGCGGGCCTCCTGCGCGAGCTCGAGCGCGCCCTCGCGCGCGCCGCGGACGCGGCCGGGCTTGCGCGGCGCGCGCCGGCGCTCTCGGCCTGGAGCGTCGGCCAGCACCTCGAGCACGCCTGGCGCGCCACCCTCGGCATCCTCGCCTGGCTGGAGCGCGCCGCCGCGGGCACGGCGGCGAGCGACGGCGGCGGCCCGACGCCGGCCGGGCGCTTCGTGCTCCTCGTCGGCCGCATCCCGCGCGGGCGCGGGCGCGCGCCCGAGCGCACGCTGCCCGCCGAGGCGACGCCCGAGGCGATCGCGAGCGGCCTCGGCGCGGCGCGCGAGGCGGTCCTGCGCCTCGCTCCCGCGCTGCCGGCGCTGGCCCGCTCGCGCGCGACGCTGCGTCACCCGGCGCTCGGCTGCCTCGACGCGGTCGCCTGGCTGCGCTTCGCCGAGATCCACCACGCGCACCACCGCCGCCTGGTCGAGGCGATCGAGCGCGCGGCCGGCGCCTCGCTCAGAAGCCCCCGATCGTGAAGTCCTGCGCGTTCGAGAGCACGAACGGCGGGCTGCCGAACTGGATCGCCTGGGAGGAGAAGGCGAGGCCGAGGAGCGTCGGGTCGTCGGGCACCGCGACGTCGTAGGAGTCCATGCCGCCGGCGCTCGAGCTCGGCGCGAGGTTCGCGCCGGTGAAGAGCTCGCCGCTGCCCAGGTCCAGGCACAGGAGCGTCGCGCCGTTCGCCAGCGGGACCGCGACCTGCGCCTCGAAGGCGAAGAGCAGCGAGCCGAGCTGCCCGGCGACGTTGTTGTCGACCGTGGCCGTGAACGCTCCGCCGATCTCGATCGGGCCGGCGGCGTAGCTCGTCGGGTTCGTGCCCGCGTTGCGGAAAGCGACCGCCGGGGCCAGACCGAGGGCGAATGCGTAGGCTGCGCCGGCCGCCGAGGCGCCGTCATCCTCCCCGTCACCGTCCACGCCCAGGGCAGCGCTGTCCTCGAGGAGGGCGCCGACGACCACGTGCCCGCCGCCGGTCGCCACCGACGTGCCGAAGCTGTCCGCCGCGTCCGTGTTGGACGCCTTGAGGTAGGCACCCGGACTCCAGGCCGCTGCGCTGCGGTGGAACAGGTAGGCGGCTCCCGATTCCGGTGCGGCGTTGCTCGATCCGTCGCCGTCGACGCCGCTGGCGGCGCCGTCCTCCCGCGCGGCCCCGACGACCGCCACGTCGCCACAGACCGCCACGGCCTCGCCGAAGCGGTCGGTCACGTCCGGGTTCGAAGTCTTCAAGTAGGCCTGCTGGCTCCAGACGCCGGCGCTGCGCACGAACACGTAGGCGGCCCCGGCGGCTCCCGTGCCGTTGCTCGTCTGGTCGCCGTTCACCCCCGTGGCGCTGCTGTCCTCGGTCGCGGCTCCGACGATCACGGTTTCTCCCGCTGCCGCGACGGAGGAGCCGAAGCCGTCGCCGGCCTCCGCGTTGGAGGCCTTGAGGTAGGCCTCCTGCGCCCAGGTCGAGCCGCTGCGCGCGAACACGTACGCCGCGCCAGCGCTCTGGGCCGAGTCGAGGGACCCGTCGCCGTTCACACCGGTGGCCGGGCTGTCCTCGAAGATGGCGCCGGCGATGACGAGGTCGTCGGAGCCGACGGCGACGGCGACGCCGAAGTTGTCGCCACTGTCCGTGTTCGAGGCCTTGCCGTAGGCCGCCTGGGTCCAGGCGGTCCCGCTGCGCTCGAACACGTAGATCGCCCCGGACTCCGGTCGGCCACGGCTCGTCTGGTCGCCGTCGATGCCGGTGGCAGAGCTGTCCTCGAAGGGCGCTCCGACGACGACCGTGTCCCCGGCCACGCCGACGGAGAAGCCGAAGCCGTCGCCGAGGTCCGGGGTCGAGGCCTTCAGGTACGCCTGCTGGGTCCAGGTCGAGCCGGTGCGGACGAACACGTAGGCCGCGCCGGAGTTCGCGACGCTGTCGTCCGCCTCGTCCCCGTTGGCGCCGCCGTCCTCCTGCCAGGCGCCGACGACGATCGTGTCGCCGTCGATCGCCACCGAGCCGCCGAAGCTGTCGAACCCGTCGGGATTCGAGGCCTTCAGGTAGGCCTGCTGCATCCAGCTCGAGCCGTTCCACGTAAACACGTAGGCGGCGCCGGCACCCTCGAGGGAGTCGTCCGCCTGGTCGCCTCCGACGCCGGCCGACGCGCTGTCCTCGAGGGGCGCCCCGACCACGATGGTGTCGCCGGAGGCCGCCACGGCGCCTCCCAGGTGGTCGAGAGCGTCCGTGTTCGAGGCCTTCAGGTAGCCCGTCGGAAGGGCGGAGACCTCCCCGGTGGCCAGCGCGGAGAGCAGGGACAAGATCGCAAGGACGGCCATCAGAAGCCCCCGACGGTGAAGTCCTGCGCGTTCGAGAGAGCGAACGGCGGGTTGCCGAGCTGGATCGCCTGGGAGGAGAAGCACAGGCCGACCAGCGCGGGCTCGTCGGGCACCAGGAAGTCATAGCCGTCGACCCCGCCGGCGCTCGAGGTGGGCGCGAGGTTCGCGCCGGTGAAGAGCTCGCCGCTGCCCAGGTCCAGGCACAGGAGCGTCGCGCCGTTCGCCAGCGGGACCGCGACCTGCGCCTCGAAGGCGAAGAGCAGCGAGCCGAGCTGCCCGGCGACGTTGTTGTCGACCGTGGCCGTGAACGCTCCGCCGGTCTCGATCGGGCCGGCGGCGTAGCTCGTGGGGTTCGCGCCCGCGTTGCGGAAGGCGACGGCCCCGGGGAGGCCGAGCCGGTAGACGTAGGCGGCGCCGGCGTCCAGGGCCAGGTCGTCCTCGGTCGGCGCCCCGACGACGATCGCCCCGTCCGAGAGGCTCACCGAGCGGCCGAGCTGGTCTCCGGCGTCCGTGTCGGAGGCCTTGACGTAGGCCGTCTGGCTCCAGCTCCCCGCCTCGCGGGCGAAGACGTAGGCGGCGCCAGCATCGGGGGCTCCGTCGTCGCTCCCGTCGCCGTCGATCCCCGACGCGGAGCTGTCCTCGCTCCTGGCCCCGACGACGACGACATCGCCCGCGACCGCGACCGCGGTGCCGAAGCGATCGACGGCTCCGGTGTTCGAGGCCTTGAGGTAGGCCCCCTGGCTCCAGGTCGAGCCCTCGCGCACGAACACGTACGCCGCGCCCGAGGTCGGCGCGGCATTGCTGGCCTGATCGCCGTCCACGCCCGTCGCGGCACTGTCCTCCCCGTCGGCGCCGGCGACGATCGTGTCTCCCGAGACGGCGACCGAAGAGCCGAAGGAGTCGAACCTCTCGGGGTTCGAGGCCTTGAGGTAGGCCGCCTGGCTCCAGGTCGAGCCGTCACGCTCGAACACATAGGCCGCGCCCGATTCCTGGGCAGCGTTGCCGGCCTGGTCGCCGTTCACGCCGGTCGCGGCGCTGTCCTCCTGGTGCGCGCCGATCACCGCCAGCTCCCCGGACAGGTCCACCGCCTGGCCGAACCGATCGCCCGCACCGGTGTTCGAGGCCTTGAGGTAGGCCTGCTGGCTCCAGCTCGTTCCGTCGCGCACGAACACGTAGGCCGCGCCCGAGGCCATCGCCCCGTTGCTCGCTTGATCGCCGCCCACCCCCGTCGCGGCGCTGTCCTCCTCCTGAGCACCGACGACGACCGTGTCGCCCGCGATCGCGACGGACCACCCGAACCGATCGCCCGCACCGGTGTTCGAGGCCTTGAGGTAGGCCTGCTGGCTCCAGCTCGTTCCGTCGCGCACGAACACGTAGACCGCGCCTGAATCGATCGCGCCGTCGTCGGTCTGGTCGCCGTCCACGCCCGTCGCGCTGCTGTCCTCGCGCCAGGCACCGACGACGAGCGTGTCCCCCGAGAGGGCCAGCGAGGCTCCGAAGTAGTCGGTGAAGCCGGTGTTGGAGGCCTTGAGGTAGGCCTGCTGGCTCCAGCTCGCCCCATCCCGTACGAAGACGTAGACCGCGCCCGAGTCGATCGCACCGCCGTCGTTCTGGTCGCCGTTCGTGCCGGTGGCCGCGCTGTCCTCGCTGTCCGCTCCCACCGCGAGCGTGTCGCCGTCGACGGCCACCGCAATGCCGAAGATGTCCTGGACGCCCGCATTGGAGGCCTTCAGCAGGGCCTCCTGCCGGGGGACCAGCTCGATCGACGACGGGGAGACGTACCGGAGCGCGGCTCGATCGGGCACCAGGGGAACGTCCTGCGCGGAAGCGCTGCCCGCCGGCGCGCTCGCCAGCGGCATCGTCGTTGAGACCGTTGCGACGAGCATGGCGACGAGGAGCATCAGGAGCTTCCGAAGATGGGTCGCGGGCGATGGACGACGAAGGGCAGCCCCGCGTCCGGGACCCGAGGTCCGGCGAAGGGCCGCCGGAGCCATGGTCACTTTCCCATCAGGACGCCCCCCCGGGGGCATCCGGTTCAGGTTTGGGGCTGCTGCGGAACCACCCGAGGGCGAAGCCGATCCGAGGCAGAGGCCCGGCACCAGCCCAAAGGCCCTTGGCCACCATCTGGAGCCTCTCTGGCGGGCAGATGGCGGCGTCTTGCGCTGGTGATCGAGGAGCGCGCCGGGGGCTTCAGCGCTCCACGGTCGCCGGCCGCGGGCCTCCCGCTCCTCGCCCTCGGGCTCGATCCCCCGCGGCCGCGGACGCGCGCCCCCCGCGCCCGATGCTCGCCACTCCGCGCTGGCCCCGGGCCACGGCGCTCGGGAAGAATGCCGCCCCCGCGCTCAAGGCATCGCCGGCACCGTCCGAAAGTCGGGGCGCTGCGCTCCGACCGGCTCCCCCGGCGCGGTCGGATCCCAGGAGGAGATCGTGATCGAGCAGCTCATCCGCGACGTGCCGGACTTCCCCAAGCCCGGCATCGTCTTCAAGGACATCACGCCGCTCCTGCAGGACCCGCGCGGCCTGGCGGCGACCCTCGACGGGCTGCAGCTCGCCGTCGAGGACCACGATTACGACATCGTATGCGGGATCGAGTCGCGCGGCTTCCTGTTCGGCGCCGCGCTGGCCGCGCGCGCGGGCAAGGGCTTCGTGCCGATCCGCAAGCCGGGCAAGCTGCCCTGGAAGACCGCGGCGGAGTCCTACGAGCTCGAGTACGGCAAGGACACGATCGAGATCCACACCGACGCCGCCGGCCGCGGCGCCCGCATGCTGATGGTGGACGATCTGCTCGCCACCGGAGGAACCATGGCTGCGGCCTTGAAACTCGTGCGCCGGATCGGCGGCATACCGGTGGCCTGCGCCTTCGTGATCGAGCTCGACTTCCTCGGCGGCAGGCGCAAGCTCGGGGAGGTCCCCGTCCATTCCCTCGTCCGCTACTGATCTCGAGCCCCCGGATCGCGAGCCTACCGATGCGCCACGCCGAGCCCCCGCGGATCCCAGCGCTCCGCAGCACCGTCCGCGCCGGATCCACCCGATGAGCGCCAAGAAGAAGCCGACGCGCAAGCGGGTGATGCGGCGCGCACCGCGCAAGGCCACGAAGCAAAGCGTGCCCCGCAAGGGTGCCGCGAACCCAGGAAAGGTCGGGAGCAAGAGCGTGCAGGCGAAGTCCACCACGAAGAAGGCGGCGGACGCCGCGGCACCCAAGTCCAAGGCGCGCCCGCGGGCGGTGGCGCAGGCGAAGGCCGCCGCCGACGAGAAGCCGCTCGACGAGCCGGTCGCGGAGCCGGTCGCGGCGCTCCCGCGCAAGCGCTCCAAGGCCTCCATCCCGCTCGAGGAGCTGCCGACCGAGGAGCTGTGGAGCGTCTACCGCAAGGAGGCGGCCAACGCGCGCAAGACCGGCTCGAAGGAGCAGCTCGACCGGCTGCGCAACATCCTGATCGAGCGCCACTACCCGCTGGTGCGCTACATCGCCGAGCGCCTGCTGCAGACGCTGCCGAAGTCGATCGAGCTCGACGACCTGATCAGCGCCGGCCTGTTCGGCCTGATGGACGCGATCCGCGGCTTCGACGCCAGCCGCGGGATCAAGTTCAAGACCTACTGCTCGACGCGCATCCGCGGCGCGATCCTCGACCAGCTGCGCTCGCAGGACTGGGTGCCGCGCCTGGTGCGCCTCAAGGCCAGCAAGATCGAGCGCGCGCTGCAGCGCCTGACGGCCGAGTACGGCCGCGAGCCGACGCACGCCGAGCTGGCGCGCTCGCTCGAGATGGAGCACGACGACCTCGTGCGCGAGATCCAGGAGTCGCGCGCGAAGACGATGTTCTCGCTGTCGGAGAAGTGGGAGGACGACGACGGCTCGGTCGAGAAGGTCGAGGTCCTCGAGGACAAGACCGCCATCGACCCCGTCCACGAGCTGAACCGCCGCGACCTGATGCACTACATCACGCGCGCGCTCACCCACAAGGAGCGGTTCATCATCGAGCAGTACTACGAGTACGGCCACACGATGCGCGAGATCGGCGAGATGCTGGCCCTGACGGAGAGCCGCGTGTGCCAGATCCACTCGAACGTGATGGGCCGGCTGAAGGGGCTGCTCGGGCAGCGCTCGGGCTCGTTGATGTCCTGAGCGGGGCG
>CADEGS010000113.1:5168-13984 GCA_902826945.1 uncultured bacterium | reverse complement strand
GATGCGCTCGGCGGGGGGGGCGGCGCGCGCGGTGAGGACGAGTGCGGGGACCGAGTCGGGGGAGGCGTCGAGGGCGCGCTCGAGGGCGGCTCGGGCGTCGAGGGCGGCGGCGCGGAGGACGGGGTCCGAGGGATCGGGCGCGGCGCCATCGAGCGCAGCCAGGCGCTCGTCGATGCGGCGGGCGGCGTCGACGTAGCTCGCGAGCGCCCTTCCGTGGGCGAGGAGCGGCAGCGCGAAGGGCAGCGCGACGAGCGCTGCGAGCGAGGAAGCTCGGGCAACCAGGGCGGTCGGCGAGGCGAAGGCTGCGTGCGCGGGGAGGGCGTCGCGGCGCTCGCCTGGCTTCGCCAGCACGGCGCCGCACAGGAGGAAGCCGATCGCGGCCGAGACCGGTTGCACGGTGAGCGGCGTGTGGGCCAGGCCGTTCGCGAGCAGGCCGGTGAGCGCCACGGCGGCGGCTGCCCGGGCGGCCTCGCCCTTGCGCAGCGAGCGCACGCAAGCGAGCGCGGTCGCGACGAGGAACAGGATCCAGGCGCCGCCGCCGAGCGGGCCGAGCTCCGCCAGGGCCTGGAGCGGGTCGGAGTGGAGGTGCTCGACCTCGGTCGCGCCGCCGGCCGCGGCGTCGGAGAGGGCGCGCTCGCGGGGATCGCGCACCGGAGGGAAGGTCGCCTGGAGCTGGCCCGGGCCGACGCCGAGGGGGTGGCGGGCGAGGAGGGCGGGGACGCGGGTCCACAAGCGGGTGCGGACCGTGAGACCGCCCAGGTCGCCGCCGACCGCGGGCTCTCCTGTGGCGATCGCGCTCGTCTCGTTCCGGGCGTTCGCCGCTGACGCGCCGTCCGCAGCGGTGGGGGACGTCGCGGGTTTCGCGCTCGCTGTGCTCGCCAGGCGCCAGGCGGGGAGCGCGAGCACGACCAGCGCGGCGAGCGCGAGCGTGCCGCGCTCGCGACCGCTCGCGCCTCGCCACACGAGCGCGCCGAGTCCCGCGGCCGCGGCGAAGGCCGCCGCGCCGGCGAGCACGGGGGCGAGCCCGGCGTGCAGCGCGAAGGCGACGACGGCGGCCGCTCCCAGCGCGCGCCGCGCAGCGCCCGGGCCGCGCGCGGCGAGGAAAGCGCCGCACAGGGCGCCGGGCAGGGCGGCCTGCGAGAGGGGGCCGCTGTTGCCGAGCACGCCGGCCCAGTCCGGGGGCTCGCGCGTCGCGCCCCACAGGGCGCGGAGCGTGAGGGAGAGCGAGAGCGCGGCCAGGGCCGGGACGAGGAGCCGACGCTCGCGCTCCTCCAGGCGCGCGCCGGTCGCGACGAGCGCGGGCGCCGCGGCGAGCAGCACGAGCGTCGCGCGCGCGGCGAAGGTGTCGTCGAGGTGGCCGAGGAGCGTGCGGCCGAGGGCCCAGGCCAGCGTGAGCAGGAGCCACGGGAGGCCGCGCGCGGTAGCGGTCCTGCGCTCGAGCAGGAGCGCCAGCGCCGGCGGCGCCGCGGCCAGCGCGACGTAGCCCGCGCCGGCCAGGTGCGGCCAGGGATCGAGCGCCAGCGGCGCGCCGCCGAACGGCCAGGCGAGGAGCGCGAGCACGGCCAGCGGCCACGCGCGCGCGAGCGCGGCGAGCTTCTGCGCGGCGCTCGTCCGCTCGCTCTTGCGGGCGCTCGCCGGTCCGCTCACCGGGGCGCGTCGCTCGCCAGGACGGCGTCGACGAAGGCCTCGGGGTCGAAGGGCTCCAGGTCCGCGTTCGTCTCGCCGGTGCCGATGTAGCGGATCGGGAGGCCGAGCTCGCGCGTGATCGCGAACACCGCGCCGCCGCGCGCGGTGCCGTCGAGCTTGGCGATCACGAGGCCGGTGACCTCGACCGAGGCCGTGAACAGGCGCGCCTGCTGGATCGCGTTCTGGCCGTTCGTGCCGTCGAGCACGAGCCAGGTCTCGTGCGGCGCGCCCTCGATGCGGCGCGAGACGACGCGGCGGATCTTGTCGAGCTCCGCCATCAGGTTCTTCTGCGTGTGCAGGCGCCCGGCGGTGTCGAGGATCACGAGGCCGTAGCCGAGCACGTCGGCCGCCTCCAGCGCCTCGAAGGCGACCGCGGCCGGGTCGGCGCCCTCGTCCTTGCGCACGATCTCGACGCCGCTGCGCCCGGCCCACACCTGGAGCTGGTCGGCCGCCGCCGCGCGGTAGGTGTCGCAGGCGCCCACCAGCACCTGGCGCCCCTGGGCGTGGTAGCGGTTGGCGAGCTTGGCGATCGTCGTCGTCTTGCCGGAGCCGTTGACGCCCACGACCAGGACGACCGTCGTCGGCCGGTCGAAGTCGGGGTCGCCGCCGGCGGGCGGCAGGCGCGCGAGCAGCGCCGCGCGCAGCGTGGCGCGCACGTCGTCCTCGCCGCGCAGGCTGCCGCGGCGGTGGGCGCGCGCGAGCTCCTCCACGACCTCGCCCGCGACCGGGCCGAGGTCGGCGGTGTAGAGCAGCTCCTCGAGCTCGGCGAGGAGCGACGCGTCCATCGGCCGGCCGCCGCGGAAGAGGCCGGTCAGCCCGTCGGCCAGCGCGCCGCGCGTGCGGCCGAGGCGCTGCTTGAGGCGCTCGAAGAGGCCCACGGCTCTCAGGCCTCGGCGGTGGTGGAGGAGACGTCGTTGCCGCGCTCGACGAAGCGGTCCTTGATCTTGTCGAGCACGCCGTTGATGAAGCCGCCCGAGTTCTGCGTCGAGAAGCGCTTGCCGAGCTCGATCGCCTCGTTGATCGAGACCTTGGGCGGGATGTCGGTGCAGTGCACGAGCTCGAACGTGGCCATGCGCAGCACGTTGCGGTCGATGGCCGCCATGCGCCGGATGTCCCAGT
Organism: uncultured bacterium; assembly: GCA_902826945.1. Next base: position 11,179 of record CADEGS010000113.1, on the reverse strand, counting down.
TCTGCGCGACGTCGCAGATCATGCGGTCGAGCTCGGCCTTGTGCTCCGCCGTGCCGCGGATCAGGTGCAGGGCGAACTCGCGCGTCGTGCGCTCGCTCTCCTCCTGGCGCAGGAAGGCCTGCGCCTCGGGCAGGTAGTCCTCGCCGCGCAGGTCGACCTGGTAGAGGAACTGCAGGGCCAGCTCCCGCGAGCGCGTGCGCTTCTTCATCGCTCCTCCGCGTGCTGCGGCGCGCGCAGGTCGCCCGACGCGCGGCGCAGCGCCGCCAGCACGTCGACCAGCGCGCTCGCCACCTCGTGTCCCTTGTCCAGGCCGCCCTGCTCGCGCGGTCGCGCGCGCGCCTCGGCCTGCTCCAGCGTGTGGCAGGTCAGCACGCCGAACAGGACCGGCTTGTCCACCTCGAGGCCGACGCGCAGCAGCTCGCCGGCAACCGCGCTCGCGATGTAGCGGTCGTGATCGGTCTCGCCGCGCAGCACCAGCCCGAAGCACAGGACGCCGTCCACGTCGCCGCGCCGCGCCAGGCGCCGCGCGACGAGCGGGATCTCGAACGCGCCCGGCACGCGCACCTCGAGCAGGTGCTCGGCGTCCAGCCCGGCCTCGACCAGCGTGCGCGCGGCCGAGCGGAACATGCCCTGCGTCACCTCGCGGTGGTAGGTCGACACGACCGCGGCGACCCGCGTCCCGGGCGAGAGGCGGTCGTCGGGCCGCCGAGGCTCTTCCGCGCGTGCCATGGGAAGGATCGAGGGGGCGCGCGGGCCGCGCGCCGGCGCGAGAGTCTAGCGGAGCGGGCGGCGCGCGTCGACGCGCGCGCGTCACGCGGCGGGCGTCGGCTCGCTCGCGCCGGGCCCGGGGCGCGCGCGGCGGCCGCGGGACAGGCGTCCGAGCCACCAGCCGAGCTCCGCGCGCACGCGCGCCGCGAGATCGTCCAGCACGCAGTACGCGAGCGGGACGACCCACAGCGTGAAGAAGGTGCTCGAAGCCAGGCCGCCGGCGACGATCGCGGCCAGCGCCCGGTAGTCGATGCCGTCTCCGCCGGTGGGCTCGGCGAGGATCATCGGGACGAGCCCGCACACCGTGGTCATCGCCGTCATCAGGATCGGCCGCACGCGCTGCGCACAGCCGAGGGCGACCGCCTCCGCGCGCTGCATGCCCTCGCGGCGCAGGCCGTGCACGCGATCGACCAGCACGATGCCGTTGTTCACCACGACCCCCGCCAGCAGGATCATGCCCATCAGGCCCATCACGTCCAGCGGCGTGCTCCTGAGGAACAGGGTCCAGATCGCTCCCAGCAGCGCGAAGGGGATCGTGAACAGGACCGAGAAGGGCAAGAGCAGCGACTCGAACAGGACGCCCATCAGGAGGAAGACGAGCGTGACGGCGAGGAGGAGCGCCCACAGGAGCTCGCCGAACTCCTCCTGCTGGCGCGAGCGCGCGGAGTCGCTGCGGTCGAAGCCGTAGCCGCGCGGCATCTCGAGCTCGGCCAGGGCGCGGTAGCCGCGCTCGGTCACGGGCACGATCTGCGTCGGATCGTCCACCTTGGCCGTCAGCGTCAGGCTGGTCTGCCCGTTGCGGCGCATGATCGAGCGCGAGCCCTTGCTGAAGCCGAGCTGCGCCACCGAGGACAGCGGCACCATCCCGTCCTTGCCGAACACCGACAGGTCGCGCAGCGTCGAGAGGCCGGCCGTCTGCTCCTCGTCGTACTCGATCAGGAGCGGCACCTGGCGGCCCTTCTCCTGGAACGAGGGCAGCGGGAAGCCGCGCAGCGTCCAGGCGATCGTCTGCTGGATCGCCTCGCTGTCCACGCCCAGGTCGCTCGCCAGGTCGCGGTCCACGCGCACGTCGATCTGCTCCGGCGCGTTCTGGCGCTGCGAGGACACCTGCGACAGCCCCGGCACGGAGGCCAGCACGCGCTGGCCCTGGACGGCCAGGCGCTCGAGCTCGGACGACTCGGGCCCGACGAGCGTGAAGCTCGCCACGTCGGCGCTGCGCGCGCTCGTGCTCTCGCCGTCGTAGAAGACCAGCGTGTGGCCGGGCACGCGCGGCAGCTCGCGCTGCAGCTCGACCTGCAGGTCGTCGAAGAACTCGCGCTCGCGGCGCTCGTCCCAGTAGAGCGCGAAGCTGGCGTCCGTCTCGTCGAAGCGGCAGCTCCAGTGGTCGAAGCCGTAGCGCTCGCGGCGCTCCTCGAGGAACTCGCCGTAGCGCGCCACCTCCTGGTCGGCCTCCTCCAGGCGGAAGCTCGTGTTGAACAGCACGTTGAACTCGACGCGGTCGACGCGCGAGTCCTCGCCGAAGGGGGCGAAGTCCATGAGGCTCAGCGGGACGAAGGCCGTCAGGAGAGCCAGCAAGGAGAGCCCGACGGCGCCGAAGCGGTGGTCGAGGGTCCACGCCACCAGGCGGCGGTTGCCGGCCACGACCATGTCGATCAGCGAGTCGCCGCGCGGGACGAAGTGCGCGGGTCGCACGGGGGCGCGCTCGACCATGCGTCGCCAGATCGGCAGGCCGAACGTGGCCAGCCCGACGGCCAGCAGCGTGCCGAGGGCCTGGAAGGAGCCGTCGCGGCGGGCCTGCTCCGGGCCGCCTCCCAGCGCGACGCCGAAGTCGCTCAGCCCGGCGCCGACGTCGTAGCCGTGCCTGGAGCGCAGCCTCCAGACCAGGAGCGCCACGGCGGCCAGCGCCACGAGCCAGCGCAGCGGCGCGAGGCCGCGCAGCAAGGTGCGCTCGAGCGCCCACGCCCCGCGCAGCACGCCGAACCAGAGCGCGCGCAGGCCTCCCAGGCACCAGGCGATCGCTCGCACCGGCCCGCGGGCCAGCGGCGCGACGCCGCGCGCGAGCGCCTGCACCGCGCGCGGTCGGAGGCCGAGGCAACGCGCCGTCACGACCGGCAGGAAGGTCGTGGCGACGAGCAGGCTGGCGAGCAGCGAGATCGAGAACGGGATGACGATGCCTCCGAAGAGGACACGCACCATCGGGTTCGAGCTCATGAAGATCAGCGGCAGGAACACGACCACGGTCGTCAGCGTGGCGAGCGTCATCGCCAGGGCGATCTGGCGCGTGCCGACGACGGCCGCCTCGCGCGCCGAGCGTCCGAGCTGGTGCAGGCGCGCGACGTTCTCGACCACGACGATCGCGTTGTCGACCAGCATGCCGATGCCGAGCGTCAGGCCCGTCATCGTCAGGACGTTGAACGTGCCGCCGGTGAAGTACTCCCAGGCGATCGCGAGCAGCGCCGAGACGGGGATCGAGAGCGCCACGCACAAGGTCAGGCGCACCCGGCGCAGGAACAGGAACAGGACCACCACCGCCAGCACGCCGCCCCACATGGCCGTGCTGCGCAGCTGCTCCAGCGCGCTCTCGATCATCTCCCCCTGCAGGAAGAAGGTCATCGAGGACATGCGTCCCTCGAGCGCCGGGTCGTGCTCCAGGTCGGCCAGCGCGCGCTCCCAGGCGCGGCTGACCTCGACCACGTTCGACTGGCTGTCCTTGACGGCCATCCCGTAGTAGGCGACGCCGCCGTCGATGATCGAGAGCGAGTCGCCGACGCTCTTGACGCGCTCGACGCGTCCGACGTCGCGGATGCGCAGCCCGCCGCCGATCGGGACCTCGGCCACCTCCTCGGGCGTGCGGAAGCGCATGTCCGAGCGCAGGATGATCTCGCGTCCGCCGTCGTTCACCTCGCCCAGGGGCAGCGCGAAGTTGTCCTGGCCCAGCCGGCGCACGAGCTGGCCGATGTCCAGGCGCGCGGCCGCGACGCGGTCCTCGTCGAGCAGGATGCGCACGCTGTCCCGCAGCACGCCCCACACGGTCACCTTGCCGATGCCGGGCACGGCCTCGAGGCGCGGCACGATGACGCGCTCGACCAGGCGGTCGCGCGTCTCCAGGTCGCCCTTGAGCAGGATGCCGAAGAACGTGACGGGCACGCTGGAGGCCGACTCGGTCCAGGTGCCGATCTGCTCGACCGTGCCGGGCAGGAGCGGACGCGCGCGCTCGATGCGGTCGCGCACCTCGGCCTTGGCCAGGTCCATGTCGGCCGTGCCGCTGAACTCGATGCGCATGAACACCGAGTCCTGGTCGGACCAGCTGCGCAGCTCCTCGATGCCGGTCAGGGTCTCGAGCTCGTCCTCGACGACCTTGGCGACCTCCTCCTCGTTCTCGTGCGCGCTGGCGCCGGGGTTCGGGATCCAGACGTTCACCTCGGGCTGGGTGAAGCCCGAGGGCAGGAGCTGCAGCGGGATGCGCTGGTAGGCGATCGCGCCGACGACGAGCAGCGTCAGGAACGCCACCGACAGCGCCACCGGCCGCCCGACCGTCGCGGCGAAGAGCCCGTGCGCGCGTGCGGAGTCGTCGTTGGTCATGGCGCGGGCGCGGGCGCCGCGGGCGGCTGGCGGCGGGAGAGGAGCGAGTACACGACCGGGATCACGAACAGGGTCAGGAGCGTGGAGGAGGACAGGCCCGCGATCACGGTGACCGCCATCGGCGCGCGGATCTCGGCCCCCTCGCCGCCGCCCAGCGCGCCGACGAGCGGCAGGCTCGCCAGCCAGCCGGTCATCGGCAGCAGGCCGAGCACGGTCGTGACGGTCGTCATCAGGATCGGGCGCAGGCGCGTATGGCCGGCCTCGAGGATCGCGTCGCGCAGGGCCTGGCCGGCGCGGCGGCGCTGGTTGATGCGGTCGACGAGCACGATCGCGTTGTTGACCACGATGCCGGCCAGGAGGATCAGCCCGATGAACACGACCACCGAGAGCGGCACGTCGAGCAGGTCCAGCGCGAAGATCACCCCGACCAGCGCCAGCGGCACCGTCAGCAGGATCACGAACGGCTGCAGCAGCGACTCGAACTGGCTGGCCATGACCACGTAGACGAGGAAGACGGCGAGCAGCAGCGCGAACACGAGGTTCGTCTGCGCCTGGTCCATCTCGCGCTTCTGCCCGCCGAGCTCGACGCGCACGTCGTCGGGGTGCTCGACCGTGGCCAGGGCCTCGTCGATGCGCGCGCTGATCCCGCCCAGGTCCACGCCCGTGCTGGCCGCGCTGACGACCACGGCGCGCGTGTTCTCGATGCGGCGGATCTCGGCCGGCCCCTGGACGATGTCGATCGTCGCCACCGAGCGCAGCGGCACCGGCCGCGGCGCGGCGGGGTTGACCGGCAGCTCGAGCACGGCGTCGATCGTCGAGAGGATCACCTCGTCGCCGATGACGCGCACCGCGATGCGGTCGTCGCCCTCCTGGAAGCGCGTGCTGACGTTGCCCAGCACCTGGTCGCGCACCAGGGTCGAGACCGTGGCCAGGTCGAGCCCCAGCTCGAGCATCTTCTCGCGGTCGAAGGTCACGCGCGCCTCGGGATGGCCGGGGCGCACGCTGCTGCGCACGTCGGCCAGGCCCGGCACGGCGCGCATGCGGCGCTCGACCTCGGCCGCCACCGCCTCGATCTCGACCAGGTCGTAGCCCTTGACCTCGACCGCGATGGCGGCGTCGAGGGCGAACGGCGTCGGCCGCGTGATCTCGATCGAGCGCGTCGCCGGGTGCGCGGCGAGCAGCCCGCGCACCTCCTGCGCCAGCCGCTCCTCGCGCTCGGGCGTGCGCGCCGCGGGCGTCAGGCGCACCGTCAGGCGCGCGGTGTGCGGGCCCTCGATGTCGCGCGTCAGGGTCTCCTTCTCGATCCCGACGGTCAGGGCGGTGCTCGCCACGCCGGGGAGCGCGCGCACGCGCGTCTCGAGCTCGCGCATGACGCGGTCGGTGCTCTCGAGCGGGCTGCCGACGAAGAGCGTCGCGTGCGCGGTGAACTCGCCCTGGTGGATCTCGGGCAAGAGCTCGACGCCCAGGTCGTCCGCGCGCTGCAGCGCGACCCACAGGAGCGCGCCCGCGCCGCCGAGCACGAGCAGCGGATGGGCCAGGCACGCGCCCAGCACGGCGGGGTAGGCGCGCTCGAGCGCCGCCCAGGCGAGCTGGAACAGGGCCGCCAGCGGCCGCAGCACGAACGCGACCACGCGCCAGAGCAGCCCGCACAGCCCGCAGCG
>CADEGS010000113.1:0-5158 GCA_902826945.1 uncultured bacterium | reverse complement strand
CCCGCCGCCCCGAGGACGAGGAGCAGCGCGCGTCCCGCGAGCGTGAGCGCGCTCGACGCCAGGCTCGACCAGCCCCAGCGCAGGCCGGACCACGGGCGGCGCGGGGGGCGCGCCTCGCCGCGCGGCCCGCGCACTCCGGCCAGGACGCGGCGCGAGGCCAGCATGGGGATGAAGAGCACCGCGACCAGGAGCGAGACGAGCAGCGAGGAGACGACCGTCAGCGCCTGGTCGCCGAAGATCTGCCCGGCCACGCCCTGCACGAACACGATCGGCGCGAAGACGGACACGGTCGTCAGGGTCGAGGCGGTCACCGCGCCCGCCACCTCGGCCGTGCCGCGCAGCGCCGCCGCCGCCAGGTCGTCGCCCTCCTCGCGGCAGCGCGTGATCGACTCCAGCACGACGATCGCGTTGTCGACCAGCATGCCCACGCCGAGCGCCAGCCCGCCCAGCGACATGATGTTCAGGCTGACCTCCGCCATGAACATCGGCGCGAAGGTCACGACGACCGAGATCGGGATCGAGACGCCGATGATCAGCGTCGCCGGCAGGCTGCGCAGGAAGACCAGGATCACGAGCACGGCGAGGAGCGCGCCCAGCACCGCCGACTGCTTCACGTCGGCGATGGCGTCCTCGATGAACGTGGACTGGTCGGAGAGCAGCTCGAGCTCCGCCTCCTCGCGCACGCGGAAGGCGATCGAGTCCACCTGCGCCAGCTCGCCGTGGTTCGGCCGGCGCCCCTCGGCCTCGATCCTCGCCACGAGCGCCTGCTGCGCGGGCGTCCCGAGCAGCGCCGCCTTCACGCGCTGGGCGAGCTGCACGATGTTCGCGCCCGCCTCGCGGTAGACGGCCAGCTCGACCGACTCGGCGCCGCCGATGCGCGTGATCACCTCGCGCTTCTCGTGCGTGCGCTCGACGCTGCCCACGTCGCGCACGCGGATCACGGCCCCGCCGCGCTGCGCCAGCGGCAGCTCCTCGATCTCCGCCACGTCGCGGAACTGGTTGACCGTGCGCACCAGGTACTCGGTCGAGCCCTCGAGCACCGAGCCGCCCGAGGCGTTGATGTTCTCCTGCGCCAGGCGCCGCGCGACCTCGGCCGGGTCGATGCCCTTGGCCGCCAGGCGGTAGGGGTCGACCCGCACGCGGATCTCCTCCTCCAGGCCGCCGTGCACCTGCACCGCGGCCACGCCCTCGATCGCCTCGAGCTCGCGCTTGATGCGGTTCTCCGCGATCCAGCGCAGGCCGACGAGCTGCTCGACGCTCTCGGCCCCGCCCTCCGCGCGGCGGCCGTCCGCGGCGCGCATGCCGATGCGCAGGATCGGGTCGAGGTTGGGGTCGTAGCGCAGGATCAGCGGCCGCTCGACGCCGTCGGGCAGGAACACGCCGTCGAGCTTCTCGCGCACGTCCTGCACGGCGAAGGTCATCGGCGTGCCCCAGTCGAAGTCGAGCACGACGTCCGAGACGCCGGCGCGCGAGACCGACGTCGCGCGCACCAGGTCGTCCAGCGTGCTGAGCGCCTCCTGGACCTTCTCGGAGATGCGCTCCTCGACGTCCTCGGGCGCCGCGCCGGCCCAGGTCGTGCGCACGGTCAGCGTCGGGTAGCTGATCTCGGGCAGGAGGTCGAGCGGCAGCTTCGAGAGCGACACCGCGCCGAAGACGGCCATCGCGATCACGAGCATCGAGACCGCCACGGGGCGCTCCGTGACGAAGGCGAAGCGCGCGCGGCGCGGCGGATCGCTCGCTCGGGGCTGCACGCGCTAGCGCGCGCCGTCCTCGCCGGGACGCGCGTCGACCTCCACCGGATCGCCCTCGGAGAGGTCCCGGCCCCCGACCACGATCACGAGCGCGCCCGGCTCGAGCGCCTCGCCCTCGAGCGGCAGCACCTCGACCGAGTCGTCGTCCGCGAAGCCCTCGCGCACGTCCACCTCGCCGACCGTGCGCGTCGCGCCCGTGGCGTCCTGCGCTCCGTCCTCGGCCGGCGCGGAGCCGTCCGCGAGCGCCAGCAGCACGAAGCGTCGCTCGCCCTCGCGCCGCAGCGCGCGCTTGGGCACGACCAGGGCGTCGGGGTGACGGTCGGTCACGATGCGCATGCGCACCAGCATCCCCGGCAGGAGCGCCGGCCCGCCCCCCGGCGCCGGCGCGGGCCGGGCGGTGACGCGGAACTGGCCCGAGGTCTCGTCGATCGTCGGGCTCACGCGCTCGATCACGCCCTCGAACGCGCGTCCGGGCAGCGCCTCCGTCGTCGCGCGGAAGCCCAGCCGCTCCAGGCCGTCCGAGCCCCCGCGCGTGAACAGCGCCAGCTCCTCCTGCGGCCGGTAGAAGACGGCGCGGATCGCCTCCGGATCGGTCAGCACGAACACCGGCTGCTGCGCGCCGACGGTGTCGCCGGGGCGCACGCTGCGCTCGGCGACGACGGCGTCGAAGGGCGCCTGCACGCGCGTGTGGTCGAGCGCCAGGCGCGCGCGCTCGAGCGTGACGCCGGCGCGCGCGACGGCCGTCTGGGCCGCCGACTCCTCGATCTGGCGCCGGCGCCAGGTGACCTCGGCCTGCTTCTCGTCGCCGCGCGCGCGGTCGAGCGCCAGGCGGCTGGCCTCGATCTCCTGGCGCGAGAGCGGCTTCGTCTCGCTCTCCTCGAACAGGCGCACGTTGCGGTCGTAGTCGCGCTCGGCCTGCGCGGTCGCGAGGCGCGCGCTCTCGAGCAGCCCCTGCGCCTCCTCGACGGCGAGGAGCGCGATGCGCGCGTCGTTCTGGCGCTCCTCGAGCGCCACCTCCGCGTCGCGCGCGGCCAGCGCCTCGTCGCGGTCGTCCAGCCGCGCCAGGACCTGCCCCTCGAGGACGCGCTGGCCCTCCTCGGCCAGCACCTCGACCACCAGGCCCGCCATGCGCGGGAAGAGCCGGATCGCGCGCTCGGACTCGAGCACCGAGGTCGTCTCGAGCACGCGCACCATCTCGCGCCGCACGACGGCCTCGACGCGCACCTTGGGGACCTCGCGCTCCTGGACGCCGCCCGAGCGCCCGGCGGCATCGGACGGCGACGCCGACGGCGGGCTGCACCCGGCCAGCGGGACGGCGGCCAGGAGCGCCGTGAGCGGGAGCAGGCGGCAGGGAAGCACGGTGGGGTGGGTCGGGGGCTCGGGGCCGCGGCGGGGGCGCGAGCGCCTGGCGCGCGTCCGGGGGCGACCGGCATGCGCACGGGCGGCGGCGGTATTGTGCGGATTGTACGCGCCGGCTCGCGGCGCGTTCCCGCCCACGGGAGCCGCGTGAATGCGGCGCCGGGCGGGGGGAAGGGGGGGAGCATGCGCGCTCCCCTCCGCTACAGCCACACCCAGACGGGCTGGCTCCACTTCCTCCTCTGGATCCTGGGCGCCGCGGCCGTCGTCGCCTCGTTCCTGGCGGACGATCCGCTCGTGGCGACCCTGCTGGGCGCGCAGGGCTGCCTGCTCGGGCTGGTCGGCGCCTGCTTCGCGCGGCTGACGGTGCAGGACGAGGGAGCGCGGCTCGCGATCCGCTTCGGCCCCGTGCCGCTCTTCGCGCGCACCGTCCCCTTCGCCGCCATCCGCTCGGTGCGCCGCGCACGCTCGCACGTCATCGACGGCTTCGGCATCCACTGGGTCCCGCTGCGCGGCTGGACCTGGAACCTGCGCGGCTTCGACTGCGTCGAGCTCGAGCTCGAGGACGGCCGCAGGCTGCGCATCGGCTCGGACGACGCCGACGGCCTGGCGCGCCACGTCGAGACCCGCCTGGTGCACGTCCCCGTGCGGTGAGCCCGGAGCGGGGGGCCGCTACACTGCGCGTCCCATGCTCCACCCCCGCGAGGCGCTCGAGCGCATCCTGGCGCGCGTCGCGACGCTCGACGCGACCGAGCGCGTGCCGCTCGCCGCCGCCGCGGGGCGCGCGCTGGCGCAGGAGGTCGTCTCCGACGTCGACCTGCCGCCCTTCGAGAAGAGCATGATGGACGGCTACGCGCTCCGCAGCGCGGAGCTCGGCGCGGGGGGCACGCTGCTCCTCGCGGGCGAGTCGCGCGCCGGCGCGCCCTTCGAGGGCCCGCTCCCGCCGGGCGCCTGCGTCGCGATCTACACCGGGGCCGAGCTGCCCGCGGGCTGCGACGCGGTCGAGATGGTCGAGCGCACGCGCCGCGAGGGCGAGCGCGTCCGCTTCGAGGGCCCGCTCGCGCCCGGGCGCAACGTCTCGCACCGGGGCGAGATCCTGCGCCGGGGCGGGCGCGTGCTGGCCCCGCCGCGACGCCTCTCGGCGCTCGACCTCTCGGTGCTCGCCTCGGCCGGCCAGGACCCGGTGCTCGTGCGGCGGCGCCCGCGCGTCTCGGTCCTGACCGCCGGCGACGAGCTCGTCCCGAGCGACCGTGTCCCCGGCCCGGGGCAGATCCGCGAGGGCAACACGCTCTTCCTGGCGGCGGCCTGCGAGGCCGCCGGCGCGCAGGTCCTGCGCGCCGGCATCCTGCCCGACCGCGAGGACGCCCTGGTGGAAGCCTTCGGCGCGGCGCTCGAGCGCGGCGACGCGCTGGTGACGAGCGGCGGCGTGAGCGTCGGCAAGTACGACCTCGTCGGCGCGGCCTTCGAGAAGGTCGGCGTCGAGCCCGTGCTGCACAAGGTCGCGATCAAGCCCGGCAAGCCGATCTGGTTCGGGATGCGCGGCGCGCAGCCGGTGTTCGGGCTGCCGGGCAATCCCGTCTCCAGCCTGCTCGGCTTCGAGGTCTTCGTGCGGCCCGCCCTGGCCAAGCTGGCCGGCTTCGAGGCCGAGGCCTGCCGAGCGCGCCTCTCGCTCGGCCGCTGGTCGGGTGCGGCGACGAGCTCGGCCGGCCGCGAGGACAACCTCCCGGTGCGCGTGCGCCAGGAAGAGGACGGCGTCTTCCAGCTCGAGCCGCTGGCGTACCGCGGCTCGGCCGACCACGTCGCCGTGGCCGAGGCGGACGGCTTCGCCGTCGTTCCCGCCGACCGCACGATCCAGCCCGGCGAGCTGGTCCACTTCCGTCCCCTGTTCCGGCCCGCGCGCGACGCGTGACCCCGCTCGCGCCGCTTCGCCGCTTCGCGCTCGCGCTCGCCGGCTGGGCGCTCCTGTTCGCGGCCAGCCCCGGCGTGCTCGACCGCGACGGCTCGCTCGTGCTGGCCGTGCTCGGCCTCGCCCCCTGGGGCGCGGCGGTGGG
>CADEGS010000112.1 GCA_902826945.1 uncultured bacterium | reverse complement strand
CAGGACCTGATCTTCGGCCTGACGGACTTCCTCGGCCCGCGCATCGGCCAGCTGCGCCTGATCGACCAGATCGAGGACGACGACGGCGGCGGCCTGTTCGGCGGCCTGGGCGAGAAGCCCGTGCTGAACGAGCCCGATGACCTCGAGACCCTGATCCGCGACAACGTGGGCGTCGCGACCTGGGAGGAGGATGGCATCTCCATCACCCTCGAGGCCGGCAACATGATCGTCGTGCACACCCCCGAGGTGCAGCAGGAGGTGCGGCTGTTCCTCGAGGACCTGCGGCGCTTCAGCTCGTCCCTGGTGACGATCGAGTCCAAGTTCCTGACGATCTCCGACAACTTCATCCAGGAGATCGGCGTCGAGTTCCGCGGCCTGGACAACACCAGCGGCCCGTTCAGCGACCTCGACGACATCAAGCTGTCCGACAACCCCACGGTCGGCCTCGACAACTCCGGCAACCCCACCACCCCCACCGCCCCCAGCGCCGGCTTCTTCTACGACGACGGGCAGGACGGCGACTTCAAGGGGCGCACGGAGAACATCTTCGAGAACGCGCTGGGCGACGCGCTCAACGTCTTCGGCGGCCTGACGGCGCAGTACACGTTCCTGAACGACCTGCAGGTCTCGGCGATCCTGCGCATGGTCGAGAAGAGCCAGAACGTGGAGCTCATCAACGACCAGATGCTGTCCGTCCACAACACCCAGCGGGCGTTCGTGACGGTCATCAACCAGCGCGCCTTCGTGCAGGACTTCGAGGTCGAGGTGGCGCAGTTCCAGGCCATCGCCGACCCGGTGATCAACGTGCTGAACGAGGGCATCGTGCTCGACGTGCGGCCGACGATCCACCACAACCGGCGCCAGATCACGCTCGAGATCCAGCCCACGGTGGCGCAGGTCGTGTCGCTCTCGAACTTCACCACCTCGCTCTCGGGCAGCACGCAACCGGTCACGTTCCAGCTCCCCGAGCTCGAGGTGCAGAGCGTGTTCACGACCGCCATCGTGCCCGACGGCGGCACGATCCTCCTGGGCGGCCTGTCGCGCCTGCGCAACATCGAGCGCCGGGCCGAGGTGCCCTGGCTGGCGAACATCCCGCTCGTCGGCTTCTTCTTCAAGGAAGAGGGCTACAACGACGAGCGCGAGAGCCTGATGATCATGCTGCGCGCCTGGATCACGGACATGAAGGAGGAGATGGCCCACCTGGACCGCTAGGCGCGGGCCAGCGCGCCCCGCGGGGCGCGACGCAGCGCGGGAGCGCACCTCCCCGCAGGAGGACCGGGAAGATGGGCGCCCTGCGCGCCGTCCTGTTCGACCTCGACGACACGCTGTTCTCGACCACGACCTTCGCGCGCATGGCGCGCAAGAACGCGGTCGAGGCGATGGTCGCGGCGGGCCTCGACCTGCCGGCCGAGGAGGTCAGCCGCGAGCTCGACGAGGTCATCGCCGAGTTCTCCTCCAATTACGAGCACCACTTCGACCAGCTCCTGCGCCGGCTGCGGCTGCGCACCCACCCGCGGGCCGACCCGGCCCTGATCGTGGCCGCGGGGGTGGTGGCCTACCACGACACGAAGTTCGCCGCGCTGGCCCCCTTCCCCGACGTCCCGCCGCTCCTGGAGGCGCTCGGCAAGGCCGGCTGCACCGTCGGGATCGTCACCCACGGCTGGACGACGAAGCAGACCGAGAAGCTGGTGCGCCTGGGCCTGGTGCGCCACCTCGACCCGCGCGCGATCTTCATCTCCGAGCAGATCGGGATCTCCAAGCCCAACCCCAAGCTCTGGCTGGTGGCGCTGGAGGACCTGGGCCTGGCGCCGGGCGAGGCGATGTACGTCGGCGACAGCCTGGCGCACGACATCGCCCCGCCGCGCTCGATCGGGATGAAGACCGTGTGGGCCCGCCGCGCCGCGCGCCACGCGCCGCCGCCGGGCCCCGAGATCGTCCCCGACCACGTGGTGGACGACTTCGTCGCGCTGCGCACGATCCTGCGCGAGGCGTACGGGCTGCGGGTCTGAGCGGCGGCGCGCGCACGCTCTCCGGCGCGCTGCGAGTGCGCGTCGGTCCGTCGCATCGGCCGCTCGCCGAGCACCGCGGCGATCGGTGCGGCCGCTCGCGAGCGGCGAGCGCGGGTGCGCTCCGCCGCGCGCGCGCGAGAAAGTGCTCGCGCAGGATGCGACGTCGAAGAACGCGCGCCGGGAATCGCTAGATTCCGGGCGTGGGTTCCGCGAGTCGCGGCGCCTGCCACCCCTACGAACGACGGAAGAAGGAGTCCGTCCGCACTCATGACCTCCCGAATCGTGCGTGTCCTCTCCCTGGCACTCACCTCCCTGGCGCCCCTGGCATTCCTGACTGCGAGCGCGAGCGCCCAGCTCGTGCTCACGACCGACCCTCCCGCGATCGGCCCCGGCGACGACGTCCTGGTGCAGGTCGACGGAGGCGATCCCGGCGACGTCCCGATCGTCGCGGCGGCGCTCGACGCCGGCCCCATCAAGCTCCCGATCGTCGGCTCCCTCGACGTCGGCCTCGAGATGCTGGCGTTCTACGTCCTGCCGGCCTTCGACGACGACGGGCACGCGCAGTTCCTGTGCCCGCTGCCCTGCGCGGCGACGCGCCTCGACCCGTTCTACCTGCAGGCGATCGCGGTGCACCTCGGGCCGCCGGTCAGCGTGCCGCTGAAGTCGAACCAGCTCGTGCTCACGATCGACGACGAGCTGATCCAGGACTGCAACGGCGACGACGTCGACGACCAGTGCCAGGACCTGCCCGACTGCAACGGGAACGGTGTCCCCGACGTGTGCGACCTGGCCGCGGGCACGTCGAGCGACCGGAACCAGAACGGCGTCCCCGACGAGTGCGAGGACTGCCTGGCGCCGACGAGCGCGGGCCAGGCCGGCCGCTGGCGCATCCTCAACAACCACAACACCGACCTGCTCGCTCCGCCGGCGTTCGGGCTGCGCCTGGACGGCCTGCTCGACGGCGACTGCGACAAGGGCTACACGTTCGACCTCGAGGCGCCGGGCTCGGCCCTGTACCTCGACTTCGACGGCGTGTCCAAGGTGCGCATCAGCGGCACCGTCTGGGGCGGCCTCGACGTCGGCGACGCGTGGGACCCCTTCGAGCAGTCGTTCCTGTGCTTCGACTTCTGCTACGAGGACGCCGAGGTGCAGGCGGGTCCGCTCGGCCCGCTGGTCGTCGTGCCCGAGACGGCGCGCTCCTACGGGACCGCGACCTGGAAGGCGACCGGCCAGGTCGTGCCGCTGACCGGCAAGGCGAGCCTGGCGAACAACGTGCAGTTCCTGATGCGCGACACGCCCGGCGGCGTGGAGATGTACTGCTGGTTCGACCTCGGCGCCGGCTGCGAGGCGGACATCCCGCTGACCGACCTCGTCGGCGAGGACACCTGCGAGTGCGGTCCGCCGGCCAAGGGCGGCGACGAGGGCACGTGGAAGCTCGGCAACAAGGTCGTGGGACAGGTCGCGCCGCCGGACTACGGCCTGCGGCTCGACGGCCTGTTCGGCGACTACCCGACGCACTACACCTTCGACTTCGAGCACCCCGGCGCGTGCGTCTTCCTGACCTACGACGGCAGCAGCGTGCGCATCCACGGCGCGGCCTTCGGCGGCAAGGACGTCGGCGACGACTGGGATCCGCTCGTGCGCAGCTGGGTGTGGATCGACGTGCTCTGGGAAGGCGCGGTCGAGGACGACACGCACTGCGAGGTGCGCGTGCCGGAGGGCTCGAGCGTGACGGGCTCGCTGACCTGGCTCGCGGACGGCACGGTCGTGCCGCTCCAGGGGGCCAGCAACATGGGCAACCTCCTGACCTTCTACCGCGACGCGACGACGACCGATCTGGCCACCTGGCTGAGCTACGAGACCGGCAGCCCCGGCTGCTGCCAGGACATCAACTCGCACGTCTCGACGCCGATCGACGACTGCCCCGAGCGCACGGACTAGAGGGCGCGCGCTCCCGACGACGGCCGTCCGCCGCCCGCCCGGGCGGCGGGCGGCCGCTTCACTTCCCGGACGGCGCGGCCGCCGCGCGCTCGAGCAGGTGGCAGGCCGCCGCGTGAGGAGCCCCGGCCGCGGGGACGGGCAGGAGCTCCGGCACGGCGCTCCGGCAGCGCTCCTCGGCCAGCGCGCAGCGCGGGTGGAAGGGGCAGCCCGGCGGCGGCCGCAGCGCCGAGGGCACCTCGCCCGAGAGCGCGCGCCGCTCCCCGCGCCGGCGCGGGTCGGGCGCAGGCACGGCCGCTAGCAAGGCCTGCGTGTAGGGGTGCGCCGGCCGCTCGAGGATCGTCGCCGCCGGCCCGATCTCCACGATGCGGCCGAGCAGCATGACCGCCACGCGCGCGGAGACGTGGCGCACCAGCGCCAGGTCGTGCGCGACGAACAGGCACGACAGGCCGAGCTCGGCCTGCAGCTCCACGAGCAGGTTCAGGATCTGCGCCTGGATCGAGACGTCGAGCGCGCTGACCGCCTCGTCCCACACGACGAGCCGCGGCTCCGGCGCGAGCGCGCGCGCGATGCCCACGCGCTGGCGCTGGCCGGCGGAGAGCTCGTGGGGGTAGCGCGCCGCGAGCGCCGGCGCGAGGCCGACGCGCTCGAGCAGCGCCGCGACGCGCTCCTCGCGCTGCGCGCCGCGCAGGCCCGCGTGCACGGCCAGCGGCTCGCCCAGCGCCGCGCCGACCGACAGGCGCGGGTTCAGGCTCTGGAACGGGTCCTGGAACACGATCTGCAGCTCGCGCCGCACGGCGCGCAGCGCGCGCGGGCGCAGGCGCAGGAGGTCGAGCGGCGCGGCGTCGGGCGCGCGGCGGTACAGCACGCTGCCCGCGTCGGGCTCGCACAGGCGCAGGATGGCGCGCGCCAGCGTGGACTTGCCGCAGCCCGACTCCCCCACCAGGCCCAGCGTCTCGCCTGGCTGCACGTCGAGCGAGACGCCGTCCACCGCGCGCACCAGGCCGGCGGAGCGGCCGAGGAGGCCGCGCGCCTGCGGGAACGCCTTGGCCAGCCCGCGCACCTCGAGCAGCGGGGCGGTCACGGCGCGCCGACCTCCTCGGCGTAGTGGCAGGCCGCCGCGCGCGCGCCGCCCTCGAGCGCGCGCAGCGGCGGCTCCTCCAGCGCGCAGCGCGGGCGCGCCAGCGCGCAGCGCGGGTGGAAGCGACAGCCCGCGGGCCAGCGCGTCGCGGGCGGCACCGCGCCCGGCAGCGCGGCCAGGCGCTCGCCGGCGCGCACGCGGCGCGGCAAGGAGCGCAAGAGGCCCAGCGTGTAGGGATGGCGCGGGCGCTCGAAGAGGGCGATCGTGTCGGCGCTCTCGACCACGCGCCCGGCGTACAGCACGCACACGCGCTCGGCCGCCTGCGCGACGACGCCCAGGTCGTGCGTGATCAGCAGCAGCGCCGTGCCGGAGCGGCGCTGCAGCGCCGCGATCAGCTCCAGGACCTGCGCCTGGATCGTGACGTCGAGCGCCGTCGTCGGCTCGTCGGCCAGGAGCACGGCCGGCTCGCAGGCCATCGCCATCGCGATCACGACGCGCTGGCGCTGGCCGCCCGAGAGCTGGTGCGGGTAGAGCCGCGCGCGCTCGCGCGCGTCGGGCAGGCCGACCTCGGCCAGGAGCGCCTGCGCGCGCTCGCGCGCGCCGCGCGCGTCGGCCAGGCGGTGCGCGCGCAGCACCTCGGCCACCTGCTCGCCGACCGGGAAGACCGGGTTGAGCGCGCTCAGCGGCTCCTGGAAGACCATGCCGACCTCGCGCCCGCGCACGCGCTCCAGCGCCCTGCGCGGCAGGCCGACCAGCTCGCGCCCCGCGAGGCGCACGCTGCCGCGCACGATCCGGCCGGGCGGCGGGACGAGCCCCAGGATCGAGAGCGCGGTGAGCGTCTTGCCCGAGCCCGACTCCCCCACCAGCGCCAGGGTCTCGCCGCGCGCGAGCTCGAAGCTCACGCCGTCCACCGCGCGCGCCGTGCCCTCGGGGGTCTCGAACCAGGTGCACAGGTCGCGCACCGCGAGCACCGGCTCGCTCCCCCGCGCCGCGCTCATGCGCGCGTCCTCGGGTCCACGACGTCGCGGATGGCGTCGCCGACCAGGTTGTAGCAGAGCACCGTCAGGAAGATCAGCGCGCCGGGGAAGGCGTGGATCCACCAGTGCGCGGGGTTGCGCGACTCGCTCGCGAGCGAGCCCCACGACGGCACCGGGAGCTGGATCCCGAAGCCCAGGAACGAGAGGCCCGACTCGATCAGGATGCCCGCGGCGACGGCGAAGGCGGCGGCGACGAGCACCGGCCCGAGCGCGTTCGGCAGCACGTGGCGGAAGACCACGCGCGGCGTCGAGAGGCCCAGCGCGCGCGCCGCGACGACGAAGTCCTGCTGCTGCAGGCGCAGGAACTCGGCGCGCACCAGGCGCGCCACGCCCGTCCAGCGCAGGAGGCCGATCACGACCATGATGTGCAGCACCGACGGCCCGACGAAGGCCACCACGACCAGGATCAGGAAGAACACCGGGAAGCACAGCACGACCTCGATCAGGCGCGAGAGCAGGAGGTCCGTGCGCCCGCCCAGGTAGCCGGCCAGGGCTCCGACCAGCGTCCCGATCGCGACCAGGAGCACGCTCGAGACGAGCCCCACCGCCAGGCTGATGCGCCCGCCGTAGAGCAGGCGCACGAGGAGGTCGCGCCCCAGCGCGTCGGTCCCGAGCGGGTGGCGCGCGGCGGCGTTGCGCGCGGGCTCGCCCGGGCGCACCTGCACGGGCTGCGGCACGCTCTCGAGGCCGGTCGCGGCCTGCGCGCGCGGCCCGCGCACGTAGCGCCCCTCCTCCGAGATCTCCGACGCGCGCGTCCAGGTCGGCGGCCGGAAGGTCTCGGCCAGGTGCGTCTCGGCGAAGCCCAGCGCGATCGGCGCGAAGACGACGCGCGTCGCGCGCAGCTCGCCGCGTGCGAGCGCCTCCTTGTAGGGCGCCGCGTGCAGGCCCGGATCGCGCGCGCCGGCGAGCGCCCCCCAGGCCAGGCCGACCAGCGCCGCCAGCGCGAGCGGCGCGCCGAGCGCCGCCGCGCGCGCGCGGCGCGCGCGCTCCGGCCGCCCGCGGACGAGCGCGCGGCCGACGAGCCGGCGCCACAGCGGGGCGCCGAGCACGAAGGCCCACAGCACCATGAAGAAGACCTCGACGCCCGAGAGCGAGGCGAGGAGCGGCGAGCTCGTGCGCGCGACGAGCGCGACGCCGCCCGGCTCGCCCTCTCGCGCGGGGCGCAGCGCCGCCGCCAGCGCGCTCGCGCGCGCGCGCAGCGCGTCCGCCGCCGCTGCGTCGGGCGCGCGCGCCAGCGCGCGCGCGTCCTCGGCCAGCCGCTCGAGCTCCGCCCGCTCGGGCGCGCCCGCGCCGAGCGCGTCCGCCAGCGTGCGCGCGCGCTCGGAGAGCGCCCGCGCCTCGCCCTCGAGGGCAGCGGCCCAGCCCTGGCGCGAGCCCGGCGTGCGCGCCGCGAGATAGCCTTGCTCGCCGCCGCGCGCCAGCGCCGCCAGGCTCGCGCTCACGCCCGCCAGGCCGCGCCGCGCGCGCTCGTGGGCGCCCTGGTCCACGCCCTGGAGCAGGAGCGGCCGGTCGTTCGCCAGGAGCGGCGCGTAGATCGCGGAGGCGTAGAGCAGCGCCAGGCAGGCGAGCGCGAGCCGGAAGGTCCGCCGCCGGCGCAGCGCCGCGAGCGCCCGCCCCCAGGGGTCGCGACCCGCGTCCGGCGCCGGCTCCTCACGCATAGCGGATGCGCGGGTCGAGCCAGGCGTAGGCCAGGTCCGAGGCCAGGACGGCGAAGAGCGTCAGGACGGCCGAGAGCGTCGTGGTCGCCATCACGATCGCGTAGTCGCGCTGCAGCAGGCCGTCGTAGGCGTACTTGCCCATGCCGGGCAGGTCGAAGATCGTCTCGACGATCACCGAGCCGCCGATCAGGTACGGCAGGACCGATGCGAACAGCGTGACGACGGGCAAGAGCGAGTTGCGCAGCGCGTGGCGCAGCACGACGACGCGCTCCGGGAGCCCCTTGGCGCGCGCCGTGCGCACGTAGTCCTGCGCGAGCGCGTCGAGCATCCCCGCGCGCACCTGGCGCGAGAGGTAGGCGAAGCTGCCGAGCGTCAGGCACGCGAGCGGCAGCACGGCGTGGCGCACGAGGTCGAGCGCGCGCGCCAGCGGCCCGAGCGCCGCCGCGCCCGGGTCGCGCAGCCCGAGGATCGGCAGCCAGCCGAGCCCGGTGGCGCCGAACACCGCCTGCAGGAGCAGGCCGGCCCAGAAGGTCGGCACGGCGTAGAGCAGGAACACGAGCACGGCCGCGGCGAGGTCGAGCGCGCCGCCGCGGCGCACCGCGCTCGCGATGCCGAGCGGCAGGGCCACCAGGTAGGCGACGAGCACCGACGCGAGCGCCAGCGGCACGGTCACGCGCAGGCGCCGCGCCAGCTCGGCGCGGATCGGGACGTTCGGGCGCAGGAGCTCGCTCGAGAGGTCGCCCAGGCAGAGCCCGCGCCAGGGGTGCTCGCCGCTGCCGCCGAAGAGCGGGTGGCCGCGCGGCCCGAGGTCGAACGGCCCGACGTAGTGCAGGTACTGCCGCCAGAGCGGCTGGTCGAGCAGGTTCTCGCGCCGGAAGCGCTCGATCGCGGCCTCGACCGCATCGGCGCCGGCCGGACCCTCGCCGGTGGCGGCGGGCGCGCCGTACAGGAGCTCGGCCGGGTCGCCCGGCGCGAGCTGCATCAGCGCGAAGGTCAGGAAGGTGATCCCGAAGAGCGTCGGGACCATCCACAGGAGCCGCCGCAGGACGTACCGAGCCAGCGCCGCCTCACCGCTCGCGCGCGGGGCGCGTGCCGGGCGTGCCCGCCGGCAGGAACCAGCGCCGGATCGAGTAGCCGGGGTTGATCGCGAAGCACTGGACGCCGCGGAAGCGCTGGCTCATCGCGAACTTGCGCGGCGGCGCCAGGTTGTAGAGGTAGGGATGGACGCTCTCGTAGAGATAGCGGTGCAGCTCGCGCCAGATCGCCCAGCGCTTCTCGTCGTCGAGCTCGCGCTGGCCGCGCGCGATCAGCTCGTCCACGTGCGGGTCGGCCACGCCGCAGTGGTTCGAGCCGCGCACGCCGACGGGCGCGCCCGCGGAGCTCCACAGCTGGCCCGGGTCGTCCTCGGGCACGCCCACGGTGAAGGCCAGGCCGGCCGCGTCGAAGTCGCGCGCGAGCAGGCGCTCGAGGAAGGCCGCCCACTCGAGCGAGGTGATCCGCATGCGGATGCCGAGGCGCGCCAGGCTCTCCTGCAGCTTCTGCGAGAAGTCGCGCCCGGCCGAGTTGGCGCTGGGCACGAGGTACTCGAAGTCGAACGCGATGCCGTCCTTGTCGAGGATCCCGTCGCCGTCGCGGTCGTACCAGCCGGCCTCCGCCAGGAGCTCCTCGGCGCGCGCGGGGTCGTAGGGCAGGCGCTCGACCGTGCGGTCGTAGGCCGGGCCGTGGAGGAACATCGGTCCGGTCGGCAGGTCGGCCAGCCCGTTCGCGACGGTGCGCTTGTACTCCTCCATGTCCATCGCAGAGGTCAGCGCCTTGCGCACGCGCAGGTCGGAGAACCACGGCTTGCGCATGTTCCAGGGCACGTAGTTGAAGCCCCCGGCGTAGTAGTAGCCCTTGTAGAAGCGCGCGGTGAAGGCGGGGCTCTGCGTGGTCGGGCCGAAGTAGTCCGACGAGCTGACGCGCAGCGTGAAGTCCAGGTCGCCGTTCTCGAGCGCCGGGATCGCCAGCGCGTCGGCGGCCAGGTAGCGCCAGCGGATCGTGTCGAGGTAGCCGCCGTGCTCGGGGTCGAAGTAGCCCTCGAAGCGCTCGGCGACGACGCCCTCGGCGCCCCAGTAGGTCAGCCGGTAGGGCCCCAGGCCGACCCAGGCGGTGTTGTGCGGGTTGTCGTTGACCTCGGCGGCCTGCTGCTCGGGCGTCGCGCGCGGGTCGTGGCGCGGGTGGCGCGGGTCGCGCAGGTCGTAGAGGTGCGCCGGCAGGACGAAGAAGTCGGTGAACGCGCTCAGCGTGCCGAAGTACTGCTCCTCGAAGGTGAAGCGCACCGTGTGCGCGTCCAGCGCCTCGACGCGGCGGATCTTCGCGAAGCGCTCGCGCGTCGTGTCGCAGCGCACGCCGGGGTTCGCGTAGCACTCGCGCGTGAACACCACGTCGCGCGCCGAGAAAGGCACGCCGTCGTGCCAGCGCGCGTCGTCGCGCAGCCGGAAGGTGACGACCGTGGCGCGCTCCACGCGCTCGACGTCGCCGCGCGGCACGCGCCGCGGCGCGCCGCCGTCCAGCGGAAGGACGACCCAGGCGTCCCCGTCCTCGCGCGCGTCGCCGTGGAGCTCCTCGCCCGCGCCGTCCTGGCCGCGCAGCCAGAGCGTGTCGGCGGTCTCCCACGAGCGCGCCAGCCGCGACGTGAGCTCCCAGCTCTCCCAGTCGCGCTCGACCAGCGCCTCGTGCAGCTCGTACTGGATCCAGCGCGTGTGCGAGCTGGTCTCGAGCATGTAGTTCAGGCTCTTCGGGAGCACCGGCAGGTGCACGACGACCGTGCCGCCCCAGGCGGGGCGCACGGGCTCGTCGCGCCGCGGATGGAAGGCGTCGACGGGCGCGGGCCCCGGCCCCTGCAGCGCCGCCTCGACCGGCGCGGCGACGGTCTCCCCCGCGCTCGCTCCGGGCGCGGGCGCGGCGGCGAGCGCCGCCGGCGGCTCCGGCGCGCGCGCGCCGCGGCCGCCGCGCACGGCCAGGGCGCCCAGGCCGAGCGCCGCCAGCGCGACGACCAGCGCCGCGACCTTCGCGCGCGTGAGGCTGCGTGGGCTCTGCATGGGGGCGGTGCACCGGGCGGGCCCGGCGCCGCTCGCGCGCGAGAGTAGGCCCGCGCAGGAGCGACGTCAAGCCCACAACATGTTGGGCGACAAAGACTTAGGCGCTCCTCACGAGCCCCTCCCGGGGCGGGCGCGGGGAGCGTCTCCGGCGCTTCTACCCCGCGCGCGCGGCGCGGTTGTCGGGGCGGGACGCGCGCCCGTCGCACGGCGTACGATCCGCCCGTGCTCCGCCCCCGCCCGCTCGCCACGCTCGCGGCGCTCCTCCCGCTCGCCTGCGGCGCGGGCGAGGAGCGCGCCGACCTCGTGCTGAACAACGGCGCCGAGGTCGCGACGCTCGACCCCGCCACGGTCGCGGGCGTGCCCGAGGGGCGCGTGATGATGGCGCTCTACGAGGGCCTGACCGTGCTGCATCCGCGCACGCTGGAGCCCCTGCCCGGCTGCGCCGAGCGCTGGGAGGTCTCGCCCGACGGCCTGCGCGTCACCTTCCACCTGCGCGCGGAGGCGCGCTGGAGCAACGGCGACCCGCTCTCCGCCTCGGACTTCGCCTGGTCCTGGCGGCGCCTGCTCGAGCCCGCCACCGGGGCCGAGAACGCCGCGCACCTGTGGTGCGTGCGCGGCGCGCGCGCGTACTCGCTCCTGCCCGACGACCGCTGGTACGGGAGCGGACGGCTCGCGGGCCTGTGGCTGCGCGAGCTCGGGGACGGGCGCGTGCGCCTGGGCGTGGACGGGCTCGCGCTCGAGCGCGAGCGCGAGCGGCTCGGGGACGGCGCGGCGGGCGCGGCGCTCGCGACGCCGCTCGCGGCCGGCGACGCGCTCGGCGCGGGGGCGCCGCTCGTCGCGCTCGAGGGGCGCGCGCTGGCCGGGCTGGACGGCCTCGAGGGGCGCGTGCTGGCGGTCCACGAGGGCCTCGCGCTCGGGCCGCTGGCGCAGGAGCCGTACGAGCGCGGCTGGGTGCTCGAGGCGCGGCTCGCGGACGGCGCGCTGGCGGCGGCGCGCGCGCGCGGCGAGCTGCTCGACGCGGCGGCGGCGCGCGAGGCGCTCTTCTGGCCGGCGGTCGGCGTGCGCGTGCCCGACGAGCGCACGCTGGCGCTCGAGCTGACCGCGCCCACGCCCTGGCTGCTCGTGCTGACCGCGCTCTACCCGACCTATCCCGTCCACCGCGCCACGCTCGAGCGCGCGCGCGCGCTGCACCCCGACTCCTGGCAGGCGGAGTGGGTGCGGCCGGGCACGATCGTCACGAACGGGCCCTACACCGTCGTCGAGCGGCGCGTGAACGACCGGCTGCGGCTGGCGCGGAACCCGCTCTACTGGGACCAGGACGCCGTCGCGCTGCGCACGATCGACGTGCTGGCCGTCGAGCACTACGGCACGATGCTGAACCTCTACCTGACCGGCGCGGTGGACTGGGTCGACCGCCTGGCGCCGAGCCTGGTGCCGCGCCTGCGCGGGCGCGAGGACTTCGACCCGCGGCCGACGCTCGGCACCTACTTCTACCGCGTCAACGTCGCGCGGCCGCCCTTCGACGACGCGCGCGTGCGGCGCGCGCTGGCGCTCGCCATCGACCGGCGCGCGATCGTGCGCAAGGTCACGAAGAAGGACGAGCGGCCGCTGTGGTCGCTGTGCCCGCCCGGCCTCGCCGGCTACCGCGCGCCCGAGCTGCCGCACGCGACGCCGGTCGACGGAGCGGACGAGGACGAGGCCTTCGCCGCCGACCTCGCGGCCGCGCGCGCGCTGCTCGCCGAGGCCGGCTACCCGGACGGCCGCGGCTTTCCGACCTTCGCCATCCACTACAACACCTCGGAGCAGCACCGCGACATCGCCGAGGTCGTCGCCGCGGGCTGGCGGCGCTGGCTGGGCCTCGACGCGCGCCTCGCGAACCAGGAGTGGAAGGTCTACCTCGAGACGCAGAAGGACGTCGCCTACGACGTCTCGCGCTCGTCGTGGATCGCCGACTACCCCGACCCGAGCACCTTCCTCGGCGTGTTCGTCTCCGGCGGCGAGAACAACCGCACCGGCTGGAGCGACGCGCGCTACGACGCGCTCGTGGCGCAGGCGGCGCGCGAGCCCGACCCGGCGCGGCGCCTGGCGCTGCTCGCGCGCGCGGAGGCGCTCCTGCTCGAGGAGCTGCCGATCCTGCCGGTCTACTCCTACGTCTCGCAGAACCTCGTGAACCCGCGCCTGGGCGGCTTCCACGAGAACGCGCTCGACCTGCACTTCCCGCGCTTCTGGTACTGGAAGAGCGACGCCGAGCTGGCGCGCGAGCGCGCGGCGCTCCCCCCCGGCGTGCGCGTCGTGCCCGCCCCCGGCCCGGCGGCGGGCCTGTACGCGCGCGGCGGCCCGCCGCCGCGCGAGCTCGAATGACGCGCTTCCTGCTGCGCCGCCTGGCCTGGTTCGTCGCGACCGTGTGGGCGGTCCTGACGCTCTCGTTCTTCCTGATGCGCGCGGTGCGCGGCGGCCCGTTCAGCGCCGAGCGCTCGCTGCACCCCGCGATCGAGGCCAGCCTGCGCGCGCGCTACCACCTCGACTGGCCGGCCTGGAAGCAGTACCTGCAGTACCTCGGGCCGCTGAACCAGGACGAGCGCGGGCCGCGCTTCCTGGGCGGCGACGGCTCGCACCCCTGGACCGGCGTCCTGACCGGCGACTTCGGCCCCTCGTTCCGCTACCGCGACTTCACGGTGAACGACATCCTGGCGCAGTCGCTGCCGATCTCGCTCGCCCTGGGCGGCCTGGCGCTCGCGCTCGCGCTCCTGCTCGGCCTGCCGGCGGGCGTGCTGGCGGCGCTGTGGCGCGGGCGCGCGCTCGACGGCGCGCTGCGCGTCGTCTCGACGCTCGGCATCGCGCTGCCGAACTTCGTCGTCGCCGGCCTGCTGATCGTCGTCTTCGTCTTCGGCCTGGGGCTTTTCCCGCTGGCGGGCTGGGGCGGCCCCGCGCACCTCGTCCTGCCGGCGCTCGCGCTCGGCGCGCCCTTCGCGGCCTACGTCGCGCGCCTGACGCGCGCCGGCCTGCTCGACGTGCTCGCGCAGGAGTGGATCCGCACCGCGCACGCCAAGGGGCTCCCGCCGCGCACGGTGCTCGTGCGCCACGCGCTGCGCGGCGCGCTCCTGCCCGTCGTGTCCACCCTCGGGCCGGCCAGCGCCGGGATCCTCACCGGCTCGCTCGTGATCGAGCGCATCTTCGCCATCCCCGGCACGGGCAGCCACT
>CADEGS010000111.1:5811-14039 GCA_902826945.1 uncultured bacterium | reverse complement strand
TTGCGGCAGCCGCAGAAGAGCTTCGTGCGCGTCTTGAGCTGGCAGTGCACCTCGATGCCGATGATCGGCTCCCACAGCACGCCGTCCTTGCCGGCGACGCACGGGCTCGCGGCGGGCGCGCTCACGCCGCACCTCCCAGCGCGGGCGCGCGCAGGGGCGGCAGCGCGCGGTGGTGCTCGCTCGCCTCCTGGAACACGCGCGCGGCGGACAGCACGCGCGCGTCGGCGCCCGGCGGGCCGACGACCTGCAGGCCGACCGGCAGGCGCGCGCCCTCCTCGCGCACGAAGCCGCAGGGGACGCTGACCGCGGGCAGGCCGGCCAGGCTGACCGGCGCGGTCAGGAGGTCGGAGAGGTACATCGCGACGGGGTCCTCGGTGCGCTCGCCGAGGCGGAAGGCCGCGCTGGGGGAGGTCGGCCCGACGACCAGGTCGACCGCCTCGAAGGCGCGCGCGAAGTCGCGCGCGAGCAGGCCGCGCACCTTGAGCGCGCGCCCGTACCAGGCCTCGTAGTAGCCGCTCGAGAGCACGTACGTGCCGAGCAGGATGCGCCGCTTCACCTCGGGCCCGAAGCCCGCGTCGCGCGTCGCGGCGATCATGCCGTGCAGGCTGCCGTCGCCCGCGGCGCGCACGCCGTAGCGCACGCCGTCGTAGCGCGCGAGGTTGCTCGAGGCCTCGGCCGTCGCGACGACGTAGTAGGTCGGGATCGCGTAGCCGGTGTGCGGCAGCGACACGGGCACGAGCTCGGCGCCCAGCGCCTTCCACTCCGCGAGCGCCTGCTCGACCACCGCGCGCAACGCGGCGGGCAGCGTGTCGGGGAAGTACTCCGCGGGCACGCCGACGCGCAGGCCGGCCAGGTCGCGGCGCGCCTCGGGCGCGAAGGGCGGCTCGTCGAGCGAGGTCGCGTCGAGCGGATCGCGCCCCGACATCGCGCCCAGCACGCGCTCGACGTCGCGCACCGAGCGCGCCAGCGGGCTGACGTGGTCGAGCGAGGAGCCGAAGGCCACCAGGCCGTAGCGCGAGACGCGCCCGTAGGTCGGCTTGAGGCCGGTGATGCCGCAGAAGGAGGCCGGCTGGCGCACCGAGCCGCCGGTGTCCGAGCCCAGCGCGACCGGCACGAGCCCCGCCGCCACCGCGGCCGCGCTGCCGCTCGACGAGCCGCCCGGCGTGCGCGCCTCGTCCCACGGGTTGCGCGCGACGTGGTACGCGGAGTTTTCGCCCGACGAGCCCATCGCGAACTCGTCCATGTGCGTCGTGCCGACGACGACCGCGCCCGCGTCGAGCAGGCGCTGCACGAAGGTCGCCGTGTAGGGCGGCCGGTAGCCGGCCAGGATGCGGCTGCCGCAGTTCGCCTCGACGCCCTGCCAGCACATGTTGGCCTTGATCGCGAGCGGCACGCCGAAGAGCGCGCCGCACGGCTCGCCCGCCGCGCGCGCGCGCTCGAGCTCGCGGGCGCGCTCGCGCGCGCGCTCCGCGCACACCTCGTGGAAGGCGCCCAGGCGTCCGTCGAGGCGCTCGATCGCGTCCAGCGTCTCCTCGACGACCTCGCGCACGCCGCGCGCGCCCGAGACCAGGTCCGCGCGCAGCGCCGTCGCGTCGGCGCCCGTCACGGCGCGTCTCCGAGCGTCTTCGGCACGCCGTAGAAGGCGCCCTCGCGCGCGGGCGCGAGCGCGAGCACGGCCTCGGCGGGGAGCGAGGGCCGCTCGTCGTCCTCGCGCGTGCGCGGCAGCAGCGCGGCGCCGCGCACCATCGCCTCGACGCCGGACACGTCGAGCGCCTCCAGCGCTCGGAACGCGTCCAGGATGCGCGCGAACTGCGGGCCCAGCCGCTCCGCCTCGGCCAGGGACAGCTCGAGGTCCGCCAGCGCGGCCGTGCGCCGCACGATGTCGATCTCCGCCGTGCTCATCGCTCCTTCCGCCGCGTGTCCGCGGCCGCGGGCGGCCCTCCGCCGTCCGCCGAGCGGCGGATTGTAAGGCCTCCCGCCGGGCGGCCGAAGGCTCCGCCGCGCCCCCCGGCGCCGCCCGCGCTTGCGCCTGCGCGCGCGCGCACCTACCGTGGCAGCTCTCGATGCATCCAGGCCCCTCGTTTCCCGCCGCGGCGCCGACCGACTGGGCCGGCGTCGGCCTGATGGCCTCCGTCGTCGGCGGGTTCCTGCTGGCCAACTCGATCCTCTTCCGGCCGCCGCGCGAGCTGGTCGAGCAGCACTTCGGCGGCGCGCCGCGCCGCCTGGCGACGATCCGCACCTACGTCTTCCACCGCCTGCAGGTGCACCTGGGGTTCCTGTTCCTGCTGGGCGGCTTCGGCCTCCAGCTCTACGGGCGCTACCAGGCGCCGCCGCCGGATGGCTGGCGCGCCTTCCCGACCGCCTGGGTCGGGATCCTGGCGCTCTCGCTGGGCGCGCTGGAGCTCCTCGGCTGGTGGCTCTCGCACGCGCTCTTCCGCCACCACGTGAAGGCGCACTTCCGCGCGCGCCCGCCCGACCTCGAGACGAACGTCGCGCTGGCGCGCGAGCTCGGCGAGCTGTTCGGCATCCAGTCGGCCGGCGACGACACCGTGCAGGCCTACCTCGAGCGCCTGCGCCGCGCGCTGGGCCTGCCGCCGGGCCGCCCGGGCGCACCGCGCCGCGCCGCCAAGGACGCGCCGCGGGCCGCCGGGACGCGCGCCGAGGAAGAGCTGGTCTGATCCCCGCGGCGTGCGCCTCGCGCGCGGCGTCCACCCAAGTCGACCGCCCCCGTCGTCCGCCCCGTCGTCCGGAGGGAAAGCGCGCGCGCTCCGCAACCGCCGCGCGCGCGGCGCGTCCTCCCGGCGTGAGCGGTGGGGCCACCCGGCGCGCGCTCCCCGGGCGCGCCCGGGCGGGCGCGGCGCGGCTCGTCGAGGCGCTCGTCGACGCCGCCTTCCCGCGCGCCTGCCGCGTGTGCGGCGCGCGCGCGGCCGACGGCTTCGCCTGCGCGCACCACGCCTTCGCCGGCGCGCTCGCGGGCGGGCGCTGCGGGCGCTGCGCGGCGCGCCTGGCCGAGGCGCTGCCCGACGGCGCGCGCTGCGCGGCTTGCCGCCGCGACGCCCCGGCCTTCGCCGGCGTGTGCGCGCTGGGCGACTACCACGACGAGCCCGGGCTGCGCGCCTGGTGCCTGGCGCTGAAGCACGGCGGCCGCCAGGACCTGGCCGCGGCGCTCGGCGCCCTGCTCGGCGCGGCGGCGCGCGCGCGCGACGCCGAGAGCGCGCTGTTCGTGCCGGTGCCCGCGCACTGGCTGCGCCGCGCCGAGCGCGGCTTCGACCAGGCCTGGCTGCTCGCGCGCGCCGCGGCGCGCGCCGCCGACGGGCGGGCGCTGCGCGCGCTCGCGCGGCGGCGCTGGACGCCGCCCCAGGGGGCGCCCGGCGCCCGCAGCCGCGCGGCCAACGTGCGCGAGGCCTTCGCGGTGCGCCGGTCGGCGCGGGCGGCGCTCGCCGGCCGCGGGGTGTGGCTGGTGGACGACGTCGTCACCTCGGGCGCCACGGCCGCGGCCTGCGCGCGCGCGCTGCGCCGCGCCGGGGCGGGGCGCGTGCTGGTGCTGTGCGTCGCGCGCGTCGAGCCGCCGGCTGCTACCTTGCCGCGATGCGAACGCTCCTGATCGAGCCCTTCGGCGGCCTGGCGGGCGACATGTTCCTGGCGGCGCTGCTCGACCTCGGCCGGCCCGAGCTCGGCTTCGAGGACCTGCGCGCCTTCGTGGAGCGCCTGCTGCCCGGCGCCTGCCGCATGGAGCAGCGCGCCGTCGCGCGCGGCGGCCTGCGCGCGAGCTACCTGTGGGTCGAGACCGACGAGAGCGCCGACCCGCCGCACCGCCACCTGGCGGACCTGCTGGCGATCGTCGAGGGCTCCGGGCTCGCGCCGCGCGCGCGCGCGCGCGCCACGAGCGCGCTCGAGGCGATCGCGCGCGCCGAGGCGGCCGTGCACGGCACGACGATCGAGGAGGTGCACTTCCACGAGCTGGGCGCGGTGGACACGCTGGTCGACGTGTGCGGCGCGGCCTTCGCGCTCGAGCGGCTCGCGGTCGGCTCGCTCCGCGCGCGCCCGCCCTACGCGGGCGGCGGCACGGTGCGCTGCGAGCACGGCGAGCTGCCGGTGCCCGCCCCGGGCACGCTCGCGATCCTCGGCGCGCGGCCCTGGATCCCGGGCGCGGGCGGCGAGCGCCTGACGCCGACCGGCGCCGCGCTCTACGCGAGCTGGACCGAGGACCAGGGCGACGGCGCCAGCGCGCTGCGGACGCTCGCGCACGGCTACGGCGCCGGCACGCGCGAGCCGCGCGAGGGCCCGGCGAACCTGGTGCGCGTGCAGCTCTGCGAGGGGGCCGACGAGCGCGCGGGCGGGGAGACCGTCGTGCAGCTCGAGCTGAACCTCGACGACGCCACCGGCGAGGAGGTCGGCTTCCTGGTCGGCGCGCTGCGCGAGGCGGGCGCGCTCGAGGCCTGGACGCAGCCCGTGCAGATGAAGAAGGACCGCCCGGGCGCGCTGGTGGTCGCGCTGTGCGCGCCCGCGGCGCGCGCCGCGCTGGAGGCGGTGGCCTTCCGCCACAGCCCGACGCTGGGCGTGCGCTGGAGCGAGCGCGCGCGCACGACCTGCGCGCGCGAGACGCTCTCGGTCGAGCTCGACGGTGCGAGCGTGCGCGTCAAGCGGCGCCTGCGCCCCGGCGGCGGGCCGCCCGAGCGCGTGGATCTCTCGCCCGAGCACGACGACCTGGCGGCGCTGGCGCGGCGCAGCGGCGCGCCGCTGCGCGCGCTCGAGGCGCGCGCGATCGAGCTCGCGCTGCGCCGGCTCGCCGACGAGGGCTCGCGCTAGGGGCCTGGCGCCGGCCGCGGGAGCGAGTCGCTCAGGCGCCCGGGAAGGACGCGATGCCGCGCTCGAGCGCCTCGAGCGCGCGCGCCAGCGTCTCGGGCGGGCTCGCGAAGCCGACGCGCACGTGGCCGGCGCGCCCGAAGAACTCGCCCGGCACGACGTCGACGCCGTGCTCGCGCGCCAGGTGCCGCGCGAGCGCGCGCGTGTCCGCGACGCCGTGCACGCGCGGGAAGGCGCACAGCCCGTAGGGGCCGAGCGCGCCCAGGACGAGCTCCGAGCGCGCGAGCCAGCGCTCGAGCAGCGGCCGGCTCTCGCGCTCCAGCCGGCGCACGGGCTCGAGCAGCCGCTCGAGCGCGCCCATGGCCGCCAGGCCCGCGCGCAGCGCCACGGTCGGCGGATCGACCCAGCCGAGGTAGGCCATGTCGAGCAGCGCGGCGCGCTCGCGCGCCAGGCCCGTGCCGAGCGCGATCCAGCCCAGCCGCAGCGCCCCCAGCCCGTAGGCCTTCGTCAGGCTGCCGATCGAGAGCGCGTTCGGCGCCAGGCGGCAGGCGTGCACGCGCTCGGCGCGCGGCGCGAACTCCATGTAGACCTCGTTCGAGAGCAGCACGCCGCCGGCGCGCGCGGCGAGCGCCGCCAGCGCGCGCAGGGCGTCCGCGTCGAGCACGGCCCCGGTGGGGTTGTGCGGCGTGCTGACGAACACGTGCCCGGGGCGCGCGCCGGCGAGCTCGCGCTCGACCGCCTCGAGCGACAGCCGCCAGCCGTCGTCCGGGACGCGCGCGACCACGCGCGCCTCGCGCGCCAGCCGCGCGGGCAGCGCGCGGAAGGGCTCGTAGCTCGGCAGCTCGGTCACGACGCGCGCGCCGTGGAAGAAGCGCAGCGCGCACACGAGCATCGCGCCCGACGCGCCGGGCACGACCAGCACGCGCTCGGGCTCGACCTCCAGGTGGCGCGCGAGCGCCGCCTCCAGCGCCGGCAGCGCCTCGGCCGCGGGATGGCCCAGGTCCGGCAGCGCCGGCCGGGCGAAGAGCGCCGGGTCGGGCGCCGGCATCCCCGACTGCGACAGGCACAGGGGGGAGACCGACGCCTCCGTGTGCGCCCAGAACATGTACGGGAAGAGCGCGTCGGCGGGAGCGGTCGTCATGCGTCGGAAGGGGACGGCGCGCCGCGCGCGGCGCGCGGGAGGCGGTGGAACCCGCCTCCGGCGAGGGCTAGGATGCGGCCTCGCGGAGCGGGGCGGGGGAGCGCCCGAGCGTAGCGTCCGCTGCCCGCCGGGCGAGCGCTCTCCCCGCGGGGCCGGCCGGGCCGGCGCCGCGCCCGCGGCCCGACCAGCGACCTTCCGACCAGCGACGACGCCACGATGAACACCGCCCAGCCGATCGCCCGTTGCCTGCGCGCCCTGGCCCTCCTGCTCGCCGCCCTCGCCCCGGCCGGCGCGCAGGTCTCCCCCGACGGCGAGGACTCGCCGGCGGACGCGCCGCTGCGCTACGCGCGCGTCGCGGCGGACGGCGCGAGCATCGTCAACCTGCCCGACGACAAGGGCGTCGAGCTCCTGCGCGCGGAGCGCGGCACGCTGCTCTCCGTCTGGCGCGAGCTCGCCGGCTGGCTCGAGGTCGAGGTCCCCGGCGGCTTCTCGGCCTGGATGCACGGCCGCTACCTGCAGCCGACGCCGGACGAGGGCGTGTTCGAGGTGACGAACAACGCGATCAACGTGCGGCCGCTGCCGAAGAGCGACGTGACGAGCTTCCCGCTGCCGCAGCGTCTGCACGCGGGCGACCGCGTGCGCGTCGTCGCGCTGGCCGACCCGGCCGCGCCGCTGGCCGACACGTGGGCGCGCATCGTGACGCCGCCGGGCGTGCACGCCTGGATCCGCGGCGACCGCACCGCGGCGCTGGCGGCGGGGGAGGACGGCGCGGCCCTGTGGCGCGAGCGCGCGGCTGCCGCGCCGCAGCCGCAGCCCTCGCGCGCGAGCGCGGCTCCCGCGGGCAGCGCGGAGGGCTCGGCGCCGCCCGCCGGCGCCGCCGAGGGCTCGGGGCGCGAGGAGCTCGAGCGCCTGCGCGGGGCGATCGACGAGGAGCGCGCCAAGGAGAGCCCGGCGTACGCGCCGCTGGCGGCCGAGCTGCGCGCGCTGCAGGCGGGCGCCAGCGCGACGCTGCAGCTCGAGATCCAGGGCGAGCTCTCGCGCCTCCAGGCGCTCGAGGAGGTGGCCCAGGTGCGCCTGGAGCTCGAGCGCGAGCGCGAGCGCCGCGCCGAGGAGCTGCGCGCGCGCGAGGCCGGCGTGCTCGAGGCCAGCCGCAGCAAGGACCCCCTGGGCGCGGTGTACCGCTCGCGCGGCGTGCTCCTGCGCTCGGCCCGCGGCGACGAGGCGCCGCGCTTCCACCTGCGCTTCGGCAACCGCGACGTGGGCGAGGTCGTGTGCACCAGCGGGCGCTACGACCTCGACCTCTTCGCCGGCTACGAGGTGGGCGTGTTCGGCGACGACCTGGCGGCGGCGGAGGGCGCGAGCGTGCTCGACATCGGCCGCCTCGAGGTGATCAAGCGCCGCTAGCCTCCGCGCCCGGCGCGCAGGCGCGCGTCCAGCGCGCCACGCGCTCCTCGCAGGCCTCGAGCGTCCCCGCCGCGATCCCGGCGCGCAGCTCGTCCAGCACGCGGTGGAAGAAGCGCACGTTGTGCAGCGAGAGCAGCGCGCCGGCCAGCATCTCGCCCGCCTGCGCCAGGTGGCGCAGGTAGCCGCGCGAGAAGCGCGCGCAGGCCAGGCAGTCGCACTCGGGGTCGAGCGGCGCCTCGTCGGTGCGCCAGCCCTGGTTGCGCAGGTTCATGCGCCCGCGCGAGGTGTACGCCTGGTGGTTGCGCCCGTGGCGCGTGGGCGTCACGCAGTCGAACAGGTCCACGCCGCGGCGCACGGCCTCGTAGAAGTCGCGCGGCGTGCCGACGCCCATCAGGTAGCGCGGCCGGTCCTCGGGCAGGAGCGGCGCGCTCGCGTCGAGCGCGCGCAGGACCTGCTCGCGGTCCTCGCCGACCGAGACGCCGCCGATCGCGTAGCCGGGCAGGTCGTGCGCGGTGACCGCCTCCACCGAGCGCCGGCGCAGGTCGGGGAAGGCGCCGCCCTGCACGATCCCGAACAAGGCCTGGCCGCCCTCGGCGCCGCCCGCCTCGCGCCAGGCGCGCACGCAGCGCTCGAGCCAGCGGTGCGTGCGCTCGGTGGCGGCCTCCACGTCGGCGCGCGCGCCGGGGTCGGCCGGGCAGTGGTCGAGCGCCATCACGACGTCGGCGCCGAGGTCGCGCTCGATCGCCATCGTGCTCTCGGGCGTGAAGCGCACGCTGGCGCCGTCCACGATCGAGCGCAGCGTCGCGCCCTGCTCGTCCACGCGCGTCAGGTGGCGCAGGCTGAAGATCTGGTAGCCGCCGGAGTCGGTCAGGATCGG
>CADEGS010000111.1:0-5711 GCA_902826945.1 uncultured bacterium | reverse complement strand
CCGTGGCGCAGGAGGTGCGGCTCGACCACGTCCTCGATCGTGTCCTCGCTCTCGCCGACCGCGGCCGCGATCGTCTTCAGTCCCACCGGTTCGCCGCCCGACTGCAAGAGCGAGCGCAGCACGCGCCGATCGACCTCCTCGAGGCCGCGCTCGTCGATCCCCAGGCGCGCCAGCGCGTCGGCGGCCAGCGCCTCGTCGAGCACGCGTGCGCCCGCGACCTGCGCCAGGTCGCGCGCGCGGCGCAGCAGGCGGTTCGCGACGCGCGGCGTGCCGCGGCTGCGCTCGGCGAGCAGCGTCGCCGCGCCGGGCGCGAGGCCCAGGCCGAGGATCGCGGCCGAGCGCTGCAC
The DNA here is from genome assembly GCA_902826945.1 of uncultured bacterium. The sequence goes on along the minus strand of CADEGS010000111.1, from coordinate 5,364 downwards.
GATGCGCTCGAGGTCCGCGGGCGGGTAGGGCTCCAGCCGCTCGATCAGGCCGAAGCGGCCGCGGAAGGGCGCCGAGAGCAGTCCCTCGCGCGTCGTCGCGCCGACCAGCGTGAAGCGCGCCAGCGCGAGCGGCAGCACGCGCGCGTTCGGACCCTGGTCGAGCGTGAAGTCCACGCTGAAGTCCTCCATCGCGGAGTAGAGGTACTCCTCGACCGCGGCGGGGACGCGGTGGATCTCGTCGACGAACAGCACGTCGCGCTCCTGGAGCTGCGTCAGGATCCCGATCAGGTCGCGCGGGCGCTCGAGCGCCGGGCCGGTGGTCGTGTGCAGGCGCACGCCGAGCTCGCCCGCCAGGATGCGCGCCAGGCTCGTCTTGCCCAGGCCGGGCGGGCCGCACAGGAGCGCGTGCTCGAGCGCCTCGCCGCGCCCCTGCGCCGCCTGCAGCGCGATGCGCAGGTTCTCGACCACGCGTCCCTGGCCGACGAACTCGCCCAGGGCGCGCGGGCGGAGCGAGTTCTCGAACTCGCGCTCCGGCGCGCTGGGAGCGGGGGAGCTCAGCCGGGCCGGCGCGTCCAGGCCGGCGAAGGCGTCGGGGTTCAGGATCGGCTCGGGAGGCGGCACCGGCCGGAGCATAGCCTCGTGCCGGCCCGCTCCCAACGCGGGGGCGGCCGGGCCGGTTGACTCCCCGGGGCGCCTTCCTAGACTCGGCCGCGCGGATTCCGGGACGCCCTGCAACCGCGTGCGGCTCCGCACGTCCGAGGAGCGGTCGCGCGCTTCCCCGGCCGCCCGCAAGCGGCCGGGAATCGTTCTGTAACTGCCTGGTAGAGCGAGGTTAAGGTGCCTTGGCGCCTCTCCGTCCGCTTCTCCTGCGGAGCGCGGCACGGCGCTTGAGCCCAGCGCTGCGGGCCCAAGCCCGCCCTCTCCTTGCCATCGGGAGGGGCGCGCGTTCGCGCCCGCGCTTCCTTACTCTCGCGCCCGCCGCGCCGCGCGCGGCGACGCCGACCCGACCCCCTGCCCCTTCTCCGACCGATGAACAAGAGCCTGGCCCTGGCCTCGAGCGCACCCCTGCTCCTCACGATCGCCTGCGGAGGCGGAGGCTCGTCGGCGAGCGGCGGCGGCGCCGGCGGCATGCAGGTCGAGGTCGCCTCGAACGGCTTCGGCAAGCTCCTGCCGCACTCGATCTTCCGGGCGGACGCGCAGGGCCAGCCGACGACGAACCTGATCGAGATCCGCACCCAGGACGACCTGTACGGGAACGTCACGGCGGACAATCCCGTGCTGCCCCCGATCCTGTGGCAGGCGACCGCGCAGCTCCCGAACGGCGAGCCCGGCAACCACTTCCTCTACGTGCGCTTCCGCCAGCCGCTGGACGTGGACTCGGTGCTCGAGCCGGCCGCGGGCGCGGTCTTCGCGAGCAGCCTGAAGGGGACGATCCAGGTCCTCGCCTACGACCCGGGCCTGAACAAGACGGAGCCCGTCCAGGGGCGCGCCTTCATCGGGGGCTCGAGCTACGGTCCCGACCTCGATCCCGACAACCCCGGCGATCTCGAGTTCGAGCGCTGGGTCGAGCTCGTGGACGGCCCGAACGGACCGACGGTCAGCGCGCTGATCCCCGAGGCGGTCGGCTTCCCGGGCACGCAGAGCGCCAGCACCTTCGGCGGCATCCGCGACCTGGTCGATCCGCGCACGTTCCTGTTCGTCGTCGACACCGACGGCAACCTCGCCACGCACGAGACGTTCCCCGCGGGCAGGCAGATCGGCATGCGCATGACGCGCGAGGTGCGCAGCACGTCGAATCGCCGCCTGGCCTACGAGGCCTTCGCGTCCTCGGCGGTCGGCTCCGACGGCGCGCCGCCGGAGGTCGCCATCGCGGGCACCGGCCTGCCGGACGTCGTCCCGGGCAACGGCGACATCGACGTCGATCCGGACACGACCCTGCGCGTGCGCTTCACCGAGCCCGTGCAGCCGCTCAGCGTCGGCGACCTCGACGACGGCACGCCGCCCAGCCTGGGCGCGGGCATCCAGCTCGCGTTCGGGCCGCAGACGGCGCGCGTCGAGGTCCCGTTCGCCGTCCAGGTCCCCTCGGTCTTCGACCTCTCGACCCTCGTCCTGATCCCGAGCTACACCTTCCCCGGCTCGGCGCCGGCGGGCGTGCAGGCCTCGTGCGGCAACTTCAGCCAGATCGACATCGCGATCCGCACCGGGCAGTTCCGCGACCTGCGCCAGACGGTCAACACGCGCGACGCCTCGACGTTCTTCCGCACGGCGCAGGCGCCGGGGCTCGTGAACGCGCCCGTGGCCCCCGATGCCGTCTACATCGCCCGCGGCGGGAGCCAGCCGGGACTGTCGGTGATCGACCTGAACGGCTTCGGCGCCGGCACGGGCAACCCGACGTTCGACCCGGCCCACCGCATCCTCGAGGGGAACACGAACTACCCGAACAACCCGAACGTCCAGCTCCAGGGCGCGGCGATCTTCCCGCCGCTGACCGAGGGCCACTGCACGTTCGACGGCGGCTCGCCGGGCGTGTTCACGCTGGCCAAGGACAGCTCGCTGGGGGACGTCGTGGCCGGCTTCCCGGTGCTCGAGTCCGCGGGCGACATGGCGCTCGGGCACTCGCTCGACGGCGTGTTCAACAACGCCGCGCCCTTCGGCTGCCAGGCGGGCGGGGGCAACCTGTGCGCGGGCATCGGCCTCAAGGTGCTGCAGATCGCCGCGGGCGACACGAACACGCTGGCGCCGGCGGGCACGAGCGCGGCCCTGAACATCATCAAGATCGTCACGGGCGGCGAGAACCTGGTCTCGTTCGCGCCGCACCCCAACCCGCCGCCCCTGATCTTCCCGCCGCTCTGCCTGGCGCCGCTGATCGGCGGCCAGGAGCCCTCCTCGGTGGACAACGGGGTCGGGGTCACGACGACGGGCGGCGTCATCGGCGTCGGTCTGGAGCAGCTGCTCAAGCCCGGCCAGCTCCCGCTCGGCCGCCCGTCGACGGAGACGCCCCCCGACGGCCTGCTGGCGCGCGAGCAGAACATGTTCTTCCTCGGGCCATCGCGTCCGCCGCTCCAGGGCGTGGGCACCTGCGCGCAGTACATCATGCGCCAGCAGATCGGGCAGTTCCTGTACGTGGTGGACCGTCAGGGCGGCGAGATCGTGGTCTACAACTCGAACCGCTTCTTCGTCGTGGAGCGGATCTCGCTGCCCGACCCGACGTCGCTCGCGATGTCGCCCGACCTGGACCTCCTGGCGGTCTCGAACCAGGGCGCGGACCTGGTCTCGTTCATCGACGTGGATCCGAGCTCGGCCACCTTCCACAAGGTGGTGAAGAGCACGCGCGTCGGCCGCGGCCCGACCGGCATCGCCTGGGATCCGGGCAACGAGGACATCCTGGTGTGCAACCAGCTCGAGAGCACGCTCTCGATCCTCTCGGCCCTGAACCTCGAGGAGCGCAAGCGCGTCCAGAACCAGCTCCAGGGCCCGTTCGAGGTCGCGATCACGCCGCGCCAGCTCCCCGGCCTGGGCTTCTCGCGCAACGTCTACCTGGCCTACATCCTGAACGCCGACAACTCGGTGGCCGTATTCGAGTCCGGCCCCGACGGCATCCAGGGATGGGGCTTCGACGACGTCGTCGGGCGCCTGCCGTTCACCTTCCAGCGGCCGAAGGCCATCCAGCCCGACCACCGCAACCTGAACTCGGCCGTGTGGATCGCGCACGAGAACCAGCTGAGCCTGAACGGCCAGCCGACCGGCCTGCCGGGCGGGGCGGTCACGAACGTGGCGCTCACGACCGCCGCCCAGGGTCAGGTGTCGCTCGACCCGGGCTCGTTCGGCACGCCCAACCTGCGCGACCTCGGGTTCTCGATCGCGTCGTCGATCGGCAGCGACCAGCTCACCGGCGTGCCGGTGGACCTCGCGTTCGACAACCAGCGCAACCGCTCGGCGCTGACGAACTTCTCGACGCCCTACTCCGCGGGCTTCCCGACGAACGTCAACGGCAAGTCGCTCGTCAAGGGCAACGCGGGCACGTTCCAGTCGGCGAACACGCCGCGCTTCATGTTCGTGGCCGTGCCCAACTCGCGCGAGGGGAGCGGCGTGGTCGACGTGATCGACCTGGAAGGCGGCTCGCTGCGCTTCGACACGAACCCCTTCGACACGGGCGTGCAGTCGATCCAGGCCTCGGGCGTGGCGTTCGTGATGGACTACTTCCGGCAGTAGCCGGAGGCGGTCCGCGCCAGGCGGCGGAGCCGGGCTCCCGCGGGGAGGCCGGCTCCGCCGCTCGGCTTCGGTGCGGGCCCGGGATACGCTGCGCCGCGAGCGCGCTCCGCCATGCCCGATCCCGCCCAGGTCCGCGCGATGTTCGGGCGCATCGCGCGCCGCTACGACCTCCTGAACCGCCTGCTCTCCGCCGGCATCGACCGGCGCTGGCGGCGGCGCGCGCTCGAGCAGGCCGGCGAGCTCGCCGGGCGCACGGTCGTGGACGCCTGCTGCGGCACGGGCGACCTGGCGCTCGCCTTCGCGGCGCGCGGCGCGCGCGTGGTCGGCGTGGACTTCACGCCGGCCATGCTGGCGCGCGCGCGCGAGAAGCAGGCGCGCGCCGGCGGCGGAGCGCTGCTCCTGGTCGAGGGCGACGCGCAGCGCCTGCCGCTCGCCGGCGGTCGCGCGGACGTGGCGAGCGTCGCCTTCGGCCTGCGCAACGTGGCCGAGCGCGGAGCGGCGCTGGCCGAGCTCGCGCGCGTCGTGCGCCCCGGCGGCCTGGTGCTCGTGCTCGAGTTCAGCATGCCGCGCGGGCGCGTCCTGAGGGGTCTGTACCGCCTCTACTTCACGCGCGTCCTGCCGGCCATCGGCGGGCGCGTCTCGGGCGACGGCGGGGCCTACGCCTACCTGCCGCGCACGGTGCTCGCCTGGCCCTCGCCCGCCGCGCTGCAGGCGGAGATGGAGGCCGCCGGGCTCGAGCGCTGCGGCTTCCGGCTGCTCACCGGCGGGATCGCCTGCCTCTCGTGGGGGCGCGTCCCCGCGCGCCCATGAGCGCGCGCCGTCCCCGCCGCCCGGCGCCCGCAAGTCCGCGCGAGCCGCTCGAGTTCGGGCCGCACGGCCTGGCCGGCGCCTTCCTCGCCAGCCTGCCGCTGTTCGCGGCCTACGAGTGGGGCATCGCCGGCGGCGCGCCGCGCAACAGCGCCGAGCTCCTCGTCGGGCGCGCCTTCGACCTCCTCGGCGAGCGCGCCGACCTGGCGCGGCGCCTGACGCTCCTCGCGGCCGCGCTGGCCGCGCTCGCGTTCCTGCTGGCGCGCGGCGAGGAGGAGCGCGCGCCGCTTTCGCCCGCCCCGGCGCGCCAGCCCGGCGAGGGGCTCCCCGCCGCGTTGTTCCCCC
>CADEGS010000110.1 GCA_902826945.1 uncultured bacterium | reverse complement strand
GGCGCGCGCGGCGGGCCGCGCGCTGCAGGCCGCGGCGCGCGCGCTGGGGCCCGAGCTGGCGCTGCCGGGGGGCGCGTGACGACGCTCGTCACCGGCGCGTCGGGCTTCGTCGGCTCGGCGGTCGTGCGCGCGCTGCTCGCGCGCGGCGAGCGCGTGCGCGTGCTCTTGCGCGCCGCCAGCGACCGGCGCAACGTCGAGGGCCTCGACGTCGAGCTGGCGCTGGGCGACCTGCGCGACCGCGAGTCGCTGCGCGCGGCGCTCGCCGGCTGCCGGCACCTGTTCCACGTCGCGGCGCTGTACCGGCTGTGGGTGCCGCGGCCGGCGGACCTCTACGAGGCCAACGTCGAGGGCACGCGCCGGCTGCTCGAGGAGGCGCTGCGCGCGGGCGTCGAGCGCGTCGTCTACACGAGCAGCGTGGCCACGCTCGGCGCGCGCCCCGACGGCGCACCGGCGGACGAGGAGACGCCCTCGTCGTTGGCCGACCGCATCGGCCCCTACAAGCGCTCGAAGTACCTGGCCGAGGAGCTCGCGCGCGAGCTGGCGCGCGAGCGCGGCCTGCCGCTCGTGATCGTCAACCCGAGCACGCCCGTCGGCCCGCGCGACGTCAAGCCGACGCCGACCGGGCGCACGGTGCTCGACGCGGCGGCCGGGCGCATGCCGGCGTACGTCGACACCGGCCTCAACGTGGTGCACGTCGACGACGTCGCCGAGGGGCACCTGCTGGCGCTCGAGCGCGGGCGCCAGGGCGAGCGCTACGTGCTGGGCGGCGAGGACATGACGCTGCGCTCGATCCTGGGCGAGATCGCGCGCCGCGCGGGGCGGCCGCCGCCGCGCCTCGAGCTGCGCCCGCGCTGGCTCTTGCCCGCGGCCCGCGTGGCGCAGGGCTGGGCGCGGCTGCGCGGCGGACGCGAGCCGCGCCTGACGCTCGACGCGCTGCGCATGGCCGAGAAGCCGATGTACTTCTCGAGCGAGAAGGCGCGGCGCGAGCTCGGCTACCGCCCGCGCCCCGCCGCCAGCGCGCTCGAGGACGCGCTGGCCTGGTTCCGCGCGGAGGGCTACCTGCGCTGACGCGCGGGCCACGCGATGCGCGCGCTCTCCTCGCTCGTGCTGGCGGCGGCGCTCGCCGGCGGCGGCTGCGCCAGCGTGCTCGAGCGCACGAACCGCATCGCCTACGGCTTCAACGAGGCGCTCGAGCGGGGCGTGCTGCATCCGACCTCGAGCTTCTACGCCGCGGCCGTGCCGGCCTTCGTGCGCCGGCGCGTGGCGGGCGTGTTCGACAACCTGGGCGCGCTCGACACGATCCTGAACGACCTCCTGCAGGGCAAGCTCGCGCAGGCGGGCGAGGACACGGCACGCCTCGTGTGCAACACGACGGCGGGCGTGGGCGGCATGTTCGACGTGGCCGCCGGGCTGGGGCTCGAGGAGCACCGGGAGGACTTCGGCCAGACCCTCGGCGCCTGGGGCGCGGGCCCGGGGCCCTACCTCGTGCTGCCGCTCTTCGGGCCGAGCAGCGCGCGCGACGCCCCCGGCGTGGTCGTCAGCGTCCTCACGAGCCCGCTGACCTGGATCGACCAGGAGGTCGCGCTGCCGCTGCGCGTGCTCTCCACCGTGGATCGCCGCGCGCGCGCGCAGGGCGCGCTGGACGCGCGCGACGCGTCGGCGCTCGACCCCTACGTCTTCACGCGCGAGGCCTACCTGCAGCGGCGCGAGCACCTCGTGCGCGACGGCGCGCCGCCGCCCGGGGCGAGCGAGCAGGACCAGGACCTGCTCGAGGAGGCGGCGCGCCCGTGAGGGGCAGCCGGGCGGCCGCGGCGCCGGGCCCGGCCGCGCGCGGCCTGCGCTGGCTGCGCGTCGCCGGCGTCGTCGCGCTCGCGGCCGGCGTGGCCTGGTTCGCGCGCACGGTCGCCGTCTCCGGCGCGCTGGCGCGCTGGCGCGACTTGCCGGCCTGGCTGCTCCTGCTCGTGCCGGCCACGGCCGCGCCGATCGCGATGGGCACGCGCTCGTGGGCGCTCTCGTTCCCGCGCCACGGCGCACAGCCCGCGCGGCGCCCCGGCTTCCGGCGGCTGTTCGCGATCCGCCTGGCCGGCGAGGCGGTGAACAACCTGCTCTTCTCGGCCTACGTCGCGGGCGAGCCGGTCAAGGGCATGCTCGCCGCGCGCCACGGCCCGAGCGCGCCCGACGCGCTGGCCTCGGCCTTGATCGGCAAGACCGCGTTCGTGCTGGGCGAGATCGTGCTGCTCGCGCTCGGGATGGCGCTGGCCGGGCGCTTCTTCGCCGGCTCGGAGGGGCTGGTGGAAGCGCTCGCCTACGTCACGGCCGGCGGCCTGATCGTGATCGCGGCCGGCGTGGTGCTGCAGAAGCGCCAGCTCGTCGGGCGCGGGGCGCGCTTGCTGGGCGCGCTGCGCCTCGCGCCGCGGCACTGGTTCGAGCGCGCGCCGCCGCAGGCCGAGGCGATCGACCGCGCGCTGGTCTCGTACTGGCGGCTCCAGCGCGGCGACTTCGCGCGCGCGGTGGCCTGGGCCGCCGCGGGGTGGATCGTCGGCGCGGGCGAGCTGTGGGTCTTCCTGCACGTGGCGACCGGCGTGCGCGATCCGCTGGCGCTGGCGCTCGTGCTCGAGGCGGCGATCGCCGTCACGAAGGGACTCTCCTTCTTCGTGCCGGGCTCGCTCGGCGTGCAGGAGGGCGGCATCGCCGCCCTGTTCCAGGCCTGCGGCGCGGGCGCCGAGGCGGGCGTGCTCTACGCGCTCTTCCGCCGCGTGCGCGAGCTCTCCTGGATCGGGCTCGGCTTCGCCGCGCTGGGGTGGCAGCTGCGGAGGCCGCGCTAGCGGGTCGGGGTCCGGGAAAGGCGGCATCCGGCCCGGGACGCGTGCTTCCGTCGCTGCGCGACGATGGGGTCGCGCCTGCGGCGCGACGAGGCCTGGCGGCGCTCAGCGGCGCCACTCGTCCCAGGCCGAGGCCGTGCGCGCGCAGCCGACGGTGCAGGTCGCGTGGCAGTCCTTGGGAGCGCGGAACTGGCGCGCGAGATCGTCGACGGTGTAGTCGAGCAGCGCCCTCGTGAAGGCGCCGCGCGTCTGCGAGCACCAGTGCACGACGCCGTGCTCGTCCACGTACAGGTAGCGCGCGCCGGCGCGGCAGCGGAAGGGCGCGCGACCGCCGGCGATCAGGCGGTCGCGGTAGCCGTGCGCCTCGGAGGCCTTGCGCCCGATCGCGCGCTTCACCCGCGCGTAGGCCGCCAGCTCCTCGGGCTCGAGCCGCAGGCGGCCGTGCTCGTCGTGGATCAAGAGCACGCGCGGCTGGAAGCCCAGCCGGCGCGCGCAGGCGACGACCTCCTCGGCCTCGTCCGGCGGCGCGCTGCCGATCACGCCGCTCATCACGACCGCGAAGCGCGCGTGCCGCGCCAGCAGCTCGAGCTTCGGCCGCAGCACGTCCAGCACCTTCTTGGTCGTCGCGCTCGGGCGCACGCCGTCGACGCTGATCTGCAGGTCGGTCAGGCCGGCCTCGTTCAGCGCCTCGATGCGCTCGCGCGAGAGCCTGATGCCGTTCGTGATCAGCATGCGCCGGCGGAAGCCGAGCGCGCGCATCGTCGCCACGAGGCCGGCGAGCTCGGGGTGCAGCGTCGGCTCGCCGCCGGTCAGCGTCACGGCCCAGGCGCGCAGCTCGCGCAGCTTCTCGAGCCGCTCGCGGAGGAGCGCGGCCGGCACCGGCGCGGAGACCCGGTCGAACTCCGTGCAGTAGGCGCAGCTCAGGTTGCAGCGGCGCGTGACGACGAGCTGCGCCAGGAACGGGCCGTGGCGCAGCCAGGCGAGGAGCGGGATGCGCCCGCCGCTCGGGGCGCGCGCCGCGCCTTGGCGCGCCGGACGGCCGGGGAGTATCGTGGTCACGCTCGTCGGCTCCGGCGGCGCATGGTAGCCGCGCGCCGAGCGAGCGGAGCGCGCGGCGGCGAACGAGGCGATGGAGCCCATCTCGGAGACCGGGAGCCCCGCGCGCGCGCGCGCCGCGGCGCCGGCGGCCCCCGCGGCGGCGGAGCGTCGCAGGGCGCCGCTCCCGCTCGCCGGCGCGCTGCGCACGGCGGTCGTCGTCGCGGCGGGCACGGGCAGCCGCATGCGCACCGCCGGCGGGCGGCCGAAGTCGCTCGAGCCGCTGCTCGGCGTTCCCCTCCTGGCGCGCGTGCTGCGCGCGGCCGCGCGCGCGGGCATCCGCCGCTTCGTGGTCGTGATCGGCCACCAGGCGGAGACCATGCGGGCCGAGCTGCCGGCCCTGGTGCCGCCGGGCTGCGCGCTCGAGCTGATCGAGAACCCGCGCTTCCGCGAGCCGAACGGCGTCTCGCTCCTGTGCGCCGCGCACGCCCTGCACGAGCCCTTCGCGCTCCTGATGGCGGACCACCTGTTCTCGCCCGAGCGCCTGCGGCGCGCGCTGGAGCGCTACGAGGCGACCGGCACGGCGCTGCTCGCCGTCGAGCCGCGCGCCGCCTTCGCGGGCGACGAGGAGGACGCCACGAAGGTCGCCGCGCAGGACGGGCTCGTGACCGCGATCGGCAAGGACCTGGCGTCCTGGGACGCGGTCGACACGGGGCTGTTCGTCCTCGGCGCGCAGGAGACCGCCGCCGCGCTCGCCGCCGCCGGGCCGAGCCCGAGCATCTCGGACGGGATGCGCGAGCTGGCGCGCGCGGGCCGCCTGGAGGCGTTCGCGCTCGAGGGCGGCTTCTGGCAGGACGTGGACACGCCCGAGGACGCGGCGCGCGCAAGCGAGCTCCTGCTGCAGTCCCTGCGCAAGGACTCCGACGGGTTCCTCGCGCGCCACGTGAACCGGCGCGTCAGCCTGTGGCTCACGCGGCGGCTGTGCGCGACCGGCGTCACGCCCGACCAGGTCACGCTCGCCACGCTCGCGATCGGGCTGGCGGCAGGCCTCGCCTTCGCGCAGGGCAGCGGCGTCGGCTGGGGGCTGCTCGGCGCGAGCCTGTTCCAGCTGCAGTCGATCGTCGACGGCGTGGACGGCGAGCTCGCGCGCCTCCTGCACAAGGAGAGCCGGCGCGGCTTCTGGCTCGACCTCGCCGCCGACAACCTGACGCACATGGCGGTCTTCGCGGGCATCGCGCGCGGGCTCGCGCTCGACGGGCAGGACGGACCGTGGGGGCTCCTGGGCGGGGCCGCCGTGCTGGGCGTGGCCGCGTCGCTGGCGGTCGCGGCGCCGCTGCTCGCGCCCGAGCGGCGGTCGCACGCGCGCGCCGGCGGGCGCCTCGCCGCGCTGGTCGAGCACCTCGGCCGCCGCGACTTCACCTTCCTGCTCTTCCCGCTGGCCCTCCTGCGCCTGCTCGGGCCGTTCCTGTGGGCCGCGGCGATCGGCACCTGGGCCTGGGCCGCCTGCGTGCTCGGGCTGCGCCTGCGGGAGCGCGCGCGCGCCGGGCGCTGAACGCGCCTCGATCGCCAACGGATCGGCGGGCGGATATCGTCCCGGGTCCGCCATGGAGCACGCGCCCCGCACCGTCGCGCCGATCGCCCCGCCGGAGGGCAAGCTCGGCGTCCTCCTGCCCGGCATGGGGGCGGTCGCGAGCACGTTCGCGGCCGGCATCGAGCTGCACAAGAAGGGCCTGGGCGCGCTGGTCGGCTCGCTGACGCAGCTGCAGACGATCCGCCTCGGCAAGCGCTACGAGCGGCGCGCGCCCCTGATCAAGGACTTCGTGCCGCTGGCCGACCCCGCCGACCTCGTGCTCGGCGGCTGGGACGTGTTCCCCGACTCGCTGTACGAGGCGGCGCGCAAGGCGGGCGTGCTCTCCGAGGCGCAGCTCGCGCCGGTGCGCGCGGAGCTCGACCTGGTGCGGCCGATGACGGCCGTCTTCGACCGGCGCTACGTGCGCAACCTGCACGGCGAGCACACGAAGCGCGCGGCGAGCCGCATGGCGCTCGCGCGCCAGGTCATGGACGACATCCAGGCCTTCCGCGAGCGCAGCGGCGCGCGGCGCCTGGTGATGGTCTGGTGCGGCTCGACCGAGGTCCTGCCCGAGGACTCGCCCGCGCACCGCGACCTGGCCGCGCTGGAGCGCGCGCTCGAGCAGGACGACCCCGCCATCCCGCCCTCGATGGTCTACGCCTACGCAGCGCTGCGCCTGGGCATCCCCTACGCGAACGGCGCGCCGAACCTGAGCGCCGACGTGCCGGCCATGGTCGAGCTCGCGCAGGAGCAGGGCGCGCCCATCGCGGGCAAGGACTTCAAGACCGGGCAGACGATGATGAAGACCGTCATCGCGCCGGCGCTCAAGGCGCGCATGCTCGGGCTCAACGGCTGGTACTCGACGAACATCCTCGGCAACCGCGACGGCGAGGTGCTCGACGACCCGGGCTCGTTCCGCTCGAAGGAGAAGACCAAGACCTCGGTCTTGAGCTCGATCCTGCAGCCCGAGGCCTACCCGGAGCTCTACGGGAACCACTACCACAAGGTGCGCATCGACTACTACCCGCCGCGCGGCGACGCGAAGGAGGGCTGGGACAACATCGACATCTTCGGGTGGCTCGGGATGCCGATGCAGATCAAGATCGACTTCCTGTGCCGCGACTCGATCCTGGCGGCGCCGATCGTGCTCGACCTGGCGCTGTTCCTCGACCTGGCCGCGCGCGCCGGGCTGCGCGGCATCCAGGAGTGGCTGTCCTTCTACTTCAAGTCGCCGCAGCACCGCGCGGACCTCTACCCCGAGCACGACCTGTTCATCCAGCACATGAAGCTGAAGAACACGCTGCGGCTCCTGATGGGCGAGGAGGTCGTGGACCACTCGGGCCTGGACTACTACGACGCGGCGCGCGGCGCGCGGCCCGGCTCCGCGCCGCCGCGCCCGTCCTGAGCGCTCGCCACATGCTCCGCCCCGCGCTCGCCGCCGCGCTCGCCGCCGCCTTCCTGACCTCGGCTGGGCGCGCGCAGGACGTCGCCGGGCCGCTCGCGCCGGTCGCGCGGCTGTGCGCGGCGCTGGAGGAGCTCGGAGGCGCGGACCCCGCGCCCGCCTTCGCGCAGCGCGCCCTGCTCCTGGAGCCGGTCGTGCGCGCGACCCACGACCTGGGCGCGCTCGCCGGCGCGCTGCTCTCCGCCGAGCCCGGCGCGGCGGACGCGTCGCTCGCGGCGGCGCTCGGCCGCTGGTGCGCCGCGCGCTACGCGGCGGCGGTCGAGGACGCGGGCGCGCCGCGCTTCGCTCCGCCCGCGCTGGCCGAGGAGCAGGACGGCCGCGCGCGCGTGACCGTCGCCCTGGCCGGGGGCGAGGGCGCGCCGCTGGTCGCCCTGCTGGGCGCGGCGCAGGGTGCGTGGCGCGTGCGCGACGTGCTCGTGGACGGCGCCTCGCAGGCCGAGGCGCTGCGCGCGCGCGCCCCGCAGGCGGCCGACGCCGGCGCGCTCGCCCTCTGGCTCGACGCGCAGGTCGCGCGCGCCGCCGAGACCGCGACCGAGACGATCGCGCGCCTGCAGGACGCCTTGGCCAACGCCATGGCGCGCGGGGAGACGCTCGGCTACGAGGGCCGGCGCGCGCTGCTCGCGCCCGTGCTCGAGGACACGCACGACCTGCCGCTGCTCGCGCGCCTGGTCGGCAAGGGCTTCTGGGACGCGATCGGCCCGGAGCAGCGCGAGCGCTTCGCGCGCGCCTTCCGCGACCTGACCGTCGCGACCTACGCGGCGCGCTTCGAGCGCTCGCGGGGCGAGCGCTTCGAGCGCACCGGCGAGCGCGCGCTGCGCGGCGGCGTGCAGGTCCAGAGCCGCCTGGTGCGGCCCGCGGGCGCGCCGGTGGCCTTCGACTACCTGCTGCGCCGCGAAGGCGGGCGCTGGCGCATCCTGAACATCACGGTGGACGGCGTGAGCGACCTGGCCGTGCGGCGCGCGGAATACGAGTCGCTCTTCCGGCAGGAGGGCTTCGACGGCCTCCTGGCGCGGCTGCAGGAGCAGATCCGCCGCCAGGAGCAGGGCGGCGACGGCGAGTAGGCTCGCGGTGCCTCCCCGCGAGCCGCGCACGGGTCCGCTCGAGCGGGCGCTCCGCGCCTGGGTGGCGCTCGCGCTGCGCCGCCCGCTCGCGACGGTGCTCGCCTTCGTCGCGCTGACCGCCGCTTCGGCCTGGTACACGGCCACGCGCTTCCGGATCTCGACCGACCGCGACGCGATGGTGTCGCCCGAGCTCCCCTTCCGGCGCGTGCAGGCGCGCCTCGAGGAGGAGTTCCCGCAGCTCGGGCACACGCTGGTCGTCGTCATCGACGCCTCCACGCCGGAGGGCGCCCGCGCGACGGCGCGCGCGCTGGCGCGGGCCTGCGCCGCGCGCGACGACCTGTTCCGCACGGTGTTCCTGCCGCTCGTCGACCCCTTCCTGGAGGCGCACGGGCTGCTGTTCCTCTCCCCCGCCGAGCTCGACCGGCTCGCGACGCGCCTGGCGCAGGTGCAGCCCTTCCTCGGGCGGCTGGCGCGCGACCCGACGCTGCGCGGGCTGTGCGCGCTCCTGGTGCAGGCGCTGGACGAGGAGGACGCGGCGCTCGAGCTCGACGCGCTCTTCGCGCAGCTCGACCTCGTGCTGGCGGAGGTCGGCGCCGGGCGGCCGGCGACGCTCTCGTGGCAGGAGCTCGTCGGCGGAGCGCAGGCGAGCGAGCTGCGCCGGCAACTCGTCGTGCTCCAGCCGCGCCTGGACTACGGCGCGCTCTTCCCCGGCGAGCGCGCGATCGCCTTCGTGCGCGAGCAGGCCGCGGCCCTGGCGAGCGCGGACGCGCCGGCCGCGCGCGTGCGGCTCACGGGCGGCGTCGCGCTCGACCAGGAGGAGCTCGCCAGCGTGCTCACCGGCTCGGAGCGCATCGCCGCCGTCGTGCTCGCGCTGGTGCTGGCCGTGCTCGCCTGGGGCCTGCGCTCGTGGCGGCTCGTGCTGGCGGTGCAGGTCGCGCTGCTCGGCGGCCTGGTCCAGACGGCGGCCTTCGCCATGGCCGCCGTGGCGCACCTGAACCTGATCTCGATCGCCTTCGCCGCGCTCTACCTCGGGCTGGGCGTGGACCACGCGATCCACCTGGCCCTGCGCTTCCAGGAGCTCCTGGCGCAGACGCGCGACCACGCGCGCGCGGCGCGCGCGGCCGCGCTCGACGTCGGGCCCTCGCTCGTCCTGTGCGCGCTCACGACCGCGATCGGCTTCTACGCCTTCGTCCCGACGGCCTATTCCGGCGTCTCGGAGCTCGGGTTGATCTCGGGCACGGGCATGCTGCTCGGGGTGGCGTCGACGCTGGCCGTGCTGCCGGCCCTGTTCGTGCTCGGGCCGCTGCGCGTCGCCCCGCGCGACGCGCGCGCGCTCTCGCCGCGCGCGCGACGCGTCCTCGCGCTGCCCGAGCGGCGGCGCATCGCGATCCGCGTCGGGGCCGGCGCGCTGGGCGCGCTCTCGCTGGCGCTGCTCGCGCGCGTGCGCTTCGACGCCAACCCGCTGAACCTGCGCGACGAGGCGAGCGAGTCGGTCGCGACCTTCCGCGACCTGCTCGAGCAGAGCGGCACGCCGCCCTGGAGCCTGAACGCGCTGGCCGCGGACCGGGCGGAGGCCGAGCGCACGGCCGCGGCGCTGCGCGCGCTGCCGGCCGTCGGCCGCGCGCTCACGCTCGCGAGCTTCGTGCCCGGCGGCCAGCCCGCGAAGCTGGAGGCGCTGGACGAGCTCTCGCTGCTCGTCGGATTCGACCTCGCGGCGCGGCCGGCGGACGGCGACGCCTCGAGCGCGGCCGAGCGCGCCGACGCGCTGGACGCGCTGGCGGGCGCGCTCGACGCGCGCGTCGCGCGCGCCCCCGGGGACGAGGCCGCGCGCGGCCTCGGGGCGGCCCTCGGCCGCTTCCAGGACGCCCTCGCGCGCGCGCCGGCGGAGGAGGCGGCCCGGCGCACGGACGCGCTCGAGCGCGCGCTGCTCGCCACGCTGCCCGAGAGCCTGGAGCGGCTCGGCCGCTCGCTCGCGGCCCGGGGCTTCGGAGCGGACGACCTGCCGCCCGAGCTCGTCGCGCGCTGGCGCAGCCCGCAGGGGAGCTGGCGCGTCGAGGCCTTCCCGGCCGACGACCTCGACGAGCCCCGCGCGATGCGCCGCTTCGTGGACGCGGTGCGCTCGGTCGCCCCGCGCGCGACCGGGGCGCCCTCGACGATCCTGGACTCGGGCGACGCCGTCGTGGGCGCCTTCCGCCAGGCGCTGGCCGCGGCGCTGGTCGCCATCGTGGTGCTGCTGGCCGTGCTGCTGCGCTCGGCGCGCGAGACCCTGCTCGTCCTCGCGCCGCTCCTGCTGGCGGCCGCGCTGACGGGCGCCACGCTCGTCGCGCTCGACCTGCCGTTCAACTTCGCCAACGTCATCGGGCTGCCCCTGCTGCTCGGGACGGGGGTGGACGGCAGCCTGCACGTGGTCCTGCGCGCGCGCAGCGTGCGGCGCGGCCTGCTGGAGACGAGCACGGCGCGCGGGATCGTCTACAGCGCGCTGACGACGCTGTGCAGCTTCGCCAGCCTGTCCGCGTCCGCGCACCCGGGCACGGCCAGCATGGGCACGATCCTCTCGATCGGGATCGCCTGGAGCCTCGTCTGCTCGCTCGTCGTGCTGCCCGCCATGCTCGCCGGCCCCGCGCAGGCCGGGGCGCGCTGAGCCCGACGGGCGGCGAGCGTTTCCCGTTCGCGTCCGCCCGGCGCGCTGGGCTACCCTGCTCTGTCGCGCGGCCTCGCCGCGCGCGACCCCATGGGCCTCCCGCTCGTCCAGATCGCCCGCGTCGGGGCCTACGTCCTCGGCCAGCGGCTGCGCGGCGTGCGCCGCTACCCGCTCGTGCTGATGCTCGAGCCGCTCTTCCGCTGCAACCTGGCCTGCGCCGGCTGCGGCAAGATCGACTATCCCGAGGAGGTCCTGCGCCGCCGCCTGAGCGTGCAGGAGTGCCTCGACGCCGTGGACGAGTGCGGCGCGCCGGTGGTCTCGATCCCCGGCGGCGAGCCGCTCCTGCACCCCGACATGCCGGCCATCGCGGCGGGCATCGTCGCGCGCAGGAAGTTCGTGTACCTGTGCACGAACGCGCTCCTGCTCGAGAAGCACCTCGACCGCTACGCGCCCTCGCGCTACCTGACGTTCTCGGTGCACCTCGACGGGCTGCGCGCGGAGCACGACGCCTCGGTCTGCAAGGAGGGCGTGTTCGACATCGCCACGCGCGCGATCCGCGCGGCGCTGGCGCGCGGCCACCGCGTGACGATCAACTGCACGCTCTTCGCCGGCGCCGACCCCGAGCGCTGCGCCGCCTTCCTCGACCTGGCGATGGAGCTCGGCGTCGAGGGCGTGACCGTCTCGCCGGGCTTCGACTACCGCCGCGCGCCGCGCCAGGACGTGTTCCTCGAGCGGCGCGCCAGCAAGGAGCTCTTCCGCGCGCTCTTCCGCCGCGGCCGCGGCCGGCGCTGGCGCTTCAACCAGTCGTCCCTGTTCCTCGACTTCCTGGCCGGCAACCGGAGCTACCAGTGCACGCCCTGGGGCAACCCGACGCGCAACGTGTTCGGCTGGCAGCGGCCGTGCTACCTGCTCGTCGACGAGGGCTTCGCGCCGAGCTTCCGCGCGTTGATGGAGACGACCGACTGGGACGCCTACGGCCTGGGCCGGAACGAGAAGTGCGCGCGCTGCCAGATGCACTGCGGCTTCGAGCCGACGGCCGTCAACGACGCCTTCGCGCGCCCCTGGCGCGCGCTCGCGACCGCGCTGCGCGGGCCGCGCACGAGCGGGCCGCTGGCGCGCGACCTGGCCGAGGACGGACCGTTCGACGACGGGCCGGAGGGCCCCGAGCTCGTGCCCGCGCGTCCGGCGCGCGCGAGCCAGCGCGCGGCGCGCGCCGGGCGCTGAGCGCGCGCCGCGCTCAGATCACGAGGTCCAGCCCCGCGAGGACCGCCAGCTCGCGCCGCGTGCGCTCGAAGAGCGCGCCGCCGCGCAGCGGCTCCAGCAGCTCGTTCCAGAAGCCGTGGTAGCGCGCCTCGATCGAGAAGAGGACGCGCGACGAGCGGCCGGTGTTGTGCGCGCCGAGCTGGTAGCGGTAGCGGATGGCGATGCCGTCCTCCTCCGTCTCGAACGCGACCGACTTGCCCTCCTGGATCTCGACGACGCGCAGCGTGCGCTCGAGCGTGCGCCCCTCCCGCTCCAGCGTCTCGAGCAGCTCGGAGCCCACCTTCCACGCGCCGAAGTCCTGGCGCCGGCAGTCGCTCGCGCCCTCGACCCAGCGCTTGCGGTCGTCGGGGTCGAGCAGGCTCAGGAAGACGCGCTCGGCCGGCGCGCCCACGACCTCCGCGCCCTCGTCGGTGAAGACGCCGTCGCCGCCGCCCCACAGGTACAGGACGCCGCCGGTGCCGAGCACGCCCAGCACGGCGAGGAAGAGGATCAGTCGCAGGGTCTCCATGGGGTCGCTCCGGGGGGACGGTCCGTCCTCCCTGTCGGCCGCGGGGCCGGGCCGGGTCGAGGCCCGCCCGGAGTTCCCGGCGCGACCGGCCCGCGCGGGGCCGCCAGCGGTGCCGCCGGGGCTCAGGGCGCGGCGGAGCGCAGCGCCTGCGCGCGGCGCGCCACGCGGCGCGCGGTGCGCGGCGTGAGCGGCGGCGGCTCGACGCCGCGGCCGGCCAGCGTCCCCTCGCGCTTGCGGCCGACGCGCGGGCCCGCGCCCACGCACAGGCCCGCCGCGGCGAGCCCCGCGCGCACCGCCAGGCCGGCGGCGTAGGTCGCGAGCCAGGCCCCCTCCGCCATGCGCTCCGCCAGCGCGCGCAGGAAGGCCGGCTGCCACAGCTCGGGCTCCACCGCGGGCGCGAACGGATCGAGGAAGACCGCGTCGAAGCGCAGGTCGGCCGGCAGCCGCGGGAGCGTCTCGCGCGCGTCGCCGAGCAGCAGCACGAGCCGCGACCCGCCCGGCAGCGGCGTCGCCGCGCGGTCCGCGGAAGCGCCGCGCTCGGCCGCGTCGAGCGCGCGCGCGAGCGCGTCGCGCACGGGCGCGTGCCAGCGCTCGGCCGCGGCCGGCCCGCACGCCTCGCCCGCGAGGCCGAGCGCCGCGCGCAGCACGCCGGGATCGCGCTCGAGGCTCCAGGCCTCGAGCGCGCCGCCCGCCGGCTCCAGCGCCGCCAGCGCGGCGGCGAGGTTCCAGCCGAGCCCCGTGCCGACGTCGAGCAGGCGCAGCGCGGCGCCGGCCCGCGCGCGCGCCGCGAGCCGGCAGCCCCCCGCGTAGCGCTCGCGCGCCTGCTGCCAGGCGCCGGCGTCGGAGTGGCACAGCGCGCCGTGGAGCGGGTGCGCGAGCGTCGCGCTGCCGTCGCCGGTGCGCACCGCGCGCCAGGCCTCGGGGCGCGTCGCGCCGGACGCGGCGGCGCTCAGCTCGCCTGCCCGTGGCACTTCTTGAACTTCTTCCCGCTGCCGCACGGACACGGGTCGTTGCGCCCGGTGCTCGCGACGTCGAGCGGCGGGGGCGGCGGCGGCTCGGGCGGCTTGCCCGTCGCGCGCGCGCGGGCCGCCTCGAGCGCCTGGACGCGGCGCATCTGGTCGAAGGCCGCCGAGGGCGGCGGCGGGCGCCGCGGGGCGGGCACGGGCGGGCGGGCGGTCGCCTGCGCGGCCGCCGCGCGCGCGGCGTAGGACGGCGGCGGGCCGGCGAAGCCGCTCGGCGGCGCCTGCTGCGCCGGCTCCTGGCCGGGCGCGCGCACCTGCACGCGCAGGATCAGGCTCGCCACCTCGTCCTCGATCGCCTCGAGCAGCTTCTCGTAGAGCGCGAAGCCCTCGGCCTTGTACTCGTTCTTCGGGTCCTTCTGCGCGTAGCCGCGCAGCCCGATGCCCTGGCGCAGCGCGGTGATCGCGCGCAGGTGGTCCATCCACTTCGTGTCGATCGCGTGCAGCAAGAGGTGCTGGTCCACGCGCCGCATCAGCTCCTGGCCGAGCTCCGTCTCGCGCTCCTCGTAGCGCGAGCGAGCGGCGGCCAGCGCCGGCTCGGTGTCGGCCTCCTCGGCCGTGGCGCGCGCGGCGGGCTCCTCGGGCAGCTCGATCCCGAAGGTGCGCTGGTACCAGCCGGCGAAGCCCGAGGCGTCCCCCGTGAAGGCCGCCGCGCGCCGCGCGACGACGTTGCCGAACATCTCGAACACCTTCTCGCGCAGCTCGACGCCCTCCAGGACCTCCTGGCGCACGCGGTAGACCGTCTTGCGCTGCTGGTCCATCACCTCGTCGTACTCGAGGAGCTGCTTGCGCATCTCGAAGTAGTAGTCCTCGACCT
>CADEGS010000109.1:11040-14209 GCA_902826945.1 uncultured bacterium | reverse complement strand
GCGCAGCGTCAGCTCGAGCGGGCGCTCCTCGCCGCCGCCCAGCTCGAGCGCGGTCTCGGCGCGCCGGCCGTCCCAGGTCTTCGCCTGCACGCGCCAGCGGCCGGGAGGGAGCGGGCCGAGGAACAGGAAGAAGCCGTCGTAGAACGACGTGTGGCCGTCGAGCTCGCCCGGCTCGCTCAGCGCGCGGCGCTGCGCCAGCGCGCGGTAGGCGCGGCCCGCCTCGTCGAGGGCGCGCAGCTCGCCGCGCACGGGGCGTCCGCCGGCGTCGAGCAGGCGCACGGCGAGCATCGTCGCCGGGCGCAGCGTGAGCTCGACCGTGCGCGCGCGCCCCGGCTCGAGGGCCAGGCGCTCGGGCGCGCTCGCCGCCAGGCCGGAGCCGGCCGCCACCCACACCGGGCTCGGCAGGTTCCAGGTGGCGAAGCGGCCGCTCGCGTCGCTGCCGAGGTCGCAGAGGTCGAGCGGCACGCCCTCCTCCGTCCACACCCACAGGCGCGCGCCGGGCACGCTGTCCCCGCTCTCGTCGCGCACGACACCCTCGAGCCCGCACGCCGGCGGCAGCTCCAGGCGGACCGTCGCGCGCTCGCCGCCGCGCACCTCGACCTCGGCGACGGCCGTGCCGTAGAGCTCGAGCTCGGGCTCGTCCCAGGCCCAGGCCGAGCTGCCGGCCAGCACGCGGTAGCGGCCGTCGGGCAGGTGGCGGAAGACGGCGCGGCCGTCCACCAGCCCGGTCGGGCCGAAGGGCAGCGCGTCCATCCAGTCGGCCGGCTCGATCCAGGCGTCCTCCCAGCTCGGCTCGCCCCCGGAGCGGACGACGAGCCGTACGCGCCCGCCGGGGAGCTCGACGGCCATCGCCTGCAGCGCGCCGCCCAGCTCGCGCTCCTCGACGCGGCGCGGCTCGCGCGCGAGCAGCACGTCCTGCGCGTCGAGCACGGTGACCCAGACGTCGCCGGGCTCGCAGACGACCTCGTAGAGGCCGGGCTCCAGCTCCGCGCCCTCGCGGTTCGCCTGCGGGGCGATCGCCTCGCGCTGCGTGAGGAAGACTCTCCCGCCCGCGAGCGGGCCGTGGGATCCGCTCACCTCGACCTCGACGGTGACGACGCAGCTCGCGTCGCAAGGTCGGATCTCGAGCGTGAGGTCCTCGCTCCCGACGTCGAAGCGCTGCAGCGCGAGGTCGCCGAGCAGCCCGCCCGGGACGAGCTCGTGCGGGCCGGGCGCGACGCGATCGAAGGTGAAGCGGCCCTCCAGGTCTGTCACGCAGGTCGCCTCGGGGCCCAGGACCGCCTCGATCCCGAAGAGCCGTACCTCGCCGCCGGCGAGCGGCGCTCCGGAGCGCTCGTAGGCGACTCCGCTCACGCGCACCCCGGACTCGAGCGCCAGCGTGCCGAGCGCATGCGTCTCGCCGGGCTCGAGCTGGAGCGTGAGCAGCCGCTCGGCGTGGCCCGGAGCGCCGACGACGACCTGCACCCCGCCGACCGGGACGCCCCCGAGCGCGAACGCGCCGTCCGGCGCCGACTCGCCGCGCGCGTCGGGCAGGTCGCCCAGGAGCCGGATCGAGTGCGCCGGATAGGCGTGCAGCGAGGCGACGAGCCCGCGGCCCCGCGCGTCCACGACGCGTCCGGAGAGGGCCGCGGCGCGGCGCGCGACGACGGGCTCGAGCGCCAGCGCCGGCCCTTCGCTCCCGACGATCGCCTCGACCTCCTCGGCGACGAGCAGCGTCGGGTCGAGGACCTCCACGCTCCACGTGCCGGGCTGCAGCCCCTCGATCCGGTACACGCCGCGCGCGTCGCTGCGCGCGTCGCCGACGACCTCCGCCTCGCTCGCCGCGGCTCCGCGCACGGCGCGCAGCGGCACGTCCGCGAGCGGCGCGCCGTTCTCGTCCTGCACGCGACCGGTGACCGCGGCGCCGGGCCCGAGCACGAGCTCGAGCGACGCGCCGCCGGCGCGCGCGCCCTCGAGCTGGGCGACCTCGCGCCGGCCGTCGCGCGCGCCCCAGGCCGCGACGCGCAGCGGGCGCGCGCTCGCGACGTCGAGCGCGAAGCGTCCCTGCGCGTCGGCCGTCGCCTGGACGCGGGCGAGCGGAGGCTCGGGCACGTCCGGCCCCCCGTCGAGCCCGAGCTCGACCGGCTTCGGCAAGACGGGCCAGCTCCGGGGCCGGGGCGGCTCGCCGCGCTCGCGCTCGAGCGCCTCGACGCGCCAGCCGGCCGCCGGCGTCCCGTCGGCGTGCAGCACGCGCCCCGCGAGCGGGAGCGCGGGGCGCAGGACGAAGGTCGCCTCGAGGCCGAGCTCGCTCGTCCCGAACGACCAGTGCAGGGGCTGGTGCCCCTCGGCGCAGAGCCACCCGTCGCTGCCTCGGATCCAGCCGCCTCCGGCGCGACGGGCCGGGCGCTCGAAGCGGCCGTCCGCGCCGGTGCGCAGCGCGTCCCCGACCTCGCGCAAGAGGCGCACGCCCTCGAGCGCGCGGCCCTGCTCGTCGATCACGCGGCCGCGGATCCGCGGGGGCTCCTCCTCGAGCACGGAGAGCGTCACGGTCGCTCCCGCCACCACGCTCAGGCCCTCGACGGAGAGGTCGCGCCCGCCGCTCTTCGCGCGCAGGCGGTACTCGAGCTCGAGCGGCAGGCCGCCGAAGGAGAAGGACCCGTCCGCGGCGAGCGTCTCCCGGAACCCCGCGACCGGGTCCGAGTCCGTGGCGCCCGGCTCGAAGCCGTCGAGCACGAGCTGCCCGTCGTTCACCGGGACGGCGATGCGACCGGCGAGGTGTCCGCCGAGGAGCGGCGCGAGGACGATCTCCGGACCGAGCTCGGCCACGCGCAGCCGCACGGGCCCCGCCAGCCGCAGGTGCGGCGCGCGCAGCTCCAGGCGCAGCGTCCGCGTGCGCTCGGGGACGGCCACCCGGAAGCGGCCGTCGGCACCGACGTCCGCCGCGTGGTGGCCGCCGCCCTCGAACCTGGGCCCGATCGCCTCGACGCGCACCGGCTCGTCCGCGGGCGTGCCCGCGGGGAGCGCGACGCGGCCCTCGATCCAGCGCGCGCGCGCCAGCTCGTCGGCGGCAGGATCCTGGGCGGGCGCGAGGACGAGACAGAGCGCGAGGGCGGCGGCGTGCGGCATGGGAAGAGCTCTCTCCGCGCTCCAGGCTAGCGCGGCGCCGGGAGAGCGCGGCGCCGGGAGAGCG
>CADEGS010000109.1:0-10940 GCA_902826945.1 uncultured bacterium | reverse complement strand
GCGCCGGGAGAGCGCCGCGCCGTTCCGGTCCGGGCCGTGCGCGAGTCCTGGAATCCGAGGCGATGCGGCGAGAGGTGCCGCGCGTTCCGGCCGCGGCCCAGCGCCCGCGCCGACCGCGGGGGCGGGCTCGGGCCCGCGGTCAGCGCACGCGCGCCTGCTTCTTGCGCTCCTCGGCGCTGAGCACGCGCTTGCGCAGGCGCAGGCTCTTGGGCGCGACCTCGAGCAGCTCGTCGTCCTCGATGTACTCGAGCGCCTCCTCGAGCGACATCACGTGCGGCGGAGGCAGGTTGATGTTGTCGTCCTTGCCCGCCGCGCGCATGTTCGAGAGCTTCTTCGCGCGCGTGACGTTGACCGAGAGGTCCTCGAGCTTGTTGTTCTCGCCGACGACCATGCCCTCGTAGACCTCGTCGCCCGGCGCGACGAAGAACGTGCCGCGGTCGGCGAGGTAGTTCAGGCCGTAGGCGAGCGTCTGGCCCGAGCGGTCGGCGATCAGCACGCCGTTCGAGCGGCGCGGGATGCGCCCGCCGTCGGGCTTCCACGAGTCGAACACGTGGCTCAGGATCGCCTCGCCCTGGCTGAGCGTGAGCAGCGCAGTGCGCGCGCCGATCAGGCCGCGCGCGGGCACGACGAACTCGACCTTGGTCTGCGTCTCGCCGAAGGGCTCCATGTGCAGGAGCTCGCCGCGGCGGCGGCCGAGGTACTCGATCACGCGGCCGGCGGCGCCGGTGGGGCACTCGATCGAGGCGCGCTCGTAGGGCTCGCAGCGCACGCCGTCGACGTCCTTGATGATCACGTGCGGCTTGCCGACGCAGAACTCGTAGCCCTCGCGGCGCATGTTCTCGACCAGCACGCCGAGGTGCATCACGCCGCGGCCCTTGACCTCGAAGGCCTCGCCGGCGCCGGCGTCGGCGAGCTCCAGCGCGACGTCGCGCAGCGCGGCGCGCTCCAGGCGCGCGCGCAGGTGGCGGCTCGTCACGAACGTGCCCTCGCGGCCGGCGAACGGCGAGTCGTTCACCTGGAAGATCATCGAGATCGTCGGCTCGTCGACGCGGATGGCCGGCAGCGCCTGGGGGTGCTCCGGGTCGCACAGCGTGTCGCCGATCTCGAGCACCTCGATGCCGGCCACGACCGCGATGTCGCCCGCGCGCACGACGTCGGCCGCGACGCGCTTGAGGCCCTCGTAGCGGTAGAGCGTCTTGACCACCGCCAGCGGCGTCGACTCGCGCCCGGGGTGCGCCAGGACGACCTTCTGCCCCAGGCGCAGCGTGCCGCGCACGACGCGCCCGATGCCGATGCGGCCGACGAAGTCGTCGTGGTCGAGCGTGGCCGCCTGGAACTGCACCGGCGCGTCGTCGTCCTGCGGCGGCGGCGGCACCTTCTCCAGGATCATGTCGAAGAGCGGCAGCAGGTCGCCGCCGCGCGCGTGCGCGTCGCGCGCGACCCAGCCGTCGCGCCCCGAGCCGTAGAGCACCGGGAAGTCGAGCTGCCGGTCGTCGGCGCCGAGCTCGACGAACAGGTCGAAGATCTCGTCCAGCACCTCCTCGGCGCGCTGGTCGGGACGGTCGACCTTGTTGATCAGGACCAGCGCGGGCAGGCCGCGCTCGAAGGCCTTGCGCAGCACGAAGCGCGTCTGCGGCATCGGCCCCTCGTGCGCGTCCACCAGGAGCAGCACCGCGTCGGCCATCGCCAGCGTGCGCTCGACCTGCCCGCCGAAGTCGGCGTGGCCGGGCGTGTCCACGACGTTGATGCGCGTGCCGCGGTACTGGATCGAGGTGTTCTTGGCCAGGATCGTGATGCCGCGCTCGCGCTCCTGCGCGTCGGAGTCCATCACGCGCTCCTCGACCCTCTGGTTCGTCCGGAAGGTGCCGGCGAAGGCGAACATGGCGTCGACGAGCGTCGTCTTGCCGTGGTCGACGTGGGCCACGATGGCGATGTTGCGGATCTCTTCGGGGGCGCTCATGGCGGGGGCGCGGGCGGTTCTCGCGCGCGGAAGGCGGAAGAAGGTAGCGGCGCGCTCGGCGGGAGTCGAAGGCCGGCGGCGTTTCCGCTCCTCAGGAAGGGGCGAGCACCCGGCGCACGCGGTCCAGCCGGTAGGTCTTCAGCGTGCCGGAGGCCACGCACTCGGCCTCCAGGTAGGCCCGGCGCTGGACCTGGTAGAGCCAGCGGGGACGCACGAGGAGCGCGGCGGGCGGGGCGTCGGGGGCGCCGTAGAGCAGGCGCACCTCCTGCTCGTCAGCGGCCGCGCGCTCGAGCGCGCGCACCAGGGCCGGCCGCCGCCCCGGCCGTCCGGGTGCGCAGCCCGCGATCGTGCGCGCGCCGGCCAGCGCCGCGAGGCGCGCGAGGTCGAGCGCGTCCCAGCCGCCGAGCTCCGCGGCGCAGGCGTCCACGACCTGCCAGACGAGCGTCGCGTCGAAGAGGGCGCGGTGCATGCCGTCGGTCTCGAGCCCCAGGTGCTCGGCCAGCGTCGCCAGGCGGTGGTCGGGGAGGCCCGGGAAGGCGCGCCGGGCGAGCGCCAGCGAGTCGAGCAGCGGGCCCGGCGGCGGCGCCAGCCGATGGCGCGCGCAGCAGAAGCCGAGCGCCCAGCCGTCCGCGCGCGCGTCGTGCGCGACGAGCGCGTCCGCGCCGGCCCAGGCGGCGAAGCGCGCCAGCGCGCGCGGCGCGTCGTCGGCGTCGCGCACGTCGTCGTCCTCGATGCCGTGCACGTCGCTGGCCTCCGGCGCGATCGCGCGCTCGGGCCGCACGAGCGACTGGAAGTGCTCCAGCGCCTCGCCGCCGCGGAAGCGCACCGCGCCGAGCTCGATCACGTGCGGCGGGCCCGAGAGCGCCGCGCTCTCGGTGTCGAGCGCGACCAGCAGCGGCGGCCCGGCCATCGCGCTCAGCGCGCCAGCGCCTGGAACTCGGGCCGCCCGCGCAGCGGGTCGAGGTCGCCGTTCGAGAGCATCTCGCTCGACAGGTGGAAGCCGCGCTGCTTGGCCTCGGCCAGCATGCCGAGCGCCTCGTCGAGGTCGCCCAGGAGCGCGGTCGCGCTCGCGGCGTGGAAGCAGGTGTAGGCGTCCTTGGGGGAGCGCGCGCGCGCCTCGGCCACCAGCCGGCGCGCCTCGTCGGCGCGACCCATGCGCACGAGCAAGAGCGCCGTGTGCAAGCGCGCCTCCTGGTCGTCGGGCGCGGCGAGCAGGTGCCGACGCCCGGTGCCGATGCCGCGGTCGGCCACCTCGATCGCCTCCTGGTAGCGGTCGAGCCGCACCAGGACGCCGTAGAGGTGGTCGTAGGAGCCGACGTGCGTCGGGCGCAGCGCGATCGCGCGCTGCAGGAGCGGCGAGGCGCCCTCGAAGTTGCCCTGGCGCGCGAGCATCGCGCCCAGCAGGCGGTGCGCCAGCCACTCCTCGTGGTCGATCTGGATCGCCAGGCGGTAGTCGCGCTGCGCCTCGCTCTTGTCGCCGGAGACCTGGTGGCCGTAGCCGAGCGCCGTGTGCGCCTCCGCGCAGCGCGGGTCGTAGGCCAGCGCCAGGCGCGCCTCCTCGCGCGACTCGCGCAGGAACGAGCGGTCGCCGTCCCAGTACAGGAACTTGCGCGCCAGCGCCTCGGACAGCCCGGCGTGCGCCAGCGCGCAGCCCGGGTCCTCCTCGAGCGCGCGCCGCAACGAGCTGATGGCGGTCATCAGGTGGCGCGTCGTGCCGCGGTGCAGCACCTCGTGCGCGTGCCGCGCCAGCGCGCGCGCGCGCTCGGGATCGCGCCGGTCGCGCGCCGGCGGCGCCAGCGTGAACTCCGCCAGGCGCCGCTTCACCGCGCGCACCAGCGAGGAGACGAGCTTGGCCTGCAGGCCCCACTCGTCGGCGTCGGTGTGCTCGATGCGCTCGCGCCAGATGGAGATCGTGTCCGAGCGCCCGTTGCGGCTCGAGCGCTCGAGCGTCACGTCGAGCGCGGCGTGCTCGCCCTCGACGTGCAGCGTGCCGCGCATCACGTAGGCGCCGGCCAGGTCCTCGGGCAGCTCGCCCTCGCGCTCGGGCAGCGCCACCTCGAGGCGCGTCGAGCGCGCCAGCTCGCTCGACAGGTCGCGCCGCAGGCCGCGCGCGAAGTTCGTCTCCTCCAGGTCCTGGACCGAGAGCGGCGTGATGTAGAGCCGGCCGCCGACGTTGACGCTCTCGTCGCTGCTCGTCTGCAGGCGCAGGTGCTCGGCCACGCCGAGCAGCGCGCCGTAGGCCGCTCCGGCGTGCGGGAAGCGGCGCTCGGGGTCGCGCTCGAGGCAGCGCAGGAGGAAGGTCTCGAGCGGCTCGGGGAAGCCCGAGCGGATGCGCGCCGGCGGCTGCGGGCGCGCCTCGAGGATCGCCATGCAGACCTCTGGGAACGAGTTGCCGGGGAAGGGCAGCCGTCCGGTGATCGCGTGGTAGAAGACCGAGCCCAGCGCGAAGACGTCCGCGCGCACGTCGATCTCGCCGCCGAGCACCTGCTCGGGCGCCATGTAGAGCACGGTGCCGACGAGCATGCCCTCCTGCGTGATGTTCGACTCGGCCGTGCTGCGGCAGATGCCGAAGTCGAGCAGCTTGGCCGTGCCGTCGTCCATCACCATGACGTTGGCCGGCTTCAGGTCGCGGTGGATCAGGCCGCGCTCGTGCACCAGCGTCAGGGCGGAGGACACCTGCAGCGCGATGCGCAGGCCCTCCTCGAAGCCCAGCGTGTGGTCCTTGATGATCGTGTCGAGCGTGCGCCCCTCGAGGTACTCCATCGCGATGAAGGACGTGCCGCGGTCCTCGCCGTACTCGTAGACGGTCGCGATGTTGGGGTGGGCGAGGTGGCTCGTGTGCTTGGCCTCGCGCTCGAAGCGCTCGCGCGCCTGCGGGTCGAACTCGACGTGCGGCCGCAGGATCTTCAGCGCGACCGTGCGCCCGAGCCGCGTGTCGGTGGCGCGGTAGACCTCGCTCGAGGGCCCTTCCCCCAGGCGGTCGGCCTGCGGGTCGAACTCGAAGTTCGCGAAGCGCATGGCAGCAAGGAGGGGTGCGCCCCGGGGACGGGGGCGGCCTGCGGGGCCACCATCCTACCGGGCCCGCGCGGGATGCGAGCCGCCCGCGGCGCCGCGCGGCGCTTGCCGGGCCCCCTACAGCCCGCCGCCGCCGATGACGGGGACGACGAAGCCCTCGCGCTCGAGGGCCTGGCGGACGGCGGCCTGCAGCTCGAAGGTGAAGCCGCAGGGCGCGTGGCCGCGCGGCAGCAGGGCCAGCACGGCGCGCGCGGTCTTGCCGTGGCACGAGTCGAGGCGCGCACGGCGCTCGATCAGGTCGTAGGACGGGCCGCTGCCCTCGATCGCGAGCAGCAGGTACCACCAGCCCATGCCGAGCGCGACGGGCACGTCGGGGTGAGCCTCGAGCGCCGCCGCGAGTCGCTCGCGCACGCGCTCGTCGTGCAGGCTCGCGAGCACCGCCTCTGCCGGGCGGGCGTCCTGGTCGGCGAGCGCGCTCCAGGCGCGGTCGCGCGCGGCGTCCGGGCGCGCGAGCAGCGCGTCGAGCGCGGCCTGGCGCAGCCCCGGGTCGCGGAAGCGGTCCCAGCAGTCGGCGTACTCGTCCACGCGGCGCCGCTCGCGCGGCAGGTGCGCGACGTCGAGCGCGGCCATCGCGTCGGCCGGCAGCTCGCCCGAGGAGAAGATCGCCCACAGCCCGCCGACGTCGCCCGCGGCGCGATAGCGGTCGAGCGCGCGCGCGGCGATCAGCGCGTTGTGCAGCGTGTTCCAGCCCGGCGCATCGCTCGCGAGCCAGTCGCGGCGCAGCGCCAGGACGCGCGCGTCGAGCTCGGCCAGCCGCCCCTGCGCGCGCAGGCAGTCCACCACGCCCAGCGCCAGCGCCGCATCGCGCCGCGGCGAGGCCTCGAGCGCCTTCCAGAACCAGGCCTCGGCCTCGGCCGGCTTGCCGGCCGCGAGCAGCGCGCGGCCGTCGGGCGCGGGCCCGGCAGCTCGCTCCGCGGCGGGCGCGGGATCGCGCTGCGGGCCGCGGACCTCCTCGGCGCGCGCATCCTGCGCCGGGCCGACTCCGGGGCCGGCGGCGTGCGCGAGGAGGACGAGGAGGAGGGGGAGGAGCATTGAGCAGAGGATACGGAGGGCCGTGGACGATGGAGAGCGATGGCTCTTCCCCGCGCCACCGCGGCCCCGCGCGGGCCCCTCCCGGCGGTCGCCGTCGGCGCAGCGCCGGTGGGTGAGCACTCAGCGCGCTCGACCCTCGCGCGGTGCCTCCTCTATCCTGTCCGCCGCCTTCCGTGCGCGCTCCGCGCGCGGCCGTGCCGCACGATGCCCAAGCCCCCCTCGACCGCCGCCTCGGGCGTGGAGCCCGAGCCGCGCCCGCTCGCCGGCGCGATCCGTCTCGAGGAGGGCGACTTCCACGCGCTCTCCGAAGGGTTGTGCGGCGACCCGCAGTACAACGACCGCCGGCTCGTGCTGCGGCGCAAGCTGCTCGCGCTCGGCAAGCTCGCCGCGGCGCGCGTCGCCGAGGACGGCCTCGCGCTCGAGCCGCGCACGAGCCTGCACCACCCGCACGCCTTCAACGGCCAGCGCGTGCGGCGCATGTGGACCTACCTCACGCGCGCGAAGGCCGAGCGGCGGCGGCTGCGCGGGCTGCTCGGGCCGGAGCTCGGCGCCGACCTCGACGCGGCCTACCGCAACGCCTACCTGTGCCTGGCGGTCGAGGCCGAGCGCGTCGAGGTCTCGCTGCGCGTCCACGCCGACGCCTGGTACGACGGGCAGAACCTCCTGAAGCGCGTCGCGGCGGAGGGGCTCGGGCCGCTGCTCGCGCTCCTGAACGCGCTCGCGGGCTTCCGGCTGCGGCTCGCCGACTGGAAGGGCGAGTGGCGCTGCGGCGAGCTCACGACCGACCGGCTGGAGGAGTTCCTGCGCTACTGGAAGCCGGGCGAGCACGCGCTCGCGGTCGAGTCGGTGTGGCCCGCGCCGCGCGGGCCGGCGCGCGAGGCGCTCGCGAGCGAGGAGGCCGCGGCGGGCCTCGTCGCGAGCCTCGCGCGGCTGGTGCCGCTCTACCGCTACGCGGCCTGGTCGGCGGAGAGCGACTTCCTCTTCGGGGCCCGCTAGACCGCCGCCGCGCACGCGAGCCGAAGCCCGAGAAATGCGGGACCAGGCCGCGCCCGCCTGCTACCCTTTTCGCCCTCGATCATGACCATCGCCTTCGTTCCGCGTGAGACGCGCGCCGGCGAGACCCGCGTCGCGGCGACCCCCGAGACGGCCAAGAAGCTGGCCGCGCAGGGGCTCGTCGTGCGCGTGCAGGAGGGCGCGGGCAAGCGCGCCGGCTTCTCCGACCGCGACTACGCCACCGCCGGCGCGGTGGTCGTGCCCGACGGGCGCCCCGACGAGGCGCGCATCGTGCTGCGCGTCGCGCCGCCGAGCGTCGAGGAGGCGCGCGCCCTGCCCGAGGGCTGCGTGCTGGTCGGCTTCCTGGCGCCGGGCTCCGACCCGGAGCTCGTGCGCGCGCTGCTCGCGCGGCGCGTGACGGCGCTCGGGATGGAGCTCGTGCCGCGCATCACGCGCGCGCAGAGCATGGACGCGCTGAGCTCGCAGGCGACGGTGGCGGGCTACAAGGCGGTGCTCTTGGGCGCGTCGCACATGACGAAGCTCTGCCCGCTCCTGATGACCGCGGCCGGCACCGTGACGCCGGCGCGCGCGGTCGTCTTCGGCGCGGGCGTCGCGGGCCTGATGGCGATCGCGACCGCGCGCCGCCTGGGCTGCGTGGTCGAGGCGACCGACGTGCGCCTGGCCGCCAAGGAGCAGGTCCAGAGCCTGGGCGCGCGCTTCATCGACGTGCCCGGCATGGAGGACATGGAGGGCACGGGCGGCTACGCGAAGGAGCAGTCCGAGGAGTTCCTGCGCCGCCAGCGCGAGGAGGTCGAGAAGCGCGTGGTCGAGGCCGACCTCGTGATCACGACGGCGCAGATCCCGGGCAAGCGCGCGCCGCTGCTCGTGCGCGCCGAGACGGTCCAGCGCATGCAGAAGGGCGCGGTGCTCGTGGACCTGGCGGTGGAGAGCGGCGGCAACTGCGAGCTCTCCGTGCCCGGCCAGGTGGTCGAGCGCGAGGGCGTCACGATCGTCGGGATCCCGAACCTGGCCGCGACCGTCCCGCACCACGCGAGCCAGCTCTACGCGAAGAACGTGCTCGCGCTCTTGAAGCTGCTCGTCGCCAAGGACGGCGCGCTGAAGCTCGACTTCAAGGACGAGGTGCTGGCCGGCGCGCGCCTGACGCACGGCGGCGAGCTGTGGCACGCGCCGACGGCGCAGGCGCTGGGGATGCCGCTCGCGACGACCCCGGCGCCGCCGCCCGCCCCCGTCGCGCCGCCGCCGGCGGCGGACGAGACGTCGCCCCAGACCTGGCAAGGAGCGCCGCGATGACCGTTCCGCTCGCGCTGCAGATCACCGAGCCCGAGACGCTGAGCGCCCTGCCCTACGTCGTCTCGGGCATCTGGATCCTCCTGCTGGCGATCTTCGTCGGCGTCGAGCTGATCTCGAAGGTCCCGCCGACGCTGCACACGCCGCTGATGTCGGGCTCGAACGCGATCAGCGGGATCACGCTCGTCGGCGCGCTCTACTGCGCGAGCGCGCACTACCCGCTCGCGAGCCAGGTGCTGGGCTTCCTCGCCATCGCGATGGCGACGGTCAACGTGGTCGGCGGCTTCCTCGTCACCGACCGCATGCTGCGCATGTTCGGCCAGAAGGGCGGCAAGAAGCCCGGCGGCCGCTAGGCGGGCAGGACGACCATGGCGGGAATCGTCGAGATCGCCTACATGGCCGCGGCGCTGTGCTTCATCTACGGGCTGAAGCGCCTGTCGGGCGTGCGCACGGCGCGCTCGGGCAACCTGTACGCCGCGCTCGGGATGCTGCTCGCGGTCGCAGCGACCTACTACCTGCTGGAGGGCTTCAGCCCGTGGGTCCTGTGGGGCGGGCTGGCGACGGGCGCGGCGATCGGCGCCGTGATGGCCGTGCGCGTGCAGATGACGGGCATGCCCGAGCTCGTCGCCCTGTTCAACGGCCTGGGCGGCGCCGCCTCGGCGGCGGTCGCGCTGGCCGAGATCCTGCGCTTCGCCAATCCGATCGAGGAGCTCGGCACGAGCGTCGCCGGGGCCGTCAGCCTGCCTGGCGGCGGCGGCGTGGACTTCGCGATCGCGCTCCTGCTCTCGGTCCTGATCGGCGCGGTGACGCTGTCGGGCAGCCTGGTCGCCTATGCCAAGCTCGCCGGCAAGCTCGACCAGAGCCGCGTCGGGCCGCTGGGCTCGAAGGCGGCCAACGCGGCGCTGGCGCTGGCCTGCCTGGGGCTCGGCTGGTGGGCGGGGTTCCAGGCGCACGGCGCGTGGACGATCGAGCTCTCGCACGCGCTGCTCGCCGTCCTGGCGCTGGCGCTCGGCATCGGGCTGGTCGTGCCGATCGGCGGCGCGGACATGCCGGTCGTGATCTCGCTGCTCAACTCCTACTCGGGGCTGGCGGCGTGCGCGACGGGCTTCGTGCTGCAGAACAACCTCTTGATCGTCGCCGGCTCCCTGGTCGGCGCGTCGGGGCTGATCCTGACGCGCATCATGTGCAAGGCGATGAACCGCTCGCTCTGGAACGTGCTCTTCGCCACGTTCGGCGAGACGGCGCCGAAGGACCAGAGCGGCTACACGAGCGTCAAGTCCGCCAGCGTCGAGGAGGCCGCCGCGATCCTCGAGGGCTCGCGCCTGGTGATCGTCGTCCCCGGCTACGGGATGGCCGTCGCGCAGGCGCAGCACAAGGTGCGCGAGCTCGCGACGCTGCTCGAGAAGAAGGGCTGCGAGGTGCGCTACGCGATCCACCCCGTCGCCGGCCGCATGCCGGGGCACATGAACGTGCTCTTGGCCGAGGCCGACGTGCCCTACGAGCAGCTCTACGAGCTCGACCAGATCAACGACGAGTTCGCCAACGCCGACGCCGCGATCGTGCTCGGCGCGAACGACGTCTGCAACCCGGCGGCCGAGAAGGACCCGAGCTCGCCGATCGCCGGCATGCCGGTGCTCCAGGTCTGGAACGCGCGCACGGTGTTCGTGATCAAGCGCTCGCTCTCCGCCGGCTACGCCGGCATCAAGAACGAGCTCTTCCAGCTCGACAACAGCCTGATGCTCTTCGGCGACGGCAAGGAGATCGTCGAGGGGCTGGTGAAGGCGCTGAAGGAGCTGTAAGGCCGGCTCGCGCCTGCGCGCCGGGACTCCTCGGGGCGACCGCTCGTGCCCGGGCTGCCGCAGCAGCCCGGGTGGACGAGCATCGGCGCGATCGCTGGTTCCGCCTCAGCCTCCCAGACTGAAGGCGCAGGCGGACGTCAACGCGAACGGAGTCGTGCCGAACCAGCAGATGGCCTGCATGCAGAAGAAGAAGCCACAGAGATCCAGGTTCTTGGGCACCGACTGCTTGTACGTGAACAGGCCGCCTCCGATCGGGGTCGCCGGGCCGTTCAGGAGCGGGCCGCTGCCACCGAGATCCAGGCAGAGCAGCGTCTGACCACCGCTCAGCTTGAGGGTGAAGCAGGTGTCGTAGGCGAACACGAACGCCGCGAGGTATCCCGGCGGACAGCACACGGTGACGCACAGGTCCTGTCCGAGTCGGGCGGGAGAGCAGATCAACGAGTTCGGCTTGTTGCAGCCGTTCGGGTCGTTGATCATCTGGACCGACGCAGGGTGCCCTGACAGGTCGGCGCGCGCGATCTGGCCGTACCACGACGAGAAGTTGCTCGGTGGCCCTCCGAAGGAGAAGGTTCCGACGTTGACTCCCTTGGTGTCCGGCGCCCACACGTCGAATACGTCCGAGTTGCCGGTCGCGGGCTCGCGGCCGCCGGCACCGTCGCCGGTGAGGCAGAGCAGCGGGCCGGTGTTGCCGTCGCCGCGGTAGCCGTAGCCGAAGCGACCGTCGGGCATGCAGAACTCGAAGCCGCCCGACAGGTCGACCGTGAAGGCATAGG